>JBKQVI010000079.1:0-13594 GCA_052139985.1 Terriglobia bacterium
GTCGGGCTTGCGGAGTGATTTCATATGACACTCATAATAGTGTCAGAAACGAGCAAAGTCAAGACCCCGCAAAGAATTGCAAAAATGCCGCCAAACTGAACTGGGAGTGGATACCCCTGTAAACAAACGAACTGAAGCCGACCTAGTCCCTACCTTACGGAATCACTGCTCCAGGTGGGGCGACCCGCGCGTGGCAACTAGCAAGCTGACCCACTGTCCGATCTTCATTCCAAGTAGTAGCTCACACCGCGGCGGCGGAATTCAGCTTAGGTGATCGTCAAGGACGTTGCGATTCGGCGACTCACTCCACCGAGCCACAATCCATTCCGCCGTTTCTGCCAGTTCCTTGGCGCCGGAGTTGCTCGCCGCGGCGTGGCGGCGTGCGATCTCCGCGATACGCTTGAGCCGGGCGCGATACTCCCGCAGGCGGTCGGGACGAGCCGCGACAAATTTTCGGGCAGCCTGATGTCTGCGACGCTGGTCATGCGTCAGACCGAGACACTCTGCAGTCCGCGGACACCTTCGGGCCATTTGGTCCGAGTGAAACAGATACTTCGTCCCGCCCTATCTTGTTCAATTCACTTTGGATAAAAGACATCGGATGATCGGGCGCGACTGGCACCACTTTTGCTTTAATTCAGTAACGGTAGGCACTGTCGCGTCACGCCAATACCAGGAGGAAATGATGAAGAGGTTATTCTATTCGGGACTAGTAATTGCGCTGTTAACATCTGCAACTGCCATTCAAGCCAGGCCTGTTAAGCTGCCGCCACCACCTACCGCCACTTCTTTGTCACTGTCTGTGGTCGTCTGGTTGTCACTGCTCCCCACTGGAGTGTTGTAGTTCTCCGCGTCGTACGGATGCTGCTTTAGATATCGCGCATCTTGGCATTCCGGACGGCGTTGCCAGTAGTTGTGCCGTGCTCAAGCACCTGCCGTACCTTCCTCACGAGCGCGTTCGGCGTAAAAGGTTTTTGGAGGAAAGCGGCGTTTTCCGGAACAGCATGGTCCTGGTTGAGGGCTCCGTCCGCGTATCCCGAGATGAAGAGTACCCGCGTCTCCGGATGGGAAGAAGTAATCCGTCGGGCGAGTTCAGGTCCTCCCATGTGAGGCATGATAACGTCCGTAACCAAGAGGTGGATCGGCTCTCTGGTCGCCTCGGCGGTTTGAAGGCCTTCATCGCCTCGCCCAGCTTCAAGTACCTTATACCCACTTCTTTCCACAATCGTACGCAAAAACACACGCAGGTTTTCCTCGTCTTCAACCAGCAATATCGTCTTAGTATCTGAGGAAAGTTCGGCTAGAACAAGATCAGGTTTGGGCTCTGCTGGGACAGCACCTGCGACCAGCGGAAGGAGTATCTTGAAGGCCGCACCCTTGCCCGGCGCGCTGTCCACCCATACGTAACCGCCGGCCTGTTTGACAATCCCGTAAACTATAGCCAAACCCAATCCCGTTCCCTTGCCCGGTTCCTTGGTCGTGAAAAAAGGCTCGAAGATACGCGTCTGTGTGGCGGCATCGATTCCGGGCCCCGTATCGCTAACTTTGAGCATGATGTAACGGCCTGGTTTGACGGGAACCTGCGGCGGTGCACCAACTTTACCACCGTCCACGCCTGCCAACTCGATGGCAAGACTGCCGCCGGCCCGCATGGCGTCACGGGCATTGACAGCCAAGTTGAGAATCACCTGCTCCATCTGCCCACTGTCAGCCTGTACACACCCTAGGGCGGCCTCGAGCTTTGTCGTTAGATTGATATCTTCTCCGATAACACGCCGCAGCATGCTGTCCATGCCGGAAACCACCGCGCTCATATTAAGCGCCTCGAGATTCACCTGCTGGCGACGGCTGAACGCCAAGAGTTGCGCCGTTAGTGATGCCGCTCGCTTCCCGGCATTAATGATCTCCGTGAGCTGCCGCCTCGATTGACTCTGTTCGGGAAGTTGGTTTGATACTTCCTCACCGTACCCAAGAATGACGGTCAGCAGGTTATTGAAGTCGTGGGCAATACCGCCGGCAAGTTGCCCCATGGCCTCCATCTTCTGAGCCTGGAGGAGCTGTTGCTCCAGCCGCTTCCGCTCGGTCAGGTCGCGGGCGATCCCCTGTACCGCTACGGCCTTCCCATTCTCGAAAATGATTCGCGGTCTGATTTCCAAAGAAATCCGTTTCCCCTGCTTTGAGATCATTTCCAATTCGTAGGTCCGTGCATCTTGGTCTTGGAGTGGGAGGCGGGTCATCTGCTGCAGCAAATCTCTGTCTTCGGGAACCACAATCTGCCTGATATTGGTTCCTAGGATTTCCTCTCGAGTGGAGCCGATGCATCTTTCGCCCGCCCTATTGAGCCAGGTAAAGTTTCCTTCGAGATCGTGGGTGTATATGATGTCCCCAGCGTTCTCGATCAGCTCCCGGTAGCGCTCTTCGCTTGCCTGCAGGGCTTGCTCGGCCCTTTCGCGCTCGTCGAGCTCCAGGCGCAACTGCTCGTTCGCTTTTGCTAACAGGGTTGTTCGCTCCGCAACCTTCGTCTCCAGTGTCTCATTGAGTGTTCGCAGTAAAGCTTCCGTTCGCAGGCGCTCGGCGAGGACAGCCTGCTGTTGTGCGAGTCTTTCTTTCATCTCTCGACCAACCGCACTCCGCCTGAGCCACAAAAGTGTACCAACGTACACCACGAGTATGGCGGCGGCCGCGAATATTTGGAGGTAAAGGGTACGATCAAAATCGGCGAATGCTTCTTCGCGGTCCACCTTGCAAACCACGACGCCCTCGAGTGAAGGAATCTTCTCGATTGCGGCCACTACGGCAACCCCCCGGTAATCGAGGAATTGCCCGAAAACAGCGTGATCCTCCACCGCGGAAGTAGCGGCCCGCTTCAGCGTATCAGACGAAGAGACACGGTTGGCCAAACCTGCCCAGAGGTACCGGCGGGGCGATGCATAGCTGCCCTCGCCGCCTTGCGACCACAGCAGGAGAGCCTCCCCCGTATGCGTGAAGTTGTTTTCAGCCTTGAGCAGCGGAATGAGTTCCCGAGCCAGAGGGTCGATAATTACTATCATACCGAGAGGAGAATTCGGTCCACCGCCCGACTTATTGACGGCGGCGCTCGTAAGTACCGGCATCATGAAAATGAGGGCGCGTTCTTCTGAGGATGTTTGAAGAGTTTCTACGGTATAGTCGCGGCTGCTTGCCACAACTCGGGTCAAGTCCTTAAACTGCGCGCTTCGGATCACCCCGGCCCAGGCGTTCGAGTCCGTTGCTTCCACCACGATTTGCCCTTGCGGGTCGAGCAAACAAACGGCGGCGTATTCGTAAAGTCGCCTGTATTCGTCGAACAGCCCCACGACTTGCTTCAACAAACCAGGCCGCGGAGCAGGCGCCCCGCTTCCCTCCCTCCCCAAGAGCAACAATTCCCGGGTGGCAGCGAAGTCAGCCAGCACCTGAGTATCGTCCTGGCTCTCCTGAAGCGAGTTCCGCAAGAACCAGGTCCGGCTAATCGCGGCGCCAGACAGTCGGGAATTCCACAGGGTTAGAGTCGTCCGGTATTCACGGTGAATGACGTACGCAGTGAAACCACCGATCAGCGCGATTCCCACGGCGAGTGCCCAAACATAGGGTGAGGGCAGAAACCGGGCTCGGACTGAATGGGAAACGTCCGGTCCCTCGCGGCGCAAGAGCGTCTCTTGCATATTGAGCACCTTCACGCTGAATGATTACTAATATGTTACGACTTATCGGCGGGCTTCGCAACTGGATGTGCTTCGTCTGTCGTTCGCCTATGAGATGTCTGCGTCCCCCCCTTGCATCCCGACCTCTCGCGTCCAGGAGTTCACGGCAACCGATCCATCGACCGATCCATCGCCGGGACGGAGTCTTCCCCACACATAATGGAGTCTCCAACTTGACAACGGCCAGTCACCGGGTTGCGACACCAACGCCCGCTTTACCGGATTGTTTTGCTTGAGCTTACGGCAGCCTGAGTCAAAAAATTCCGCGCTCGGCAGCTATCTCCCTGCTGGCCGCGAGTGTGAATCCGTGAAGTCGCTGCCGGCAGAGTAACGGACGGGCTGGGATCCACCGGAAATCCCGGTCCCCGTTGCGACACCCCATCAAATCTTGATGAAGATTCGCTTCTTGTACATTACGGCCAATATTCCCAGCCATAGGACGGCCCATATGAATGCATACAGCTCCGATCCGTTAACAGGGCCTACCCAAGAAGCGAAGACATGGTAAATCAAAGTTTTCAAGGAAACCTGTGTGCCGTCCGCCTGGCTTATCCTGACGACATCAAAGTTGGTCAAGGAACTAACGTCGCCGCCCACTACCCAGAGGAAAAGTGAATTGACCCCGACGATGACAAACGGCTTCGTCCACCACATGATTTTCCGGACGTCCGCCAGATAGTAGCAGCACGCCAGGATCACCAGAGCCATTCCACCCATGAAAACCACAAGGGAACTAGTCCAAAGGTTCTGGTTAATCGGAAGCCATATACTCCAGACCAAACCCAGAAGAAGGCCCACATTGCCCGCCACGAGACAGGAGCGAACTTTTTCCATGCCCGAGCGCGACGAGCGCAGGTACATCCCCGCTAGGACGCCGAGCAGCATATTGGCCAGCGCCGGAAACGTCCCCAGCAAACCTTTTGACTCCCAAGTGCGACTCGCCAGATGCCCCGCCATGACGTGGAGATCAATGAACTGCACCCAATTGCCGTCGCTCCCGAGCACCGGCACGCCGTGACCGGGGACGGGCACGAACTTCAGAAGGATGAAGTGCAGCAGCAGAATCACGGTCGAGGTAATCGCCAGACCTCTTGCCTTGAACCGCAGATATAGAAGTGAGGCAAAGAAATAACAGAGGGCGATTCTTTGCAGCGTTCCGAAAATGCGGATATTCGCCAAATGGTACCGGGGCAGACCACCCATATAATTTGTATACCAGTTCATGAAGACGCCGATGGCGAACAGAGCGACCGTCCGCAGCAGAATATGGGCGACGAGCTTTCCCTCTGATTCCCCCCGAGTCAGCCGTCTGGCAGAGGAATACGGTACCGCGACGCCAACGATGAAAATGAAAAATGGGAAGATCAGATCCGCGATGGTCCAGCCGTTCCATCGGACATGCCTCAGCGGCGTATAGCTCAAGCCTTCGTTGCCGGGCATGTTCACCACGGTCATGGCAAGAAGGGTCATGCCGCGAAAGACGTCAAGTGCAAGCAATCGCTCCTTGGGTTTTGCCGGCAGAATTCCCGCCGATCCGCTCGCTACCACTTCAGCCGACGGTGCAGTGCGACTCATTCTTGGCTCCTCGCGGCAAAATCTGCGCGATGGTACCGCTTTTGAATTCGGCAATCAAACCAAAGAAATTGACGGTGGTGGCACAGTTTCGCGTCGAGGCGGCTTTGCGCTGCCTTGTGGCAAGGTAAGCTCGCCGCTACGACTTCAAACTGCATCACTACCGGATTGACGGCAACAGCTCAGTGTGACTTTGTAACGGGGGAGTTTACGGTTTGGAGGAAGAAACGGGCAACGCGGAGTTAGGCGCGTTCGCCTTACTCCGCGGCTCCTACTACGGCCGGAATGTTAATTGGTGTCGAACGCCGAAAAGCCGCAGGTCTCTTGAGGAGAGAAACTCCGCGTTTGCAGATCACGGATTGGGATTGAGAAATGTTCACGGTCAAAGGATTAGTGACCTTGGCGACGACACCGCATCGCACTTGCCGCGTAGCCCGTCAAGGCCCGAATCCGCGGTTCATATCCCAGGCCGGATAGTGCGGCAACGCCTCCGCCGGGTTGCGCACGAACGCCTCGGTCTGCGCTTGTAGATCGCGCATTCGCTGCCGCGCCGCCGCCCCCACATCCCTGCGGCCAAGCGCTGGAGCCTGGTCTCCCGCACGCACCGTGCCGGCAGGAGGCACAAGGCCCTCCGAAAGCAGCGGCCGATCTCCATTGCGCCGGTCGAGCAATCCCTGCAACGACTCCCGGAGACGGCTGATTTCCTCCTTGCCGAATTCCCCCTCCCACCGCTTCTCGATCTCCCCAACTAGCCGATGGTAAGTGTGCTGAGCCCTCAGGCCTCTAGGCGACAGGCGAACCACCTTTCCGCGGCTCGCGGTGGGATCGGGCTCGACCACCACATAGGGCTTTATCTCCCATCCAATGTCGCTGGTCTCCGGGGATCCACCCGTCAGGCGCGGAATGTCCGCCATGCGCGTCGGCTCCTCACTCAGCACCCGCAGCGTGTTGGCACAGTGCACCAGCGGCACCGGCGACTCGTGATCGAACTCAAGCCGGAACGTCAGCAATAACTGGGACAACAGCGGTGCAAAAGAAACATGGCTCGCGCTGCGCGTGACCCGCAGTGGATATTTTGGGGTCCCCAGGTATCCGCCCGGCAGACCATGCGGCAGTTCGAACTCCAGTCGGCCCGCGACGCATTGCAAAGTCTGTCGCAGGCGGTTGATCTCGTCGTTGCCGAACCGCGTCTCCCAGCGCTGCTCGATCTCGCCGAACAACGGCGGCCAAATATCGGCAGCGGTGAGCCCCTTGGGAGTAAGGCGAACCATCCAGCCGGCGCCGACGCCGCGCCCGCTGCCCCACCCCTCGCGCAATCCGTGGCCGGATTGCCGCTGCTTGCCAGCCCGGCTAGGTCGGTCACCCTCCGCATCCGGATGCAGCGCAACGAATCCCCACCTCTCCAAACACCCCAATTGAAACTTCACCTGCTGCTCCAGCGCCAGGGCCTGCGCCGCGAGGTCACGCACGGATACCGCGCCCCCGGCTACGAACCGCATCACGTTTGCCCACACTACCAACGACAGTCGTGCGCCGGGGTAACCCGCCTCGCCCATCCGCCGCTCGAACTCGTTGTCGAACTCGACGGTAAACGCAACGAGCACCTGCGAAAGCAAGGTCGAAAGGGAACGTCCAGAAGCGTTCCCATGGGGGGAAGATTCAAGACCAACGTCTTTGCCAATGCCCATATGGCATAAGTTTAGCCCAAATTCGATCACCAGTCAGAGATTGGAAATGGAGTCCATCATGGGCCTAATCGCAGCTCGTTATGTGCCCTTGGGAAGCAGCCGCAGTATTCGTGTTGCTGGTCGAGGTCTGGGGGCTTAAGATCATGGCGAGTTAGGGGATCGCTGAACCGCCGCTGCCGCACGAGCAAGGAGAAATGCCAGTGCCAGAACCTAAACGAGTCGAGAAAGTACGTTCAAGGTGGTACCGTCCGCGACTGGTCGCGCTCGCAGTGGTGGCCACAACGATCTTCAAGGAGGGTTGCCTTTTCGACGTCTTGTCTTTGCAGGATTGGCATCAAACCGTTGTTTTGTCTATTACGAGCGAGGCGGCGGAGCGGGTTCTGGCCCTCGCCTTGCTGATTTGGACTATACCCAGCGGAAAGCCATCTGGGTTGGGGAATGGGTGGGAGAAGTCAGTAGGAAGGTTGCGAACATCAAACAACTTCGTTCCAAGCTCTCCAAACACCAATTCATCGGCGACAAATATCAGCCCGGATGCTGATGATGTCAACCAAACTGCTAGTTTTTCGCTCCCGGCGGACGGAACTCTTGCTGCTCGCGGACCTGTAAAGGTGACACCTTGGACTGCGTGCGGCTCGACGCCGCCTTTTGGCGAGGTAAACTCGCCGCGAACTGATCAACGCCGGCGCAAGTCCAGCGTGGCGGGGAATTCCGGATTCACTTCGATGGGCGGTACCGACTTGAGATCCGGCGTGTGGCCGATGGGATAAAAACGCGCCCTCCGGCGAGCCTCGGCCTCGTTGGAATTCACGGGAAAAGTCTCGTAGTTGCGACCGCCCGGATGCGCCACGTAGTAGGTGCACCCTCCTATCGAGCGCACGGCGGCGATGTCAATCAACTCGATGATCAAAGGCGTATGTACCGGTATGGTGGGATGCAAGCAACGCGGCGGCTGCCAGGCGCGAAATCGCACGCCACAAACGAAGTCGCCGTGCGTGCCCGTGGACTGGAGAGGCAATCGGCGCCCATTGCAAGCGACCGCAAATCGCTCGCCGACCAAGCCCCGGGCGCGCACCTGAATGCGCTCAATAGAAGAATCCACATACCGCGCGGTGCCACCCGCTCCCGGTTCCTCTCCCAGGACGTACCAGGGCTCAATGGCTTGGCGGAGTTCGATATCGACCCCGTCATAACAAACCTGGCCACACGCGGGAAAACGAAATTCCCATTGCGGAGCGAACCACGCCGCATCCAACGGGTACCCGGCTCGGTTCAAGTCGTCCAGCACACAGCCAAAATCCTGCTGCACGAAAAAGGGAAGAAGAAAGCGGTCGTGCAGGCGCGTGCCCCAACGAATCGGTTTCTCTTCGTAAGGCTCGCGCCAGAACCAAGCCACCAGCGCGCGAACCAGAAGCTGTTGCGCCAGGCTCATGCGCGCGTGCGGCGGCATTTCAAAGGAGCGGAGTTCCACCAGACCCAGCCGCCCGGTGGCGCTGTCGGGAGAATAGAGCTTGTCAATGCAGAACTCCGCGCGGTGAGTGTTGCCGGTCACGTCCACCAGAAGATTGCGGAAGATGCGGTCCACCAACCACGGCGCGCACACACCCGCAGCGTCCCGTCGAAGGAGGCTGAAGGCGATCTCCAACTCGTACACCGAGTCGGCGCGGGTTTCATCCACGCGTGGAGCCTGGCTGGTGGGACCGATAAAAACACCCGAGAATAAATACGAGAGGGACGGATGATTGAGCCAATAGCCCACCATACTCTTCAAAAGGTCGGGACGCCGCAGAAAGGGACTGTCCGCAGGCGCAGACCCGCCTAATACCAAATGGTTTCCGCCACCCGTGCCGGTGTGACGGCCATCGAGCATGAATTTTTCGGTTCCCAACCGGCTCAATCGCGCCTGCTCGTAAAGCGTGGTGGTGATTTCCGCCGACTCGCGCCAACTGGCGGCGGGGTGAATGTTGACTTCCAGCACGCCGGGGTCGGGGGAGAGCTTGATGTGCCGCAAGCGCGGATCGTGCGGCGGCGTGTAGCCTTCAATCACGATGGGCATCCGGAGCTTGGCGGCTGTATCCTCAATGGCGGCAAGCAAATCGATGTAGTCTTCCGTGGATTCCACCGGCGGAATGAAAACATACAGCCTGCCCTCGCGCGGTTCCACCGCCAACGCGGTTCGCACGACTTGGTCTGACTTCGTTGCGTCCGCGGGTGGCAGCAGTACCGGCACTTGCTCTTGCTTCTGCGCGACGAACTCCGGCGCTTTCTGCGCCGTCTGAATCCGCCGAACGGGAGCGGGGAGCGGACTCGTGACCACCGCAGGATCAACTTCCGCAACCTTTTGCCGCTCTTCGGCAGGCTCCCAGAGCAAAGTTTCGAGCGGCAAACGGAGGCCCGCCGGCGAATCACCCTGAATTAGGTAAAGATGCTCGGAACGGTGTGTCCACAAACAGCTTTTCCACTCGGGGCCGAGCTTCCCTTCCGCCCGCTTAAGAGGCAACACGTAAGCCACCGGTTGGCCGAGACCCCGCTCGAACACGTGGCGGAGTTTCTCTCGCTCCAGAGGATCTTCAAGTTTGTTATCGAGCAGGTCCACGTTCGCTGGAAGCTTGCGCTCTTTCAGCAGATAAACAAGCGGGTCCTCGTAGGCGTCGATGATGTGGTGTGGCCCGACCCCCAGCCTTCGGGTCAATTCCTCGGCAAACTGGCGCGCGGCATTGACCCCGACACCGTAGTCGCGGTCGATCTCGGCCAGCAGGCTCGGGTCGTTCCAAAGGGGGATGCCGTCGGCTCGCCAATAACAGGAATAAGTCCAGCGCGGTAGGGCTTCGCCCGGATACCACTTGCCCTGCCCATAATGAAGTAGCCCTCCCTTACCAAATTCCTCGCGCAAGCGGAGAAGAAGTTCGCCGGCCGTGCGCTGTTTGGCCGGCCCCAATGCAGCCGTGTTCCACTCCTCCCCCTCCATATCGTCAATGGAAACAAATGTGGGCTCGCCACCCATGGTCAGGCGAACGTCACCCGCGGCTAGGTCTTCGTCGATCCGCTCGCCCAATTGGTAAAGCCGCTGCCACTGCTCCTCCGAATAGGGCTTGGTGACGCGGGCGGGCTCGAAAATGCGCTTGACCCCCATCTCATGGTGAAACTCAACTTTGGCGGGGCTGACCACCCCGGTGACGGGCGCCGCCGAAAGCGGCTCGGGAGTTGCGGCGAGGGGAATGTGTCCTTCCCCTGCGAACAACCCGGAGGTGGGGTCAAGCCCCACCCAGCCCGCGCCGGGCAGGTACACTTCCGCCCACGCGTGCAGATCCGTAAAATCCTCCGCCGGACCTACCGGGCCCTCCAGCGGTTTCACGTCGGGTTTAAGCTGAATCAGGTAGCCGGAGACAAATCGCGCCGCCAAGCCGAGGCCACGCAGCGTCTCAACCAGCAGCCAACCCGAATCGCGGCATGAGCCGCTGGCATACTCAAGGGTCTGTTCCGGAGTTTGCACGCCCGGCTCAGTCCGAATCAGATAGCGGATTTCGCGCTGCAATCGTTGATTAAGATTAACGAGAAACTCGACCGACGCGGTTGGGCGCCGGTCGATGGACCCAAGCAGCGCCTGGAGTCGCGGCCCGGCGGGAGAGGGTTTTAGGAATGGTCCCAGTTCGCGCTGCTCCCACGTCTCGTAACAAAAGGGGATCTTCTCGGCGTAGGGCTCGAGGAAAAAATCGAAGGGATTGATGACCGTCATTTCGGCCACCAAGTCTACCTCCAGCAAAAAGCGGCGAGTCTGTTTGGGGAAAACCAGCCGCGCCAGGAAATTCCCCTGCGGATCCTGCTGCCAGTTGATGAAGTGATCTTTGGGTTCGATACGCAGCGAGAAACTAGTGACTGGAGTACGGGTGTGCGGAGCAGGGCGAAGACGCACAATTTGGGGGGAAAGGGTTACCAGCCGGTCATATTCGTAGGTCGTCTTGTGGTAGAGCCCTACCCGAATCCCCACTAGGAATTGCCTCCCGCTCCAGCAGACTGCTGCGCAATGGGGGTTCCAGCAAAGAAGTCCAAACCCAGGTTGTCGTCAATGGTGTTCATCCGCACCTGCAAACCGTCCAGGTACTCGTGAAGGCCCTGACTGATAATCCTCTCCACGGAAGTGTAATCAAGCTCGGCGCGAAGGGGGGCCACAGCGCGCTCCGAGGGATACACACACGATCCCATGGGTGTGCCGGTGATCGCGTGCAGGGATTCGTCCGCCCCGCGCAGACAGTGGCGGATGGCGCGGGGAAACTCACGATCGAGCACCAGGAAATCCACGATGTTGCGGGGCGCGATTCGCCCATGTTTTTTGCGGTACATCTCAAATCCGCTGACCGACTTTAAAACCGCGGACCAATGGATGTCATCATAGGGTGTGCCGATGGAGGTGGCCGAGGGCAATAACATAAAGTACTTCACGTCAAGGATTCGCGATGTCTTGTCTGCCCGCTCCAACTGCCGGCCCAAGCGAAGGAAGTGCCACGTCTCGTTGTGACTCATCGTGGCGTCGGCAATGCCCTGGAACATATGGCAGCCCAGACGGATGCCGCGCAGGATCTCAGCGAGTCGCTCCGACTCCGCCAGCGCCCTCTGGGATTGGATCTTCAAATACATGCTGTTGACCTGCTCCCACATCTCCGAGGAAATGATCTCGCGAATCGAACGGGCGTTTTCCCGAGCAGCGCGCAGACACGAAGAAATAGAATTCAGATTGTCGGTGTCCCACACCAAGAACTTGATAACCGTAGCTTTCTTGGCCTTTCCGTGACGTTCGAGAAACACCGCGGCGTCGCCACTGGTATCGATCAGGGGTTGCCATTGGTGGGCGGGCTCGAGCGGCAGATCGAGCTGCAGATGAAGGTTGACGTCAATGAAGCGCGCCACGTTTTCCGCCCGCTCAATGTAACGCGCCATCCAGAAAACGGCCTCGGCGGCCCGGCTCAGAAGCGGCGCGGTCTCATTGCTCATTCGTGGCTCCTTCCTCCGCTGGCGCAAGAACCCAGGTATCCTTGCTCCCTCCACCTTGAGAGGAGTTGACGACCAGCGAACCGGGGCGCAGGGCCACCCGCGTCAGCCCGCCGGGCAGGACATAGATTTCTTTGCCATAAAGAATGTAAGGGCGCAGATCCACGTGGCGGCCTTCCAGATGATCTTCCACCAGCGTCGGAACCCGCGATAACGCCAGCGTGGGCTGCGCGATGTAGTTTCGCGGTTTGGCGGTGATCTTGGCGACAAACTCCTCGCGTTGTGCGGCCGTGGAGTGCGGGCCCACGAGCATTCCGTATCCGCCCGCCTCGTTCGCTGACTTCACTACGAGTTTGTCAAGGTTTTGGAGCACGTGCCGGCGGTCCTGGTCTTTCCAGCAGAGAAATGTGGGCACGTTGGGCAGAATCGGATCCGCGCCCTCGTAGTACCGAATCATCTCCGGCACGTAGGCGTAAACCACTTTGTCGTCAGCCACGCCGTTGCCGGGGGCGTTGGCCAAGGACACCCGGCCCGCCCGGTAGACGTCCACCAACCCCGGAACCCCAAGAAGAGAATCCGGACGAAAGGCCTGAGGGTCCAGGAAGTCGTCATCAATACGGCGATAGATGACGTCCACACGGCGCAGACCTTTTGTTGTGCGCATCGAGACCCAGCCGTCCTGCACCACGAGGTCACGCCCCTCGACGAGTTGAATCCCCATTCGCTGCGCCAGAAAACTGTGCTCAAAATAGGCGGAGTTGTACATGCCTGGAGTAAGCAGAACCACCGTAGGATTGTCGAGCGCGCGGGTTGGTGCAATGGATTCCAAAGTTTCAAGAAGCTTGCTGGGATAAATATCCACAGGACGAACGTGCAGGCCGGCAAACACTCTGGGGAATGTCCGCTTCATCAAATCGCGGTTTTCGAGAACGTAGGAGACGCCTGACGGCACACGCAGATTATCTTCCAGGACGTAGATTTGGCCATCGCCGTGGCGCACCAAATCTGTGCCCGTAATGTGGCACCAGACGCGGCCCGGAGGATTGATGCCGCGGCATTGGGGACGATAAAACGCCGCAGAATTGATGATCTCCTCGGGGATGATCTTGTCCTTCAGAATTTTCTGGTCGTGGTAAATGTCGTCGATAAACTCGTTGAGCGCGTGGATGCGCTGCTTGAGGCCACGCTCGATCCAATCCCATTCTTCGGCGCGGACGATGCGAGGAATCAG
Source organism: Terriglobia bacterium (assembly GCA_052139985.1). Taxonomy (GTDB): domain Bacteria; phylum Acidobacteriota; class Terriglobia; order UBA7540; family UBA7540; genus Bog-366. The sequence goes on from JBKQVI010000079.1 coordinate 13,197, forward strand.
GTCAAAGGGGAAAATCCGTTCCGTGCCCGCCGAATCTCCATAAACGTTGAAGGTAATTCCCATTTGCAGGAGGAGCGTTTCGGCTGCCCGCTGGCACCGCAAAAGCTCACCTTCATCCAGCGATTCGATGGTTTCAAGCAGCAGGCGAGCCTCCGGGCGTCCCTTGCAGTCAGCGTCGAACACTTCGTCATAAAAACCATTCGTCTGATACGAGTTGAGCTGCATTTGCACCTTCCTACCCCTGAAACTCGTTGTGCCCTTAGCCTGGATTTCTTAGTGCGCCCCAACCGCGCAGGTCGCCGGTGGGCGAAAGACCCACCCAGACAGTAGTCGGTAAGTCAGGTAGCTGACAAGCGCCTCGACCGGGTAACCGGGAGAGTGGGAGCTTTGTGACAAAG
>JBKQVI010000080.1:0-13406 GCA_052139985.1 Terriglobia bacterium
CGGCGTCACCCTGCCCGCCCTGTAGTCAGGAGCCTTAAACGCCACCGAACGCCTAACTGCCACCATCCCAAGCAGTTCGACAGAAAAACCCACTTATAACAAAAAGGAAGATGGGCCAGAGAACTGACTCGATGGAACGGGGCACTATACGCCTCCGGGAGGCCCGCGTAAAGGTGATCGTGAAGGATTATCGGGGATCGAACCTCTTCTCGTAGACGCGCACGTAATCGACCAGCATCTCTTGCGGGAAAACGGTAGTTGTGTTGGGGCTGCCCGGCCAGTCGCCTCCCACGGCGAGGTTCAGAAGAATGAAGAAGGGGTGGTCATAAACCCACGTGGCGCCGGTGGGCAGGTCGGCTTTGGTGATGGTTTTGTAGAGCTGGTCGTCAACATAAAAGCGCAGTGCGTTCGTCTCCCACTCCACTGTGAGCACGTGAAAGTCGTCGGCAAAACGCTGGCCGCCGGGCACCGTGTAAAGCGCGGAAATGCTCTGGGCGCCGGAGTAGCCAGGGCCATGCACGGTGCCGTGCACAATTGAGGGCTCGGAGCCAAGGTTCTCCATGATGTCAATTTCGCCGCAGCGTGGCCAACCGACGGAGGCGATATTGTCACCCATCATCCAGAAGGCCGGCCACATACCCCGTCCATAGGGAAGCTTGATTCTCGCTTCCACGCGGCCATAGGTATGCTGAAACAGCCCCAGCGTTTTCAGCCGAGCCGACGTGTACCGGCGCGCGATGCCGTCTGCGCCTGTGAAGGGTTCTTCCTTGGCTTCGATCACCAGGTTGCCGTCCTCGATGTGGGCGTTTTGAGTGCGATCCGTGTAGGTCTCAAGCTCATTGTTGCCCCAGCCGCTGCCGCCGAGGTCATAGGTCCACTTGGACCGGTCGGGCGCGGAGCCGTTGGGGCCATTGAACTCATCGGACCAGACCAGAGTGTATTGCTTCTGAGACTGCTGGCCGGCGCATATTCCGCTGTCGAAAAGCTCAGCCGCTACAATGCCAGCAAAAGCGAAAAGTAGGTATTTCATAGGTCACCGTGGTGCGTTTTGTGAATAGCATAGCTTATTCTGAGAGGGTTGCGGCAAAGTCGGGGGAGATCACCTGCCAGAGGTCTGTCAAAGTCCGATAGAACTAAGAAAGACCCCTCACCCCCACGTTCTGTACGCCGTGGGGGTGAGGGGTTCCTGTCAAGGGTTCGGGGGATTGGTAGGAGTCAAACCGGGGATCGGGATGGACTTCCCGGCGTTTCTTGCTTTGGCGTAGCACTTTTGCACCGCAGTGTAAGCCTGGGGATTGCCGGGATCGATCTCCAGCACCTGTTGGTAGGGCGGCAAGGCTTTTTCACATCCGCCTTCGCGGTAGTAGCTGTCGGCACGGGTATTGAGTTCAATGATTTTGGCTTGTTCCGCGTAGGTCAGGTCTTTGCGCTGCGGTGGGCGTTGTCCGTCGGAATCGCGCGGGGCTGGCCCAGCCTTGTTGGCGTTCTTCATTTTGTTCTTACCGGGGGCAGATGGCTCAGCGGTTTTTGCGGGCGGCGGGGTTATCGTGGCCGCCGGCGCGTCCGTGGCCGATTTCTCCGGGTTCCCACGTCCGGTGTGCTTCCAGGCCACAAAAGTACCCACGATCAGAACGGCCGCGGTCGCCAGTATCAGCACCAAGCGCGTGGAGATTGCCCGGGGCGGAGGCGCAATTCGGGCGGACGTCCGATACAGTGTTTTCTCGCGCGGCGCCGCGGCGGGAGCGGGAGAGTCCACGGGAACCGACCGCGTGATCGTGGCGGGGCTGCGAGCTGGGGGCGGGCTGGGGGCCTCCGTGTCGGCGCCGAACGAGGCCGCTGCGCTGCTGACGGCTTTCCAATCGATTTTGTGGGAGGGCCGAGTGGTGCTGCCGCGTGCCAGCTTGATGGCGGCAGCCATCTCCGCCCCGGTGGCATACCGTTTGTTCGGGTCTTTTTCCAGCGCCTTCATGACAATCGAGGAAACGTTTTCCGGAATGGCCAATTCCGATTTCAGCAGGTGAGGCGGTATCGGCGGAGTCCTGAGGTGTTGCAGAATCATCTCCACCGTCGTTTCCACCACGAAAGGCAGTTCACCCGTCAGCATTCGATACATGACGATGCCGAGCGAGTAGAGGTCGGAGCGGCCGTCGAGTTCATCACCGCGTTTTCCTATGGCCTGCTCAGGCGACATGTACTCCGGCGTGCCAATCACCATGCCAGTCTGGGTCAGTCCCTTGACTCCGGTGGTCTCCTGCCGCAGGCGGGAAATCCCGAAGTCGAGGATCTTGGCAATCGGCGGGCCTTCACGCTGCGCCACCAGGACAATGTTCTCAGGCTTGATGTCGCGATGAATAAGGCCCAGCTTGTGTGCCGCGTCGAGGGCATCACACACGTGCCCCGCTACGTCGAGCACCAAGGAGACAGGCAACGGGCCGGTTCGCTGAAGCAACGTCTTTAGCGTGTCGCCCACGACCAGTTCCATGGCGATGAACGGCAGGCCGTCTTCGGCAATGTCCAGGTCATCCACGCGCACGGCATTGGGATGGTTCAGCTTGCGCGCCATGATGGCTTCATTCTTGAAGCGGCCCATGAATTCCGGATCGCGCGCTAGCTCGGGTTTTATAACCTTGAGGGCGCGCATCTCATCGAGCAGTTCGTGGTGGGCCTTGTAAACCGTGGCCATGCCGCCTTCGCCCAAACGCGCCTTGATGCGATATTTGCCGCGAACGACCGTCCCGATCTGCCACAGGGAAGTTTCGTGAAGAGGCGCTCCATCCTTGGGACAAATGGCGTAATCATCCGGATAGGTGGCAGCGCATTCGGGGCAGCTTTTCATCGAGGTTCCGGGGCCCATAGGCCCATCTTGCCCGAAGTATACCACGGCCAGAAGACGAGTCCCCAGTGCGTACTGTGTCTATTTCCAGTGTAGCGCTGGCTTCCAGCCGGCACAGGAGCCGCCAAGATGGCTGTGTGGCTTCACCCGAGGGCCGACCTCGCCGCGGTTCTTCCGTGCGAATTCGGCGGACAGCCAGGGGTGCGTCAAAGTCCCAGAACTGGAAGATAACAGGATAGTGGCGATCTGGGCGAATTTGGAGTGCGGCAGCTCGCTGCCGCTTTCGGCGCGCCTGCTCGCAGGCGCGCTCTCGGCGGGCAGCAAGCTGCCCGCCCAGAAAGCGGGAGCAAGCTCCCGCACTCCATATCGAGACGGCTTTGACGCACCCCTGGGCGGACAGCGGGAACCCTTGCTGGACGACGTCGTACCGCGGTACGATACGCTACAGTGCACGACGAAGCACTACGACGAGGCAAAGCAACGTGAGGATTGGACTAAAGATGTCGAGAAAACGCCAGCGGATAAGTGCAAGCGAGTTTTCCGACCGCTTTACGAAGATCGCGTCACGCCACCTTTCTGCGCTATGCACCGAGGAACAAGTCGAGCGCATTAAGAACGCCGAGCGTGTGGCGCTTGGCGCTAGCCATGCCGAGCGTCCCACAACTCGCAGACTTGAAGGAACTCGGGTGATTCCTCTCTTATCTCGTACTCGCGAATAACCGCAAGAAAGGTTCTCTTTTCGCATCCTGGATCAGCGAGCATATCTGCCACTTTTCGGATTGCGCGCTGACGCGCTAGCGTTACCGCCTTCTTCGGCTGGCGGCGACCTCTCGCGGTTTCCTCGGCAATCACATTTTGGAAGTCTTCCTTCTCTGAGACTCCATTTGCTCCTCACGCGCCAATTTAGCAGGACCGCAGGGTCTAGCCGTCAGCATCGTAATAGGCAAGCTGAATGTAGGACCTTTCAGTCTTGAGATCCGCGATTGAGTTGGACAGTTGGTCAAAATCCATTCGTGCTGCTAGCGTTCTTTGGGCCTTTCGTTGCCGCACGTGCCAGAATCAAAGACATCGCTCCTCTGCGGAGCTGTTTCAGATCTGGTCGCAATGCGACATGCTGGGACGCATACACACAAAGCAATGTATGCGCCACCCACGGGGGTGCTCTCATACATGGATAATGTTGTACGTTAATATCATTGTACGTCGCGGGTGGCGCATACATCGTCGTGTATGTATGCGACCGGAACAAGTGTAGCGGACCTCAAAAACAGGTCCGCGCTACGCGTGCTTGCTTCGAGATTGCCTTACGCGGAGTCTTGAATTAGCTTATAGCGGCGAGGGCTAATCCCGATGACGAGACGCGAGTGGATTGCGACGATGAGTGCGGCGATTACCATACCTGCTTCCGGTGCGGAACGGACTGTGCACTGCATCATCCTGGACCAACAGGGGATGCCGGTTCCCCCCGATGCGCTGGCACGATTTCACATCTGCGACTTGCTGCTTCGCCCGATACCCATCGAGCCGGCATTGGCGCCGGGCGAGGCCGCATTCGAACCGCCGGACAAGCCGTTTCGTATTGCCGTTCCGTTGCGCGTCGCGGGGTTCGGTCATGTTTTTCTTTATGCCGACAATGGCGGCGCCGGATACACGCGGGCTTCCCTGGCAAAGGCCGGGGAACTCTTGTTGAACTTCGAGTTCGCCGCCGATCGCCTGGCTACGGTACGGCGTCTCGCGGAAGAATGCCGGGGGATGGGCGTGGTCGTTCCCCCCGCTACGGAACGCCGAATCACGGCAGCGGGGGAGCTATTCGAGAAGGCTGGCAGCGTGCGGCAAGACAAGCCCGCGTGCGCGCGAGTGGCGATGGAGTCGTTACGCGAATCGCTGTGGGCAGGCGAGTCGCTGGTGTACGAACGCGCCCGGCACAGGATTTCAAAACAGCCGCCGCGCCCGGGATTCCTGTTCGGCTGCAACGCCTTTGGGTTCGCTACCGGTGCGGATTGGTACCGGGAGTATTTCACTCAACTCTTCAATTACGCCACCATCCCTTTCTACCGCGGCATGGTGGAGCGCCGGCGCGGAGAAGCGGATTACTCGGAGCCGGAAGGGATTCTGACCGCGTTGGCCAAAACCCAAATTCTGGTCAAGGGCCATCCGTTGATCTTCCTGGTGGCGGAGGCTACGCCGGATTGGCTCAAGAATCTGCCCTTCGCCGAGACGCAGAAACTCTGCTTGTCCCACGTGCAAGAGGCCATCGGCCGCTTCCGCAGCCGCTTGCACGTGTGGGACGTCATCAATGAAGCCCACGTGCAGCCTGAGACCGGCACGGGGATGGCGGGCTTCACGCGCCAGCAGAATGTGGAACTCACCATGAACGCTTTGAAGGCCGCGCGCGCAGCCGATCCTACCTGCTACCGGGTGGTGAACAACACCGGGACCTGGTGCGATTACTACATGGGCCGGAAGCCCGCGCCGTGGCAGCAGAGCGTGTACGACTACCTAACGATGCTGAAGGAGGGTGGGGCCGAGCACGAGGCCATCGGGCTCCAGTACTATCATTCGGGCCGAGACATGCTCGAGTTCGAACGCAACCTGGAAACGTTTCAGGCGTTCGGGAAGCGCGTCCATTTGACGGAATTGGGAATTGCCTCCTCCTCCGAGGATGTACCCAAAAGCGAGTGGTGGGGCGGCGGCGTGGGGGGCACAAGGCTGGTCTGGCATGGCGAGCAGTTTAGCGAGGGCTCGCAAGCGGATTGGTTCGAGCAGGTTTACACGATCGCCTACAGCAAGCCGTGGGTCGATGCCATCTCCACCTGGGATTTCGCGGACCCGGCGTTCATCCCCCACGGAGGACTTGTGAACGAGGACGGGACGCCCAAGGAAAGCTACCACCGGCTGGTGGCGCTGTTGGCGGAATGGCAGCGGAGGACTCCGTCGGCGGGGGCTTCCAATCCCGAAGCTTAGTCCAGTGGGTGGCGAAGCTTGCGGCGTGTCCAGGTGGGAACCGCGCCATTTATCAACGGGGTGGCCGGCCGCTGAGGCGACGGGAAGGGCTTCGTGAGAAGCAGGTGAGGACATGTTCCCAAACGCCATCCGGTTCCGAGAGTCGCAGACGGACGCAGAGAAAGCCGCCTGGTATTTGCTGCGAAATCGGCAACTGGACGGTATGAAATTCCGTCGCCAGTGTCCGATCGGAAAGTACGTGGCCGATTTCTATTGCTGCGAGGCTGCGCTGGTTATTGAAATTGACGGCAGCATCCACTCGCAGCCCAGCCAGTTGAGGAAGGATGCTGCCAAAGATTTGTTCTTTAAGAATCGCGGCATTCATGTGCTGCGTGTGCCCAACGGATTAGTGCTGGACAATCCGGAAGGCTTCTTGAAGAAGATTCGAGATGCCCTCACGCAGTGCCTTGCGGCTTGAAGGCCCAGCTGTTTGGCTTAAAGAGACACCCTCACCCCCACGAAAGCAAAACGTGGGTGAGGGTTCCGTCTGCGCGAGATGGTCGGCCAGACGAAAAGAACGCGCTATACGAGAGTGGCAACTGGCCCCTCCCGGCCGGCTCTGGGGAGATCCGCCACATCCCCCGTAAGTCTACTCCTTCGAAAATGTCCATGAGGCTGCGGTCAACATTCGGGACCGACGTGTGCCGGTGCGGTCAGGCGACCGTAACCCAGGGTGCCCCTTGAATCATCAAATATACCGAATGCCTAAGCCAAGGAGTGCGTAAATGAGACGTCTCGTTTGGATAGCCCTCGGGTCAGGGGTTGTGGCCGCGGCGATACTATTGCTCGTGGTGGGTGGGAAAACCACCGTGTTGCGAGCACGCGCGGCGAGTGCCGCGGCGGCTGGCGGCTCGCCGGTGTTCACCGATTTTCATGGAGAGTGGCCCGGAACCGTTCACCACATCACGGTCGCGGACCTTCCCGCGCCTTTCGCCACCGAGTCCATTGACTCGGGGCCGCACATCGTTCCGCGCCCTGCGAACGCTTGGCCGCAGGCGCCGGCAGGCTTCAAGGTCCAGCAATTCGCGGTTGGGCTTCAGAATCCCCGCCTGATTCGCACGGCGCCAAATGGTGACCTGTTTGTCGCAGAAAGCGAGCCGGGCCGCATCAAGGTTTACCGCGGCATTGACAAGGACGGCAAAGCCGAGTCGGCGCATGTGTTCACATCCGGCCTGACACTGCCATTCGGCATCGCATTTTATCCGCCCGGCCCCGATCCTCAATTTGTGTACGTTGGCGAGACTAATGAGGTGGTCCGTTTCCCTTATAAGAAAGGTGATTTGGAAGCGTCCGGTCCCAAGCAAGTCATTGTGCCGAACCTCCCCGCTTTTGGGCGACTGCGTGGCGGTGGACACTGGACGCGCGACATTGCCTTCTCACCCGACGGCAAGCAGATGTTCGTCTCCGTAGGCTCGCGTTCCAACGTCAATGATACCGATAACAATCCTGCGGAATTCCGCCGCGCCGATATTCTGGTGGCCAACCCGGACGGATCCGATTTGCGCGTTTACGCCTGGGGCATCCGCAATCCGGTGGGACTGGCGGTGAATCCCCAAACGGGTGAATTGTGGGCGTCCGTGAACGAGCGCGACCTATTGGGCGACAACCTTCCCCCCGATTACATCACACACGTGCAGGCTGGCGGATTCTACGGCTGGCCATGGTATTACATCGGCGCGCACCAGGATCCTCGGCACGAGGGGAAGCACCCGGAGTTGCGCGACAAGGTGATTGTGCCGGATGTGCTCCTGGAGCCGCATAATGCCTCGCTGGAAATGACGTTCTATGAAGGCTCCCAATTCCCGGAGAAGTACCGAGGCGATATCTTCGCGGCGGAACACGGGTCGTGGAATCGGTCCGTGCGCACCGGCTACGAGTTGGTTTGCGTGCCGCTGAAGGTGGGCCGCAGCAACGGAGAATATGAGGACTTCTTGACCGGTTTCGTGAACGCCGATGGCGACGTTTGGGGACGTCCGGTGGGCGTGGCGGTCGCTCCTGATGGTTCGCTGCTGGTTACCGATGACGGCGGGAACTGCATCTGGCGCGTGAGCTATGTTGGGTAGTAGGCAGAAGGCAGTGGGCAGTGATGGCGACCGGTGCCGGATGCACAGTAATCGGCTGCTGCTTGTCACTCGTCACTTGCCACCGCCGCCTACCACCGCGCCGGGCGGTCGGTGACGAGTTCGGGATGCTCGCGCCGGAAGGTTTCCGCGACGTGGCACGACCAGCAGACGGGCTTGTGGGTGGCGAAGACCTCCGGAAGTTTCTCGGCCGGGACATTACCCCAGCTCACGGTCTTGGAATCCGGGGCCAGCAACGCGGGCATGTGACCCGTCCATTCGGCGACGCTATCCACTGCCTTGTGGCAATAGACGCAGGTCTTCCCCTGGTACCATCCCGCTACGACATTGCGCACCAGACACCCTTGGCCCAGCGCTTCCACCTGAGTCAGGCAATCTTGCGCGCAATGCTGCCTTTCGGGCCAGCGCGAACAATCCTGAAGGCAGAGGTAAATCCCTCCCCGAAAAGCCTTTAGGCCTGCGCCTTTAGCGTCCAACTCCACCGCCGCGGCACAATGGGTTTCGGGACAGGTCACCAGGCGTTTGCCCCGCGCCTGCCAAAAGGCTCGCACACCCCGGACCGACATGACGGTCGTCATACCCAAAGCGAGGCCTGAAAGCGACAAAATGAGCACAACCATTAGAGTACCCATGTGCGCCTCCTTCCACTTACGATGAGGCTTGAGCAAATCCGCACCCAAAAAATGGGAATCCGGCACTTGAAGTACGGACATCTTGTCCATGACCTTGCACGGGCAGAATGTCCGTTTCGTTTCGGCCGTCAGCACCCACTTCTAACGACCTATTGTCCGCGAGCGAGCAACTCGAATATACTCATGCGTCAGGTTTCCTGCGCCGGATGTGCAGCCTGCTAACCCAATGAGACGAACTGCTTCCACATTGTCAGCCGCAGCCACGGGTAGCATACTTGCCGAAACTCGGGCATCTGCCCTTTATCCACGATTCCGTATCTGCTCACCCGGCCATGAACCCAGCTTGACCTGTTGTTGCAAATTAACTCCGTCGTTCCCTTAGCCGTTCGCCAGAATCCAAGTTCAGGAGCCAATATGCAATTCAGCAGAAGAGGTTTCTTGTCAGTTGCTGCCGGTTCTCTAATCGCGAGAACGGGCCTTCCGGCGGAGACTCGCATGTCCAGCCGCGAGCGTGTTGACCGCGCGCTCGAAGGCCGCGATGTTGATCGCACCCCGTTCAGTTTCTGGCACCACTTCGGCCTGCAGAAAGAGCCTCCGGGGCGCTTTGTCCAGGCGACTTTGGACTTCCATGCCAGGTTCAGGACCGACCTGGTGAAAGTGATGAGCGACTACCCTTATCCCAAACCGGAAGGCCAGTGGTACGACCTTCGAGAAGACGCCAACCCTTTCCCCGCCCAAATCCAGGCCCTGACGTCGATCGGCAAAAGTCTTGGCCGCCAAGCCCACTTTGTAGAAACCATCTTCAACCCCTGGAAGGTTGCGGAGAACCTGAGCTCCCCGCAAGAGGTTCTAAAACTGAAGGACGAGAACCCCCAGCGCTTGCTCGATGCGCTCGAGGTGATTACCAAGTCGGAAGCCAACCACGCTAGGCGGTCGGTGGCGGCAGGCGCCAGCGGCATCTTCCTCGCGATCGCCAACGCCCAAGACAACTTCCTTCCGCCGGACGATTACGCGAAGTTCAGCGAGCCGTTTGACCGGCTAGTCCTTGAGGCGACGGCGCACGCTCCTCTGAATACCCTGCACCTGCACGGCGACCGTGTCTATCTCGACCGTTTCTACAAGGGATGGGCGGCTAGCGTGATTAACTACTCCGTCGAGGGAACGCACGTTCCGATCAGCAGCGTGCGCAAACGGTACAGCGGAGTCCTGCTGGGAGGGCTGGATGAGGAGCGCTTCCGGTCCCTTTCCACGGAGACCTTGCATTCGCAGTATGAGACCGCTCGGAAGGAAGCGGGGAAGCGCTTCATTCTCGCGCCGGGTTGTTCCGTGCCGAATGACTCTACGGATGCTGAACTTCTGCGAGTTCCCGAGTTGCTCGGCGCATCCGTGTAGGGGCCAGCGGCGCCGGCCCAGGGCCGAACGCCGTTCGGCCCTACGACGTACGCGAGAATTGGTGCCGGATCACGTTGGGGGAGAAACCATTGCGCTTGAAAATAGTCCAGGCAGGGGACCCGGTTTTGCGGAAGGTGGCTCAACCGCTTTCGACGGAAGATATTGGGAAGGACGAAGTGCAGAGACTTATTCGCGACATGCAAGAAACGATGCGCGACGCCCCGGGAGTGGGACTCGCTGCTCCGCAGGTAGGGCTTTCGATCCAGCTTGCCGTGATTGAAGACCGGGAAGAATTCCTGAAAAATCTGTCGGGCGAGGAACTCGAGCAGAAAGAGCGGCGGCCGGTACCTTTTCACGTGCTCATCAATCCCCGGATCGTGCCGGCCGGAGGCGATAGTATGGAGTTCCATGAGGGGTGCCTCAGCTTGGCCGGTTTTTCCGCCGTCGTACCGAGGACGCGCACCGTCCGCGTGGAATACCTGGATGAGCGCGGAGAACGCCGCAGCGTCGATGCCTCCGGATGGTACGCGCGGATTCTACAGCATGAAATCGACCACCTGAACGGCGCTCTCTACATCGACCGTATGCAGAGCCGTACGTTTACCTCGTTGGACAACTGGAACCGATACTGGAAGGGCAAAGCGGTTTCAGGAGCGTAGCGCCGATTAAACCTTCTCGCTGGCTGCCGTTGGCCGATGCTCGCCAAACTGTGCTCCATGCTAGCGGCACGGCCCGTCAAATCGACAACGCGAGGGGCATTGCTTAATCGAGCTTGACTCGCCGCAACCGGCGGCGGTACTCTAAAAAAGTGATGTGATTTGATGTTTGCCTTTGTGGTCGCTAGCGGTTCGAGCAACCCTCATTTCCTTCTATAAGAAAACACCTGAATGCCCGCACTCTTACTTACCGTGCTGGGGTCATTTGCCTTCTATGCGGTATTCTTCGGTTTTCGCAATTTATACGGACCGGCATAAATTGTAGCGGCGCTTCCCGAGCGCCGAACGGCAGTCAGAGACCGCCGCGACAACCAAATGCGTAATCACTTCTGTCCCTCTTGTAATACATCACACGGATTGACAATTGCCTTCGCCGGCGATGCGTAGTATGCTCGGAGCACCAGAAAGGGATCATGAAAATTCCAATGGAATACCAAGTGGATCAGGAACAGCCCCTGATCGGCGGCGAAACAACAGCGCCGAAGCGCGGGCCTTTAGCGTGGGTCATCGGGGACGGCGAGGCGCCGGCTTCTTCCGATCGCGAGCTCAGCGAAGTCTGCCGGCGTATTAAAACCAGCGGTTTGCTACAGAGGAAGCCCCCCTCTCGCTGGTTCAGGGTGGGACTTCTGGTGGCTTTGATCGCTTTGGTGGCGACGGGCATGATTTATTGGAGTCACAGTGTTGCCGTGCAAATTCTCAACGGTTGCCTTCTTGGATTTGTCTTCATGCATATCGGATTTCTGATGCATGACGTCGGGCATCGTCAGATCTTTCGGCCTCTCGCGGCCAATCGCGTCGTGGGTCTGCTGGTCTCAAATCTGCTGGTGGGCGTGAGTTATAGCTGGTGGGTGGATAAGCACAATCGCCATCACCGGAACCCGAATCACGCTGATCTCGATCCGGACGTACAGTTCGCGGCCCTGGCGTTTTCGAAGGAACAAGCCAAGGCCAAGACCGGGCTCGTGCGGCTGATCGTAAAATATCAGGCGTTTCTGTTTCTTCCCTTTCTGCTCGGGGAGCACGTGAACCTTAACCTGCTGTCCGCGGAATACGTTCTGCGAGGCCGAGCCAAACATGGTTGGGCGGAGGGAATCCTGCTGGCATGCCATCACCTTGCTTGCTTCGGAATCGCCTTCAGCGTACTCGGCACGCTGCCGGCAATTGCCTTCATCGTATGCAGCAAAGCCGTGGCGGGGTTGTACGCCGGACTGGTATTTGCGCCGAATCATAAAGGTATGCTCATGGTTGACGAGGGCTCGCAGATAAGCTTGTTTCGCCAGCAGGTGCTGACGTCACGCAATGTCCGCTCCAGCCCGCTCAACGATTTTCTCTATGGAGGTCTAAACTACCAGATCGAGCACCATCTGTTTCCGTTTTTGCGGCAGGACCAGTTGGGCGCGGCCCAGGCAATTATCAGGCCTTATTGCACGGAGCAGGGAATTCGCTATTACGAAACCGGCATTTTTCAGTCATTGAAGGAAATCTTCCGTTATCTCCACGAAGTCGGTGCTCGCGATTGAGCCTGACAAGTTTCCGCATCAAAGCTGCGCTCTGTGTTTCGAGCCATGTAGTGAGAAATCCAGACTGGACCGGTGCTGACAATTCCGACTCAGCCGCTGTGCGCGGTTAAGGCATCCCGGCTCGACGGTTCGCGGGCGGCGCCTTCGTATTGTGCACCATCCGGATATAGGCCGCGGCGGCGCGCACGCGCACCGCATCCTTCTTGTCGTCGAGGAGGGGTACCAACTTTTCCCGATCTGCGGGGAAGGGATGCATCGCAATTACGTGGACAGCCGCCGCGCGCATGGACCATTCCTTGTCCGACAAAGCTGAAGCCACCGCGTCCGCCAGGGTGGGATCACGGGAGTTTCCGATGAGTAACAGTGAGGCCGCGCGGGCGGACGATTCAGGATCCGATAGAATTCCCTGCGCCGATGAAATCCCAAATCCAAGACCCGGCACGGGAGCGAAGCCGGCTGCCTGTATCGCCACGAAAGTGAAAAGTTTGGTGGGCGTGTGCAACAGATGCAGGGCGCTTCGAGTCTCTTTGGTGAGATAGCTTGACGACGCTTTAGACTCTTTGCTTACGACATCAAGAAGGAATTGCGTTCCATCCGGGTCGTGGAGTTGGTAGAGCACCTTGGCCGCGGCGAAGTCGACTTCGGGAACGGGATCCCGCAGAGCCTTCTTTAGGAGGGGAAGGGTGCGGGTGTCCTTGAAGTCACCCAGGGTAGTGACCGCTGCAATTCGGACTGAGACGTCGTGGTCATCGAGCATCGGGGCAAGCCACTCCAGGGCGTTATCTTTCATTCCGACCAGGCTCAAGGCCTCCGCGGCGCCTCTGCGGCTGTCCGGATTGCGGTCATGGACAGCGTCGTCCAGAATGCTGTGGCACCTTTGGATCGTACTCGGAGGCGTCGCCTGCCCAAACGCCAGGATTGTGCCCAACATCGTTAGTAGCCAGATACGCACAAAAATTGGCTCCTTCTTTTGAGATCGGGTTCGGCTTGCACAATACCACACTGCCCTGCAACGAGCACCTCAACAAGACCGGCAAAGATGTTTCTAAGAGAGGCTCTCAGGCGTATAATGGTTGCGCCGAAGATCTACCTCGCACCTCTCGTCCACACGATGACGGCACTGCGTATGGATGTGTCTGCAGAGCCCGTCGATTCCCAAGGAGTCTGCCATGAAAGGTAAACCGGAAGTGTTGCAAGTCTTGCAGGAAGCGCTAACTGATGAGCTGGGC
>JBKQVI010000081.1:0-9034 GCA_052139985.1 Terriglobia bacterium
CGTTATACCCCGGACCTGCTCCGCCAGCCCTTTTATCACTTCTTGGGCCGCTATTACTTGGAGCTCTCCGCCGTGCTGGCCATCCTGCTTTACCTGGTGGGTGGCTGGCCTTTTGTGGTGTGGGGCATGTGTGTGCGGTTGGTCATCACCTACCACAGCACCTGGTTAGTAAACTCCGCCAGCCACACTTTCGGATACCGGAACTTCGATGTCCCCGACCTCTCAACCAACTGCTGGTGGGTGGCCCTCATGACCTATGGCGAGGGCTGGCACAACAATCACCACGCCTTTCCCACCTCGGCGCGGCACGGACTTCGCTCTTGGGAGGTTGACCTTTCCTATAGCTTTATCCGACTGCTGAAATCCGTGGGTCTGGCTTGGGATGTTCGCACACCCCCTGCCGAAAAACTCAAATTTGATTCGCTGCGCGCCGCCTAAGCCGCCGGCCTGTCTCGATTAGAAGTCCGGGCAATGCGGGATACTGAGGTACGAACGCTCGTGCGGAACTTCCATCCGCGGATTCGGTGGGAGTTTACCACTGCGAGAATTCGTCGGTGTGAATCATAAACTCGGGATAGGCGCCGGCGCCCAGTTCATAGAGGTCGGCTCCTTGACGTTCCTCTTCCGGAGGGATGCGCTGAGGATAGAATCGATTGACTAACCAGTTGAGCGTGTAGGTGAAGGGCAGCACAAAACCCAGCAGCGTGGCGATGCCCACGATTTGCGCAACGATCTGGCCGCTTGCAACCTTGGCAGGTGCCGCTCTGTTTACGGCGGCCACAGCCGTCATCGTATGCGGGAAAATGCCGACCGCCAGGACTCCCCAGAGTCCCCCAAGGGCATGTACGGAAATAGCTCCCGCAGGATCATCCAGTCGCAGGTGGGCTTCCATCCACGCAACCGTGTAGGTCACCAGTGCCCCGGCAACAAGTCCTATCAAAAGTGCGGCGGCCGGGGGAACATAGGCGCAGCCCGCGCTGGAAGCTACCAATCCGCACACCCAACCGTTAGCGCTTAGCGAGGCATCGGGTTTTCCAAAGCGGTAGCGCGTGATCGCCGCCGCTGCCAGCACCCCACCGGACGCCGAGAGCAGAGTATTCACTGTTACCAGGACCGTCTGTCCTACCGGAATGCCGGCAAAAAGAATCGACCCAGCCGCGTTCAATCCCATCCAACCCATCAGACCAACGACGCAGCCGAGGAGCACCAGCACGGTGTTATGACCGGGCAGGGCTGCTGGAACTCCGTCCAGATTGTATTTTCCCCGACGGGGACCGAGCAGCCACACCATACTCAGTGCCGTTAGCCCACCGACGGCCTGAATGGTTGCGCTTCCGCCTGCGTCCAGAAAGCCCACACCCAGGCCATAGTTGGCGCCCAGGCACGCAAGCCAGCCTCCTCCCCAAACCCAATGCGCAAATAAGGGATAGGTAATGCCGGCAAGCAGCGCGGTGGAAACGCAGCAGGCGCGCAAGCGCCAGCGCTCCGCGGCGGCGCCCAAGGGAATCAACGCCGCTAGCCCAACGCTCAGTAACTGCAGAAGTGCCGTGAGCGACGAGCGTGAGCCGTTCAGTGGGACTCCGCGCAAAAAGAGGCGCCCCGCTCCGAGCCAACTCCACTCCTTACCGAAAACATTCAGGGTATGGGACGGCAGGTCGGGATGACCCTGCCAGGCGAATCCAACAACAAAGTAAGCGGTGGCCGCGACACCAATTACGCACAAGGCCGCCGTCATGGAGTGCGCCGCACTGCGCGAACGGCTGAGGCCGGTATTGATCAGAGCGAGACCTGCCAACGTAAGGGGAAGGAGAAGGACAAAAAAGATACAGAGGGCCTGGGAAAGGTCGGACATCGCCGGGGGCGACTGGGGACTCACTCACGCCCCCTTTCTGGAGATCATATGTGAACGGGTAAAGAGAACGAGTCCCAGGATTTCCACCCCGATACCCGCCGCGATAAACAAGTTCATGACTAAGGAAACCGGCAGCAGCACCAATGCCGCCAGCACAATGATCCACCCCGCGGGCATCATGAGGAGTCCGGTAATTTTCATGGTTCTACCCCCTAAGTGTACCAGACCGAGAATGGAGAAAAGGGAAAAGCTATTTTTATAGGTGTAACAAAATCTATTACTTTGATTTCTCCTGAAGTGATTGCTTAAGGTGGATAAGTTGGTCAGCCGGCGCCAGATTCTGTCACAAAACTAAGGGTTTTCGCTCGCGCCGATGGAGTTGCGCCGGGCTTGGCCCGCCGGGAGTTGAATCGTCGCGCAGAATCGAATCACTCCCACGTGAGAGATTTCCCTGCCCGCTTGAGGTCTGGGAAAACCTGGGGTTTTCAGTAAATAAATCAGGAGGATCGGCATGGCGGAGAACGCCGCACCGGAAATGAAACCCACTTTGGGCTTAACGGGACTGACCATGAATGCCATGGCGCTGATCGCCCCAGGGGCGTTTCTCTGGCTAACCTTTCTGATCCAGGCTACCACCGGCGTCACGTCGCCTTCGATGTGGGTCGGCATTATCATCGCCTTGCTGCTTTGTTTGGCGACGGCCGTCTGCTATGCAGAAATGGCAAAGCTCTACCCGGGTACGGGAAGCTCGTATTACTTCGCGGAGCAGTCCTTCCTGAACCACGACCGCATGTGGCGCTATGCACGCATTTCCAAGTTCATCGTAGGCTGGGGCTCGCACCTGTACTACTGGATTTATCCCGGAATGATGGTGGCCACCATGGGAATTCTTTGTGGCTACCTGGTGGGCACACTGTGGCCGAACTTCATGAGCGCATCGAATCCCGGGCCCATGTTCATGATGCTCGTGGCCATCCTTTTTTCTTTTGGCGTGGCCTACATCGCCCATCGCGGAGTCACGGGATCTACCGCGGTGAATATTGCCATCAACATCATCCAGATCACGGCTTTGGTGGTGTTCTCGGTCATGGCGCTGCGCTATCGCACGAATCATCCTCCGGGCAGCCAGGCCTTCCAATTTGATCCAACCTCGGGCGAAGCCTACACGTACGAATTTGCGACCACCAAGACCGTCGTCAACGGGCAGGAGACGGACACGATTGTTCGTGACGCTAACAACGTCCCGCAGCCGAAGCTCGATGCCGCCGGTCAGCCCGTACCTTTTCTTGTCTCCTATCCCACCAAGGATGCCAACGGGAATTTCCTGACCCACGAAAAGGCCGCCTCGGTTGTGGGAATACACAAGGTTGGATGGGCCTTTATCCAGGCTACCGTGGCCATCCTGATCCTGGTGGGATTTGAATCGGTCACCGCCATGGGAGGCGAAGCCAAAAATGCCAAGCGCGACGTCCCCATCGCGGTGATTGTCTCGCTGTTGGTGCAAGGCGTGTTCTGCTACTTGTTCGAGTATTTTGCCGCGAACTATTTCCTTAATAGCGGCTACACGATGCAAAATGCCGCGGGCTCCGCGGCGCCCATCGGAGACATGATGGTCGTGGTGGGAGATTATGTCTTCGGCCAAGGGCATGGCCGCGCGTTCATGCTGGCCGAAGCCTTCACCGTGTTCCTGGCGCTCATCGGTACTACACTTTCCTGCATTAATACCGGGGCTCGTGTGACTTACGCCATGGGTAAAGATGAGGAGGTGCCGCAACACTTTGGACTTCTGCACTCCAAGAACCTTTCTCCCCATCGCGCCATTTGGACCCTGGCCGGGATTTCCGCGGTGTTCGGCTGCCTGGCCTTGCTGGTCGTATTCGGTGACGCCGGCGCTCCCGCCGACGCGGTCATCCAGGCTCTGCCCCATGGATTCTTCTCCAGCTTCGGGTACTTCTCCCACGACAAGTTGGCCTCGCTTCCCAATAGCTTGCTGACCATAACCCTGGCATCGAATTTCGGCACGTTCCTCCTTTACGGATTGAGTTGCATTATCTGCATGGTGGCTTACCACAACCACCCCAAGTTTAAATTGGTGAGACACCTGCTGATTCCCACTTTCGGATTGTTGGCAAACCTCGCCTGCATGGGCTTCTACCTGGTGGGTCCTTTCATGGGCTATGGCACCAAGATGGAACCCCTGCTGGCCTTGGGAATTGCGTTGGTCTGGGCCATTTTCGGAGGCATCTACTTCGTCAAGTCGGGTAACCGAACGAAGCGAACCACGTTTATTGAAAGCAAGGCGGTCGCCTCCTAGCGTGCAGGGACCAACCCCGAATCTCGCTCCCACATCGTCCGAACCTGCGGGGCGGCCCACACCGCACCGCCCGCCTACGCAGCCTCGTAAGCAGCCATCGTCCATAAAGGAGATGTTATGATTGAGAACACGGCGGGAGTTTTCCCGGCTCGTCAGGTACCATCGACTTCGGGACAGCGCGCCGCCGAGGCTTCCATGTTGGAAGTGGATTTTAGCGAACAGAGCGACGTCGGCAAGGTCCGCGACCGGAACGAGGACTCGCACGGGTACGTGGCTCCGGCCAATCTGGCGCAGGCGCGATCACAGGGTTGGTTGTTCGTACTGGCGGACGGCGTGGGAGGGCACGAGCGGGGCGAGGTTGCTTCCCGCCTCGCGGTGGATTGCCTGCTCGAGGGATTTCGCGAGTCCGCCGCCGGTGAGCCGCACACCACGCTTCTACCGCGGCTGGCGGAGAAGGCCAACTTACGCGTCTATGAAGCAGGCCGCGCCGCAGCGCCCGGCGGCGCACGCATGGCGACCACCTTAGTAGCCTGCGCTCTGCGTTACGACCGGGCGGTCATTGCCCACGTCGGCGATTCGCGCTGCTACTTGATCCGGCGAGGCCGCGCCACCCCGCTTACCCGCGATCACACCGTGGCGAATGAGCACTTGCGCATGGGCCTGATTTCCGCGGGCGAGTCCGCTCAATCCGCCAACCGTTTTTTGCTGCTGCGCTCGCTCGGAAACGATCTGTTCGTGAATGTCGATGTCAACGAGACGCAGGTGGTTCCGGGTGATGTGCTGTTGCAGTGCTGCGATGGATTGCATGGCGCTGTGGAAGCGGCCGACATGGCTCGCATTGTCACCCAGAATCGGGACTTGCGGGAGGCGGCGCAACAGTTGGTGGCACTTGCCAATGAGCGGGATGGCAGCGATAATATCAGCGTTCAGTTGGTTCGCATCCGGGGCGTTGAACGCGTGGGGATGTACCGTGGCAGACCTTATAAGCTGCGTTAGGCCGACCAAATCAGGAGAAGTAGGCAGTAAGCACTAAGCAGAAGGCCGCTCGACGAGCAGTATAGTAAATAGTAAATTGTAAAATGTGCTCGCGCATCTCTGGAGTCCTCGAAGGCGCGCATTAATATTTACTATTCACAATTCGCTATTCACTATTTCCTCCATGAATGCCATCCACGCCGGTGATCACCTCGATCACTATCAGATCGAACAGCTCGTAGCCCGCAGCGGCATGGCCTCTATTTACCGGGCCGTCGATACCCTCACGGGGCGCGCGGTCGCCATCAAGATTCCGCACCCCGAAATGGAGTGCGATCCCATTTTCTTTGAGCGCTTTCATCGCGAGGCGGATATCGGCGCCCGGCTCGACCACCCTGGGGTGATGAAAGTCTTGGTGGACGATGACCGCGAACGCGTCTACATGGTCATGGAGTGGGTGGAAGGGCAGTTGCTGCGCCCGGTCATGAGCGGGCGAAAGTTCCCCCCCGAACGCGCGGTGAAAATCGCCCTCCGCCTCCTCGACGCGTTAGGCTACATCCACGGCCAGGGGGTGGTGCACCGCGATCTGAAGCCGGAAAACATCATGATCGACGCCGACGATAACATCAAGCTGATCGACTTCGGCATTGCCGCCAACGCCGGCGCGCGGCGCATTACATTCGCCAAGCTCAGCAACACCATGGGAACGCCCGATTACATATCTCCCGAACAGGTCAAAGGAAAGCGGGGAGACGCGCGCAGCGACCTTTACGCTCTAGGCGCCATACTCTACGAAATGCTGACCGGTAAGGTGCCGTTCCAAGGGGAGAATCCCTTTGCGGTTATGAACGACCGCTTGCTCAATAACCCCATTCCACCGCGCGAAATCGATCCGGCCATCACTCCACAGCTTCAGGAGATCATTTATCGCGCCCTGGAACGGGACCCCGCCAAGCGCTACCAGACCGCAGCCGAATTTGCCGGCGACCTTCAGCACCAGAATGAGGTGGGTGTGGCTGACCGCGCGGAGCTCCGCGACTGGAAGCAGCGCCGCTCACCCCTAATTCGCCAAATCTTCTTCTACATCATGCTTGCCTTGATCCCGCTCGTGATCTTTGGTGTGCTCCTGTATGTGGCCAAACACACCTAACGCAAGGCGCCAGGTGTCAGGGGCTAAGGTCTAAGGCTAAATATAAAGGGTAAAGAAAATCTCCACGCCTTTTACCCTTTATCCTTTACCATTTACATTTTCCTAAACCAGCAATTGCTCGCGAAACCGGATTGCTGTATAGTTCAGACAGTCAGGGCAAACAACACAGCAACTTGAATTAGGCGATTCCCGTGAGGTGGATGTGTATCGCGCACCACGGAGGTCTTGGCGGGCAGCTTGCGTTCGTAGTGTCCAAATTTCGAGCGTAGCGCCGGGCTTGAGCCCGGCATGTGCCGCCCTAAAGGACGGCGCTACCTCTAATTAGGATTCCGCCTTTGTGTGCAGGCGGAAGGCCATCGGCAAGCCGCCGGAATCCAGGCGGCGGGGCCAGGGTGAATATTCGCCGTAAGTAGAAAGCCAGAGTCAGAAGCAAGGTCCGACAAGCCCTGAAGTAGTCAATTCTCTACAAAAGTGCAGTTGACTGAACCCTTCGCGGGCCGCTCCCGCAGAAAACAGGAGACTTTCATGAACCGATTCGCTTGGCGTAAGACGATGCTCAACACGGTAATGTTGGCGGCAGTTCTCTCCATTTTCGGGTGCCACTCTTGCCTGGGCCCGAACTTGCAGGGCACGTATACGGACGCTAGCGGTGCGTTCAAGCTCGAACTGCAATCGGGCGGAAAAGCCACCCTGACCACGTTGAACAGCCCGACCGCTTGCACTTACAAAGCGGATGGGAAGCAACTCACCGTACTTTGCGAGAACCAAACCCTGCCGTTCACGATCCAGGACGACGGGTCGCTGATGCCGCCGGCCGAAGCTCAGTTGGGGCCCTTGAAGAAGTCCAAGCCCTAGCTGCGGGAAGGTCGCTCGTACTCGGCGCGCCGCAGGCAAAGCGCTTCGCGCGAGGAGTGTAGCGCGGACCTGCGGGCGAAGCCCGCTTCGGAGTGCGTGCAGCTTGCTGCCGCTTTTGCCCCAGCCAGCTTGTTGGCTGGGACTCGATCGCACTGGGGACGAAAGCAAATACTGATCGGATCGTTGGTCGAAATCCCGGCAAGCAAGCTTGCGGGAGGGAAAGCGGCAGCAAGCTGCACGCGCTCCAAAGCTTCGCTCCGTATGCCAGAAGAGAAGGCTTTACCGCTGGCGTTGCGTTGCGCCCTCGCGCGTCATTTGGCAAACGCGGTCTTGGCCGCTTGCATAAAGGCGTCGCGGCTTTTGGCGCCGTCGCCCGGAAAACTCGCGTGCTGGACCATCCAGATGAAGATCAATCTGTGCTGCGTATCGATGGTCATGTTGGTGGCGTAGGCGCCGCCGTGCCCAAACTCTCCGTCACCCACACTCCAGCCGAAGCCGTACTTTTCCTTCAGGGCCTCCGGGGTTTGCCGGCTGGTCATTTGCTTTACGGCCGCCTCCGTCAGGTATCGCTTGCCGTCCAGCGTGCCGCCATTCAAGATCATCTGGCAAAAGCGCGCGACGTCGGCCGCGGTTGAAAACAGGCCGCCGGCGGGCATCGGCTCACGGCTGCGATCGGTCAGCGGGTAGCGGAGTTGCGTAATGGTTGTCTCTTCCAGGCCGGTTTTGGCCGCGTCCGCCTTGTAGGATTTTGCGAGGCGCCGGACTTGCTTGGCGTTGGGCCAAAAGGTGGTGTCCTTCATCCCGAGCGGTCCGAACAGGCGCTGCTGCATAAACTGTTCGTACGGCATGCCGCTCACCACCTCGATGATGCGGCCCGCGGTGTTGATTCCGGCGTTGGAATACGCATACTTGCCATCCGGCTCGAACTCCAGCGGCGACATTGCGTAGCTCCGAACGCGCGCGGAGAGCGGCAGCAGGTCCAGGGTCGGCACCTCCAACGGTGAGGTGAACGGCAGTCCGCTGGTGTGGCTCAACACATTCTTAACGGTAATGGGGTGCGCCGGCCGCTTCAATAACATGTGGTCCGCGTCTTGTTCCGCCGTCAACCATTGCCCTTTGAACTCTGGCAGATATTTTTCCACCGGATCGTCCACGTTCACCTTGCCCTCGTCCACCAGCATCATCAAGGCGGTGGCGGTCATCCCTTTGGACTGCGACGCGATCCAGAAGAGCGCGTCCGTCCGCATCGGTTTCTTCGCGGCAATGTCCGAATAACCGACCGCTTCCAGGCTGAGCACGCGGTCCGGCGACGCCACCAGCGTCACAGCGCCCGCCAAGGTGTGATTCGCCACAAACGGCTGCAACGCGGCGGCGATGGTGTCGGGCGATTCAGCCGCGGAGTGACGGGACGGCAGCGCCATGACGATTGCAGCGAGCGCCAAAAGCAGCGGCCCAACGCGTCGAATGTTTGTTGACCATTCGCCCCCAACACTCGATCGCACAAACCGATAATTCGCACTTCGTTTCATCGTTACCCTCCCGGCAGAATAGTGAGCAACTGTATCACAGCGCGGCCATCTCGGCTGAACGCACCCACGTGATGCCCTGTCATCCTGAGGCCCTAGCGGTTCATCGGGCCGAAGGACCTCCGTAGTTCGCTGCGCTCACAATTCCTAGGAACTACCGGGGTCCTTCGCCTAAACAGCAGGCTCAGGATGACAACGGGGAGTGATGGCCGCGCGAAATGAAAGGGTGTAGCGCGTCTATAACGGCATCGGCGTTGTCAAGCGATACTTCTCCGTTGGGGTGGCGGTGAGGTTTTTCTCGCGCCTTTCCCCTTGTGGGATTCGTTTTGGGCTCATGCCGACCAAGGCTCGCCTCGTCGAAT
>JBKQVI010000082.1:0-3904 GCA_052139985.1 Terriglobia bacterium
ATGGGGTGGTCGCTACCGGAGGCGATGGGTTGAGCACGTTGGTGGAAGGACCCCCTCACCCGTCCCGCCCCCGCTGGTGAAGGCGCGGGTTGCGGTCCACCCTCTCCCCCAAGGGGGCGAGGGATGAGATTTTTGTTGGAGCGTTTCGAAATGTAGAAACTCCAGGTGCCGCCCTAAAGGGCGGCCCTACGTCCGAGTTAGGGCGATTCTGTTTCTTCTCGCTACGGACTGATCGAACTCGCGCGGTTCGCGAAGGAGCAGTGACGAATATGTGCGAAGCACCTTGAGGGCCCCCACGTATACGTGTCACGTGCTGGAGTGTTGCTGACACCTGGCACCTGAAACCTGATACCGCGCACTTTTATTTGTTTCCTAGCCCAAACCGGTGTATAGTCGTGCCCGGCCTGAAGACTGAGCTGCCTATCACAGCTTACGCACCAACCGCTAATATTCGAGCCCACAAAGATTAGATTACGGTGTGAGTCTCACTCCTAAGACGCTCCTCGTGCGGACCGGCCAAAGTGGTTCCCATTCCTGAGGGCAGGGCACGGCGGTAGCAGAACATCCACTGCGTCCATTGCCGGTTGACGGCTGCCCGAGGGGGAGATCCACGTGAAAGGATCCCCTATGATCCCGACGGTCGCGCTGTCGCAGGATGAAACACAAACATTTGCTCCTCTTGGTAAGAACATTAAAGTCCTTCTGGTCTGGCCCAAAATCCCCGATTCCTTCTGGGCATTCGGCGGAATGCTGGAATTGCTTCCCGAGAAGGTCCTGATGCCGCCGTTGGGACTCATCACGGTCGCCGCGCTTTGCCCCCGGGAATGGGCGCTTCGCTTGGTGGATGAAGCGGTGGAGGACTTGACCGACCTCGACCTGCACTGGGCGGACCTTGTCATGGTGGGGGGGATGGAAGTTCAGAAGGTGGGGATGCACGAGATCTTGTCGCGCGCTCGCCGCCTGGGCCGGCGCACGATCGTCGGCGGCCCCTACGCGAGCAGCGAACCGGAGCGCATGTTGGCGCTTGCCGATCACGTGGTGGTGGGTGAACCCGACGAAGTGTTTGCCGAGATCGCCGCGGACCTGGAAGCAGGGACGGCGAAAAGGCACTATGAAATCAGCGATAAACCGGACGTTACCCACACGCCCATTCCGCGGTTTGACCTGCTAAAGCTCGACTGTTACGCGTCCATGTCGATTCAGTTTTCCCGCGGCTGTCCGTTTCAGTGTGAATTCTGCGACATCATTATCCTTTACGGACGAAAGCCCCGCACCAAGCTACCCCAACAAGTGCTGGCGGAAATGGACTCGCTGCTGAAGCTGGGATGGATGAAACAGGTCTTCATCGTTGATGACAACTTTATCGGCAATCACCAGCGCGCGCTGGACCTCTGCGTAGAGCTGGAAAAGTGGCAGCAGGCGCATGGATTCCCGGTGATGTTCTACACCGAAGCTTCCATGGACCTGGCGCGAAAAACGGCGCTGGTCGATGCCATGGTGAAGGCTAACTTCTTCTACGTTTTCCTTGGTATTGAGAGCCCTTCCAAGGAATCCTTGCAGGAGACGAAGAAATTTCAAAACCTGGCGGTGGACCCGGTGAACTGCATCGACCTGCTTCACGAGAAGGGGTTGTGGGTGACCGGTGGATTCATTGTGGGCTTCGACTCCGATTCAGAAGACATTTTTGACCGGCAGATCGAGTTTATCGAGCGCACCGCCATTCCCTGGGCCCTGCTGAACTCCCTGCACGCGATGCCGCGGACGGCTCTTTACGAGCGCATGCAGAAAGAAGGGCGTTTGCTGACAGAGTCTCCGTACAGCAGCGGCGACACCAATCCGCCGAACTTTCGCACCAAGCTGGCGCCCGCGGTTCTGCTGCGCGGACAGGCCAAGACGCTCGCGGCCATTTACGAACCAAACGCATTCTTTGAGCGCGCGTGGCGGTCAATGGAATGCTGGAAGATGGGAAAGAATCAGAGGCCCGCAAGACAGCCCAACGCCGCCGGAATCGCAGCTATCGTCCTGCGCTCGGTTTGGCAGCAGGGAATCAAATCGTCCTACCGGCGGGCTTACTGGAAATACGCGTTAAGGATCGTCAGCCACTACGCACTGAATCCACCAAAAATCTGGATGGCAGCAACCCTGATGATCTCAGGCCACCACTTTATTCCCTATTCTCAGGAAGTCGTGGCGAAGATCGAGCGGGAAATTGCGCGAGTCGAGACCCTCAAGGAACTTGTTCCAGTACCGGCCGAAGAGTAACGGAGCGTACGGGTTCGGAGGGCGGATCATTTTACCTGCCTGCAATCTGGTCATTACATTCAACCAAAGAAAATAGAAACTGACAGGTGCTATCGAAAGACAGAAGAGTTTGCAGGGTGGCCGAATAACTTAGGCTACAGATCCTCGAGGGGTATTGTTTTGCCTCACTACCCGCAATCCAGTCTCTGCGCACCTGCAAATTGTTCGCTTTTTTTCTGCAGACCATTCTCCCTGCTCACAGGTTCGGTTCGTGATCGAGCCGTTGGGTGTACACCTCCCTTTCTGGGCTGGCAAAACGGAAATCCTGGTGGCCGTGGCTTCATGGGCTGCGAGTGCCGTGGCGGGAACGCTGGATGGCAAGCAGCTCTCCGTGAAGCAGGATCGGAGGGCTACTCAAATGAACCGTGGCGGAGAGTCGCTTGGCCCGGCGGCCTCGAGCCGCTGCATGGGGTCAGCACCATGGCAGGAGATGGACGTTAAATTCCAGGTCAATGCCTTGCGGGAATGAATAATCCTCCTTTCCCAAACACTGAGGTACGATGCCGCGCGAATATGCGTTCGAGCTTGCAACCGCTGCGATCCGGTTTGGCTTCGGGGTCACGCGCGAGGTGGGCGCGGAACTGGCCGACCTTGGGAGGAGTTATGCCTTGGTGCTTGCGGACCCTAACCTGCAAACCCTTCCACCGCTTGCCACGGTGCAAGCGTCGCGGCGCGAGCACCATATCCGGTTCACTGTCTTCGACCGTGTGCACATTGAGCCCACCGATGAATCTCTCGGCGCGGCGACCGCTGCCGCCCAAGCGGAGGATTTTGCGCCTTCGTCGCCTTAGGTGGCGGGTCAACGATTGATACCGCGAAGGCTGCGAACCTCTACAGTGGTTACCCCGCCGATTTACTCGATTACGTCAATCCGACGATTGGGAAGGGTTTGCCCGTCCCGGGTCCGCTCAAGCCCTTAATCGCGATTCCCACCACCGCGGGCACGGGCAGTGAAACCACCGGAGTGGCTATCTTTGATTTTGCCAAGCTGCACGCCAAGACTGGCATCGCGCACCGTCATGACCTACCATCCGAACTCGCACTTGTCGTCCCGCCAATTCCCGATGGATGCGGCGAACCTCCATCACCAACCTCTCAATATTCGGTTCGGGGAGCGGCGAATGCCGTTGTGCGTCACCTCTGTCGGTCTGAGACTTGATGAGTAACCGCTTCTGGTCAACGCTTGGCCGCGAACTCGTTGCAAGCGCTCGTACGAAGAGGTTCCTGGCTACGATCTTCAAGAGACAACAAGACCTTTCCGACCAGAGCCAGTTCTAAGACCTAACTGTGGTGTTTGGCAAGCAGGGCCGGCCCCTTGGGAAGCGCGCGAAGATACTCGATATGAGCGGGAGTGAGGGCGTCGTGAGTCCACATGGTGGCCATGCGTGCGTAAGGATTGAATTCCTTGGCGTCGTCGATTCCACAACACGCCTTGTCGTGGTTGCCGCGGATGACGACCTTGCACAGGTTGCGAATCCTATCGACCACTTCATTGGGGTTCGGGCCGTAGCCCACGAGGTCGCCTAAACACACTGCCATATCGTATTTCCCGGCGGCGAGCTCAAGGCAAGTGTAGAGCGCTTCGAGATTGGAATGCACGTCG
>JBKQVI010000083.1:0-53308 GCA_052139985.1 Terriglobia bacterium
TCCTGCGTGGAAACGCGGGCGTAAACACCCACGCGGATCGGTGCTTGGGCCCGGCGAGAGGGGTGGCCAAAAAACCTCGGCGATTTCGTCTTGCGGGAGGCCCGTTTTTCGGCCATTTTCGGGTGACGGTCCCCCTGGCCGAAGAGGATCCTTTTCGGCCAGGCAGGAGGCATTCTACTCCAGGTAAGGCCTAAGTGGGATCCCTGCTTGCACCGGCCTGCTGCTGCAGCGTCGCGCGATAATTCCACGGCATCCAGGCCGCCGGCGTCTTGGCCAACTCGGGGACGTGTTTCTGCAGTTCGGTGAGGTAGTCGAAGGGATTGACCTCATTCAATTCGCAAGTATGGATCAGACTCATGAACAGGTCGTCTGCCTCGGCGCCGTTGGTGGTCTTATAAAATAGAGAATTCTTTCGATGCAGAATGCATTTCTTCAGAGCGCGCTCGACGATGTTGGAGTCCAGGGGCGCACCGGCCTGGCGGAGGAACAGGGTTAAGCGTTCCCAATGCCGCAAGCAGTACGTGATCGCCTCGCCCAGACCCGAGTTGGGCTCCACTTTCTTTTCTGCGAACTGGGCCTTGAACCAAGCCTGGAGGGCGTCCATCACGGGCCGGCTGTGCTCCTGGTGGAAGCGGAGCCGCTCTTCGGGCGTAAGGCCTCGTTCCTCGGCCTCCGCATCATAGTGGTAGACCTCGCGGAAGCTTTCCAGCACCAATTGGCACTCCTGGGGAAAGTTGGACGTCACCTGCGCAAAACGCCGTCGGGCGTGCGCATTACAGTTTCCCAAGAGGATTTCCAGCTTCTCGGGCAGCTTCGGCAGGTTGCGCGATAAGGCATCACACATCTGAATGGGCGGCGCCAGTCCTTTGGCCCGCTCCACCAACACGCGGGCGAGGTTCTCCCCGGCGTGCTTCCGTCCCGTGAAGAACATCACGATCCGCTGCCCCTGGCGCGTTCGCGACACAATGCCGGAGGTGAACAGTCCCGTGCGCTCGTGGGCGCTCGACGGTTCCTCTTTCACCTCTGGGCGGGAAGGACCCGCTCGGGCCAGCGCCAAAATCTTCATGCTGGTGTCATCGTTATAAAAGACCTCGCCTTGCGCTGCCTGGCGGAGCAGTTCGTCGAAAGCGGGCCGGATCGGGGCGGCGATTTCCTCGACGATCTCCCACTGGGTCGAGGCCGGCAAGGGAATCCCCAGACTCGCCTCCAGTCCTTCCAGCCGGTAAAAGGGCACCCTGCTACCGTACTTCAGCAGCGCGATCATCGCCGCCGCTGCCGCCTTCGTGTACGTGGAACTCCGCCCCTCTCGGCCGCCCACGGTGACTGCGTACCGGCAAATGACAAGCGACGGTGTTTCTAAGGAACTCGGTGGCACCGACGGCGTGCGGCTTTACATCACCGAGTACAGTGGCACAGAGCGCTGGGTTGCTCAGATCGTCATCAGCGGTGGAGAACTTGCGCGCGTGCCGATGCCTTCGCCGTTTTTTCAACTCTTCGATGTCTCGCCGGATGGTTCGAATCTGCTGGGCGGCGAAATCGCCACCTATACTAAAGGCCCCATGTGGATCCTGCCGATTTTGGGCGGCTCTCCCCGCCGGGTCGGCAACCTTGTCGCCTCAAGTGCGGCGTCGTCGCCGGATGGCCAGCGTATCGCCTACGCGCAGGAACGTGACATTTTCGTGGCGCAGGAGGATGGCAGCGGCTCGCGAAAACTCGCAAGTGTTTCGGGCAAGGTTGGTATGTTCGCCTGGTCGCCCGACGGCGCTCGAATCCGCTTCACCGCCTATGACGAGCCAAGATCTTCGTCGGCCCTGTGGGAAGTGTCGGCGGAAGGAACGAATGCGCACCCTCTGTTCCCGGGTTGGCACACACCCCCCGGTGAATATTACGGCCGGTGGACGCCGGACGGAAAGTACTTTGTCTTCGCCTCTGAAGGTGGCATCTGGGCGGTAAGCGAGAAGCGCGGACTCTTGCCGCTTGCCAGACCCAAGCCGGTGCGGCTCACCACCGGTGCGACTCCCTTCGTCGAAGCTTTGCCCTCCAGGGATGGGAAGCACTTGTTTGCAGTGGGAGCGGCGCCGCGCGGAGAAGTGGTCCGATACGATGGCCTGACGAAACAATTCGTGCCCTGGCTCTCCGGCATTTCCGCGGAATTTGTGACCTATTCGCCTGACGGCCAGTGGGTGGCCTACGTGTCTTCCCGTGATGGCGCACTTTGGCGGAGCAGGGCAGACGGGAGCGAGCGGCTGCAGCTCACGCATGCACCCACTTCCACCGAGTCTGGCGGCTACATGGCGGACTCCTACATCTTCAGTCCACGCTGGTCGCCCGACGGGAGTGAGATCCTGTTTGAGTCCCTAGGGTCCGGGCGGCTGTCCAAAATCTACCGCGTTTCCGCCGGTGGCGGGCAGCCCGAAGAATTACTCCCAGATCTCAACCAGGCCAAGTGGGATCCGAATTGGTCCCCGGATGGCAAGAGGATTTGCTTCGGGGGGCCCTCAAGCGCGGCTGCCTCCCTGACTGGCCCGAACATTCACATTCTTGACCTTGAAACCCAGAGGGTGACCGATGTGCCGAACTCAAACGGACTATTTTCTCCTCGTTGGGCGCCCGATGGGCGGCGGCTCGCAGCATTAAGCCTGGATTCATCCCGTATGGCGCTTTTCGATTTTTCCTCCCAGAAATGGTCCGAGGTTATTAAGGGAGCCTTCATGATGTGGCCTTGCTGGTCGCACGACGGTCATTATGTCTATTACATCCAAGGTCGGCGCGATCCCGCCGTCATGCGCCTTCTTGCGTCTAACCTGAAAACGGAGCGCGTGGTTGACCTCAAGGACATGCGCCTGTCCGGATTCTATGGTAACTCCCTCTCCCTTACGCCCGACGACGAGCCCATTATGACTCGGAATATCGGCTCCCAGGAAATCTTCGCGCTGGATTGGCAGACGCCGTGACGGGGGCCTGGCCCTGCGACATCCACCACAACCCTATAGAAATGGCGGCCGTCGCCATCGCATCAACCCAAATCGGAGGCCTTATCAGAACGAGGCCAATCGTAATGAGCGCGGTAGCCGGAACCGCTAACATCGGTCGCACCCAATCGCGCCGAACCACCAACCCGACCTCAGCCACCAGAAATCCTAAAAATGCCGCCAGCCAGAGAGCGAGTTCCACGTAAAGCATCGCTGGGCTTCCGAGGGCGGCCCCTTCCGCTCGCCTCTTAATTCCCTGCAAATTCTCACGAACGGCGATGACGTCCGTCATGTCCGCGAAGAGCTGCGCAACAATGTAACCTGACCCCCAGAGGTAGGGAGCATTGTGGATACGCCACACCAGGCGTGTGTGCGCTTCGTCTACGGGGTAGAGAGCCAACACCATGCTGTCGTGCCCACTCGCGCTCTGCCAAACGACGTAGCGGTTGGGTTCAAAGGCTGCGACGCGGAAGTTGATCCCCTCCCAGATCGGCACGGTGTCACCCACCTGGATATGCTGCCACTCCGGCAAAATGCGCTCAGCGCTGGGGATTCTTGCATTATCCACGATGTCGTACCCGTACCATCCAGCGCGCTTGTAGCCAATCTGCACCAGCCAGGGCCAGACCTGCGCTGGATTCGCGTTGATGGTCACGGCACGCGTGGCGTTGAAGATTGGCCACGGCTGAATCTCGTCTCCGGGCATGGCTCGATTCACTTCATGCCGAGTGGCGCCCAACCGCAACTGGAGCGGGCGGTAAACGGCAAGATAAGCTGACAGGGCAACAGTCAGGGCTAATACCAAACGAGCCACATATCGAAACACGGGTAGTTCCTCATGCTCCTCCATGCTACACCGCGGGTGTGCACGGGGTCTAACCCGAATCGGCTAACCGATGACACCAGCCACTTGCCGATGCGGATTCCTTCGGGGTTTTACACTACGGCACCGGAAAGCGCTTAGGCCTCCCTGCGGGTGGGAGGGGGCCTCATCAGGGGGAATCGGTGGCCGAAAGATGGGGCTGAATCGGATCCCGGCCCGGGAAGTCATTGACCTTTCTCGGGACCCGCATCCAGCACCTCGCGGACCTTGCGGGTCAGACTCGCGGGCGAGAAGGGCTTCTGGAGGAAAGCGGTGTTCGCTTCCAGGACGCCGTTGCGGACTACGGCGTCATCTGTATACCCTGACATGTAGAGCACCTTCATACTCGGCCGCAAGAGGGCGAGATGCTCCGCGACCTTCCGGCCACTCATGTTGGGCAAGACCACATCAGTCAGTAACAGCGCGATCGGCGCCTGATAGTGCTCCGCGGTCTGGAGGGCATCCTCAGGGCTCTTGCTTTCCAAAACCTTATAACCCTGTTGTTGAAGGATTCTTGCCGCCAAGTCTCGGACCGATGCGTCGTCTTCGACCAGCAGAATGGTTTCTGAACCGCCAAAAGGACGTTCGCGCGCTTCCGAGACCGGAACCGATTCGGCAGCTTCCTCGACGGAGGGCAGGTATATTTTGAATGTAGCGCCTGCCCCTGGCTCACTATAAACCCAAATGTATCCGCCACTCTGCTTGACGATTCCATACACCGTCGAGAGACCCAGCCCTGTGCCCTTGCCCGACTCTTTCGTCGTAAAGAACGGCTCGAAGATGTGAGCCTGGGTTGCCGCATCCATCCCGAATCCGGTGTCGGAAATCGCCAGCATCACATATCGCCCCGGGGTGACGACTGTGTGGCTGTGGGCATACGCGTCATCAAGCTCGACGTTGGCCGTCTCGATGACGAGCCTACCGCCCTCCGGCATGGCATCACGGGCGTTGACGGCCAGGTTCACGAGGATCTGTTCGATTTGCCCCGGATCGGCTTTCACTGTCCCAAGCGCGGCGCCAGGAACCAACACCAACTCGATGTCTTCCCCAATTAATCGTCGCAGCATCCTCTCCACGTCAGCCACGAGCGCGTTCAGGTCCAGAGCTCGCGCTGCCAGAACCTGCTGCCGGCCGAAGGCCAGCAGTTGGCGCGTCAGGCGGGCTGCCCGGTCACTGGCTTTCTTGACCTCTTCCATGTGACACCGTAGCGGGTCGTTAGCATTAAGGGCGTCCAGCACCACTTCGCTATAGCCGTTGATGATAGTCAGAAGGTTGTTGAAGTCGTGAGCTATTCCGCCCGCCAGACGTCCCACCGCTTCCATCTTCTGCGCCTGTCGGAACTGATCCTCCAGCCGCCTGCGCCCGGTAATGTCCTGGGCGACGCCAACGTACTGCGTGAGTCTTCCTCCCTCGTCGCGGATGGGGAAACCGCGGTCCCAAATCCAACGCGTACTTCCGTTCGGGTGAATCACGCGGTATTCGTGATCGAAAGGCTTTCCCGCCTTTTGGAGTTCGAGGCCGGAAAGAACTCGCTGCCGATCCTCAGGATCGATGCCCTCGATGAAGGACACGGGCTTTTCCAGCAGGCTTTTTCGCGTGCGTCCCCAGACCCGTTCGTAGGCCGGACTGATGTAAATAATCTCGGAGATGTCCGGGTCGGAAATCCAGAAGACCTCGTCGATATTTTCCTCGATCAGCTTGAATCGCTCCTCGGACTTTCGCAGTTCGGCTTCCACGATTTTCTGCTTCGTGATGTCGCGGGCGATGGTGGCGGCGCCCACGTGTTTTCCCGTCCGGTCGAAGATGGGGAAAATACTGAGCGACACGTGAATCGAGTTCCCATCCTTACGCACGCGGACAGTTTCATAATGCTCGATCCGCTCACCCCGCCGCAGCTTTTCAACGATAGGGCCCAATTCCTCGGCGGCCTCACGAGGCACAAGGATGCCGATGGGCATTCCGATAGCCTCTGCAGCGGAATAGCCATACATTCTTTCCGCTCCTCCATTCCAACTGACAATGGTATCGTCCAAGGTCTTTCCGATGATGGCGTCGTCGGACGACTCTACGATCAAGGCGAAGAGGGAAGTATTCACCGCACCGGGCTCCATCTCCATCCTTTCTCCCGGAGGGACAGGTTTGGCCGCAGCGGACCAGAACGGCTCATAGGACGTCAGCATCGGGCCTCCCCGTGGACTTCCTGGACATGTTCATTGAAGGCTGCCCAGAGTTCCGCCATGGCCTCCTTTGGGTTGCGGTCTTCCGGAGGCAGTAGTGTCTGACCGCACTCGGAACATTCGTAGGAGAACGGCTGCCCCGCGATCCATTGGCTGATTACAAGATGGGGTTTTTCAATCATTTCATTCTTCATTACGAACAGCCCCTTTCCCAGCCGGTCGGTGTGACCCGAGGACATGGCGCAGTTGGCGACGCGCCTTGGAGAGTTGCGATTTGGAAGTGCCGATCCCCAGATTTAACAGAGCCGCGATTTCGGAATGTTCGTAACCGTCCAGGTCGTGGAGAAGGAATATCCTTCTATAACCCGGCGCTAACTCTCGTATGGCGCGTTGCAGAATCATCCGGTCATTCACGCCTTCGAGGCATGGGTCGAGAGCGCCCAGGACCGCGCCGGGCACCATGCCCCCTTCCCCCAAGCCGGTGCCATCTTCTAAGGGGCTTTCCCGCATCACTAGCCTCTTGTTCTTTCGCAGGTGCATCAGAACTACGTTGGTAACCAATCGAAACAGCCAGGTGCGAAATGCGGATTCGCCCCGGAAGGTATGGAGCTTGCGAAATAGCTGCAGGAATGCATCCTGGGCGAGGTCCTGTGCCTGCTCCCGGTCCTTCACCATTCGCATGCAAAGGGTGAAGACCCGCGGCGAGTACGTTCGATAAATGCGCTCGAAGTCGAAAGCTCCGCCCTGCCGCGGCAACTCCGCGAGGCGCTGTTGGACTTCCGGGGAATTTGCCAGGGGTCTTGTGCAGGGTATTCGCGCGCTTGCCCCCGCCTTCGCGGCGCCTGGTCGCCAGGTCGCAGTGGGGAGTAATGAGCGCGATGCCTTGGGGGCGTCCGAGTTATCTGCAATCGGGACTCTCATCTTCTGCCCCGATTTCAATTTTGCCCCCGCTGAGAGCAGTGCACTATCGTTGCCGTTTGTTTCTTTTGTACAATTACTTAAGGGCTAGGTGTAATGGTTTTGATTACACGGCGAGGAGTATTTTGGAAAGCCGCCTGCACCGAATCTCGCTGTTTGCGGGCAGGTTCCCGAAAGATGCAAGGCTCCGGCGTCAGAACGTTACGGCAAGATAATGGGCAGACGGCCCAGCGATTCAATCGACCAGCCGATTGCGTAATGCATACTTTATCAGTTCGGCAGTGGTCGTCATGTTCATCTTCTCCAAAATGCGCGCGCGATACGTACTCACGGTCGGCACGCTCAAGTGCAGTATCTCTGCGATCTGGGAGACTGCCTTCCCTGAGCCAATCAGCCGCAGGACCTCGAATTCCCGGTCGGACAGAGTCTCGTGAAGGGGTCGCCCCGAATCTTCGTGCAAGTCCATCGCCAGCCGTTCAGCCAACGCCGGACTTACATACGTGCCACCCGCAAGTACTTTTCGGACGGCCTTAATCAATTCCTCAGGGGCGCTTTCCTTATTCATGTAACCGGATGCTCCCGCCTTTAAGACCCGCCTGCCCAACTGGTCTTCCGGATGCATGCTCAACACCAACACAGGCAGTGCGGGTCGCAGCCCCCTCAGGTCTCTGAGCACGTCAAGGCCGCTGCGCCCTGGCATGGTCACGTCCAGAACCACGAGGTCCCAGTTCTGGTCATGCACCTTTGAGAAAACCTCTTGCGCATTCCCGGCTTCACCACAGACCGCACCATCAAGCTCGCGGGTCAACATATCTTTCAGTCCCCGGCGCAGAATCGGATGGTCATCGGCAATAAGAATCCTGATCAATTGCTTTCCTTTGACGACGTAGGATAGGTTTCAGGAATTCGGGCTCTCACGGTTGTACCTTCTCCCGGAGCGCTGGTAAGGGTAAGTTCGCCTCCAAGCAGCAAAGCGCGCTCTCTCATTCCCAGGATCCCC
Organism: Terriglobia bacterium; assembly: GCA_052139985.1. Taxonomy (GTDB): domain Bacteria; phylum Acidobacteriota; class Terriglobia; order UBA7540; family UBA7540; genus Bog-366. The sequence continues at coordinate 7,930 of JBKQVI010000083.1, forward strand.
AGCGAACTACCGGCCGAAAGTTGGTCTTCGTTGACGCCTTTGCCGTTATCGTGAACTTCCAAGTACAGATTGCCATTCTCTCTGCCCAGCCGTATGTTTACCTCGCTAGCGCTCGCGTGGCGCACAACGTTGGTCAGCGTCTCCTGGAAGATGCGAAACAGTGCCGTGGCATGCTCGTGGTCGATAACGACCTCATGCCGGGGTAAGTCGAGTTGGCACTTTGTCCCGGTGCGAGCCTCGAACTCCTCTGCCGCCCACTCCACAGCGGCCACCAGACCCAACGCATCGAGTACCGCCGGCCTCAGTTCGGTGGAGATGCGGCGCACGGATTGAATGGTCTCATCTACCAGTTGCATGATGGACTCAGACCGCTGTTTTTTCTCGGCGGGCATGTCGTGACTTAATGAGCTCAACTCAATCTTGATGGCCGTCAAAGCTTGGCCCAACTCGTCGTGGATTTCACGTGCCACCTTCGTCCTCTCTTCTTCACGGATCTTCTGAAGCCGCGCAGCGAGTGCGCGTAACCGGTCGCGCGATCTTTGCAGTTCCACTTCCGCCCGCTTGCGCTCAGAGATGTCTTCTACCATACCAACACAGTACATGGGGCACCCGTGACGGTCCTTAACCAGCGAGACAACCAACATCCCCCACACCAGACCGCCACCCTTTCTGATATAGCGCTTTTCGATATTGTACCGATCACGTTTCGCGGCTGCCACCTCACTATAGAGCCTCCAGTCCAACTGCCGGTCGTCAGGGTGGGTAAACTCGGTGAAGGCCAGGCGGCTGAATTCTTCCTCGCTGTAGCCGAGCATCTGCCGTAGCGTCGGGTTTGTCTTGATGGGATGCCCTTCGAGATCCACCAGGGCCATGCCGACCCCGGCAGTCTCGAAGATTGTGCGAAACCGCTCCTCGCTATCTCGCAACGCTTCCTCGGCGCGCTTGCGCTCGGTGATGTCCTCGACGATGGCGAGAGAGAACCGGGGAATACTCTCCGTGCCGGGAACCAAGGAAGCATGCAGGTTCACCCAGAGTATGCTGCCATCTTTGCGCCGGTAGCGTTTTTCCATCGCGTAAGATTGCCGACTTCCATCGAGAAGCTCAGCCAGAAGCCGCCGGTTGGCTTCACGATCATCTTCATGGGTAATATCCATAAACGACAACGCTCGGAGTTCTTCTTCCGGGTAACCCACCATTTTCTGAAAGGCGAGATTCGCGGCCTGGAATTGGGTGCTGACGCAGTCCGTAAGAGCTATACCTACCGCTGAATTTTCGAAAACTGCCCGCCAGCGCTCCTCGCTCCTACGCACTTCCTCGAACGAGTGCTGAAGAGCCTGCGTGAGCTGTTCCTGCTCGGTTACATCCACGGCAGTGCCAACGACGCTTCTTAAGATTCCATTATCGAAAACGGGGACGCCCACGCAGCGGACATGCCGAAGTTCGCCGTCTGGCCGCAGGATGCGTTTCTTAACGTCATAATCCATGCCTTGCGCCACTGTTTTTTCTATAGTCCCCGCTACGAACTCGCGGTCCTGCGGGTAGACAGTACCGAGATATTGCGCCAGTGTCGGCGCGCCGTTTGCCGGGTCGAAGCCATAAATGCGGAACATTTCCTGAGACCAGTGGTCAAAAAAACCGGAAGGGTTATAGGTCCAACTCCCTGTGTGCGCGAGCCGCTGCCCTTCGGCGAGGGAGGCCTCGCTGCGCCGCAACGCCTCTTCCGCCCGCTTGCGCTCGGTGATGTCCTCGGAGAGCGCCATAAGGAATCGCGGCGCGTTCTCGGTGCCCGGTACAAGAGATACGCTGTTGCGCACCCAGACCAAACTGCCATCCTTGCGCCGGTACTGCTTCTCGATCTGGAACTGCTGTCGTTTTCCCGCGAGCAGCTCGGCGATGAGCGCCCAATTGGCTTCGCGGTAATCCTCCTGGGTTATCTCAAGAAAAGAAAGCCCCCGCAGTTCCTCTTCATTGTAGCCCACCATTTTCTGGTAGACGGGATTGGTGGCCAGGAAGTGGCCGTCGAGGTCGGTCAGCGCAACACCGATGGCGGAATTCTCAAAGACGGACCGCCACCGCTCCTCGCTCTCACGGAGTGCTTCTTCCGCCCGCTTACGTTCGATGCCTTGTGCGATGCCATCGGCGAGGAACGATAGGGTGTCGAGGATGCTCTCTGCGATCGGTTTTTGAAAGAACATGCCCATAACGCCCACGGTCCGATCCTCGACTACGAGAGGGTAGCCAGCAAAGGAGGTGATCTTTTCAGCCCTTGCCCAATCCTTGTCGCTAATCTGCGGATCGTCTTGGACATCATTGGTCAGATGCGCTTTTGTTTCTTGGGCAATATGGCCGATCTTAATTTCTCCCAGCGGAATTCGACTGTAACGGCCATCCAAACGAGTGTATATTCCTGCGCTTGCTTGCAACTCTAATTCCCTGCCATCGCTGCTAAGTGTCCAGATGCGGGCAAAGGCGGCGTCGAGGTGTTGGACCATTGCCTCCGCGCATGCACACAAAATCTCCCTCAAACTAGCTTTGCGCCCCAGAGCCATGCCGATTTCCGCGCGAACTGCTGACAGGCGAGTTCGTTCGTTTATCGCCGCACGCAGCTCGGCCTCCGCCCGCTTGCGTTCGGTGATGTCGCGGATGAAGCCGGTGAAGGTGTGCTGACCGTTGTTTACGAATTCTCCAAAGGAAATCTCCACCGGGAATTGGTCTCCTTTCTTTCGCAGCCCGATAAATTCCATCCTTTGCCAGTTGACGGTTCGCTCGCCCGTCTTCATGTAGCGCTGGAAGCCCGCTCTATGCGAATCGCGCAAGAATTCTGGCATTAGAATCGTTAAGGGCATCCCTATCAGGTCAGACGAGGTGTGTCCAAAAACTCGGGTGGTCGCCTGGTTGGCAAGAATTATTTGACCGTTTTTATCGACACTGATAACGGCATCAGATGCTGCTTCTACAACGCTTCTATGTTGTTCTTCGCTTTGTCGCAGCGCCTGGTTGGCCTGTTGACGGTCGGTGATATCGGTGACGATGCCGCCAATGGCATAAATTCTCCGCTCCGCGTCAAACAGCGGAAACCTGTGGACAATGCTCGTGTGGGGGCCGTCCTCTTGCAGGGCTACTTCCTCAAACTCCATCGGAAGGCCGGCATGAAGCACGCGAAGATCATTGGCTCGGAGCGCGGCGGCTTGTTCAGGAGGAAGAAATTCTTCGTCTTTCTTCCCTTTGACCTGTTCTTCACTGACACGGAAGGCTCTTTCGAATTCCTTGTTAACCAGGAGGTAGTGTCCTTCCGTGTCTTTGATAAAAATCAGATTCGGGCTGTTATCCAGAATCGCGTGAATCAGTCTCTCCTGTTGGCGCAACACCTCCTCGGCCCGCTTGCGCTCGGTAATGTCGCGGATGGCGCTCGAGACCAGCGTCCCTTCTTCGTTCTCCAGGGGGCTCAGGCTGACGTCAATAGGGAATTCCGTGCCGTCGTTACGCAACCCATAAAGTTCCAGGCCCGCCCCCATCGATCTTGCGCGTGGGTCGGCGAAGAAGCCGTTCCGGTTGCCCACGTGCTTGCCCCGGTAGCGCTCCGGAACGAGCATTTCCATGGGCCGTCCCAGCAACTCCACCCTCGTGTAGCCGAACAAATTCTCGGTCTGGGCATTCACCAGGATGATGCGGCCCTCCTTGCCCACAATCACCATCGCGTCCGGCGCCGACTCCAGGAGCCCTCGGAACTTCTCCTCCGCCCGCTTGCGCTCGGTAATGTCTCGATAGATCGCATATACCGCACTCTGTCCACCCGGCAACGAAACGGGGACCCGAACCGCGGAAACGTGCAAGCGACTGCCGTCCTTGCGCCGGCGAAGCCCCTCCACTTCCACTCGTTGCCCCGAGGCCATGACCAGCTCCGCGTGTTTCTGAAACTCATCTCGCGATTCGTCGGGTACGATCAGGTCGTTGAGCTGCCGGCCTATGGTCTCTTGCGCAGTGTAGCCAAAAACTCGCGTGAAGTAGCTGTTCACCCGGAGCACCCGATTGCCCAGGTCCGTTAACACCACTGCTTGTGGCGCTTGCTCGAACAAATGCTCGAGGAGCGCGCTCTCCTTCTGAAGTCGGTCCACGAGGGAGGCCGTCAGGGCAATCGTGAGGACCATGATCGGAATAATGGCAAACACTCGAAGGCCGATCGTGGAGATGGATACCACGTGGGACAGATCCGGGACCATCGAGGACCGCGTGAATGTGGTTGCGGCCATCGCGGTATAGTGCATCACCGGGTTGGCCGCCCCCAGCAGCAATACGCTTGCGGCTTTCGCCGGTCGCCGGCCAGCCTTTGCGTCGGGTTGAATGAACGTGGCCCATAACGCCATAAACGAGAACAGCATCGCCACACCAACAGAAAGAGTCACCCCAAAGGGCGAATAGTGGCACATTCCGGCCAGCCGCATCGCTGCCATCCCCGTGTAATGCATCACCGAAATGCCCCCGCCCACGACGACGCCACCCGCCAGGAGTCGAAGCAATCCTGCTTTCGGCCGGCTCACCACGAACAGGGCCACGGCGCACCCGAAAACGGCAGGAAGAAGTGACACTATTACTATGGGCCAGTCGTATTGCACGGGTATCGGCAAGCTGAAGGCGCGCATGCCGGTGTAGTGCATTGACCAGGTGCCGATTCCGCTGGCCGTGGCGCCACCCATCAGCCAAGCGAGCCTGACATAGCCGCGCGTTGCGGCCACCCGCCCGGAAAGGTCGACTGCGGCAGACGCCGCGAGCATCGAGATCAAAACGGAAAGAATGACTAATCCGTAGTCGTAGGAGCCAAGAATAACCGGCCCGGAAGGTGTCATGGCTGTGCCCTGAAAGGCGGCATTATAAGGAAGTTCTTAGTATATATCCGATTGACGGATCCGAGAGCGAATACCTGCGCAGGGCGCTCGAACGGAGGGGGAGGCCGAATTTCCGGCACGGGCGGCTGGCGCAGGCGTGGGAGAAATTACTCGCGCCCAGTTGAAGTCCTGAATTGGGCGCAAGGGCAACGCGGTCAGCGCCGTTTCTTGCTTTCGTTCTGCGCGACCCGCAGCTTCACCATTTTCTTAACCAGTGACGCCGGCAGTGGCTTGTCCGTGGAGAAGTGAATCGTCCCTTTGGATAGGGAGTAGCCCTTCAGTTCATTCTTGAACGCTTCGATCACCGCAGCGGTAGGGAAAGAGCTGCAGTGGTTGGCAAACGCGGCGAACCACACCAGCACGCCATTGTGCCTGAACGCAGGTAGCCGATAGCTGACGGCCTCAGTAGCCTCCGGCGGCACAGCGGACCGAATCGCAGCGCGCATCTTGCTCAAGGTGCTCCCGGCAGGCTCTGGGACGCCCGCAAGGTATTCATCAACGTTTTTCGGAGCGCCGCGGCCTTTCGCGGCAGAACGGCGATTGCCAGACTTCACTTTTTTCAAAGGTGCAAGCCGTATCATTTTGTAGCCACTTCTGGGTTCCGTATCACTGCCCCGCGGATTCCAGCAGGATCGAATTTGCCTGGCCAAGATCAATTTTCAATTCATCGCGATTCGCATCAAAACTCGCGTGGGTCCAGGCATCCGTCCACTTTGCAGCCTTCCATGACTCCGGCAAAACCATTGTTGCGTGCCGAGTCATGTCGGCATCATCGCGCAGGCCCTCCTCGAGATTCGCGGCCAGCAATCGGAAGGCGCCATTCTTCGTACGCCACGCGATGACGTTCATCGTCTGGTTGAGATCGATACTCTTGGCGTGCAGCGCGGCGCTGCCAGACAACAAGTAGTTCAACGCACCGGCTGTCAGAGCATAAGCAGCCCCACTTCCTCCCCAGTCATCCCGCAGAGGAACATCTCCGTCGGGCCTCAGATCTGGCGGGTCCCACATCACGACTTTCATTCCCGCCGCGGTATTCAAGGTCAGCACCGGGCTGCCTTCCACCGAGTACAGGACGCGGGCGCCGCCGGAGGCTGTGTTGTCGCTGCGCCGGTGGTAGGTGGCAAAAACCTCAGGAATATTTCGCGCGAACATACCTGCGCCGCCGGCCAGCGTCGCTGAACGTACCTTCGCCTGCTCTTCGGCCGGGCCGTCGCTCGCGCTGAGACCGCCAATCCGTTCGAGCTCCGGATCGATTCCACCCACCGGGCTTCCGAAAATAGCAACCGGTTGCCCCTTCCTCATGAGCTTGGCAATATATGCCGTTTCCCAGGGCGCCATGTGGGAAGGGCTCTGGATGATAAACAGATCGGACTCCACCTGCGGAAGCCATTCCACGCGGGTGACGGAGAGAATCGGAACCGGCCATTTTTCCACGGACGCGGCTTGCTCATCGATCCACTCTTTGATGTCGCGATTCGGAGTGGCGTGTCCGGCCTGCCATTCCATGGCCTCCCGCGAATAAACTAAGGTGGGGCCAAAAACCTCTTGAATATTACGCGCGTCCGCGATCGCGGCGTTTATGTTGCCGGTAAGAAACCGAACATCGTCGGCTTCCAGCAGCCGCTTGCCCTGGTTCGCCCAGGAGATATAGGAGCCAGCGGGAAGCTTCAATCCCTTCGGTGCCTTCACCGTCGCATGGGAATACGCCCAGATGCCCCATCGCAATCGTTCCGGGGCGGTGTGGATCACATCCCAGCTTTCCCACGCGTCAAAGGTTTCAATCAGCGGGTAGTGCCGGACTTTCGTATCCGCAAGGACAGCGGCGTGCAATAGCGTGTAGCCGAGTTGATAGGTCCAGCCCAGGGTGGGGCGGTTCCAGAAGGATTCCTGCCGCAGCCCGACTTCGTTCCAAGCGCCCGCCCAGGTTTGGTCTACCCAGATGTCCAGGTACCCTTCCTTGGCGATGGATTCCAGATCCAGGCAATTGCTGCGCCAGTCTGCCACCGCGCTCGCCGCGTTCGAATACATCATCACCAACGCCTGGGGATTTGCTTGCTTAATCTCACGCACCAGTGCGGCAACCGCAGCGGTGGCGTCGCGAATCGCCTCGGGAGAAGGGGCGAGGGCGCCGAAGGGCCCCCAGCGCTCATAAGGCACCGGCATACCAAATGAATCCCGCAGCATCACTGCATCCAGGCCCGCAGCTTTCGAAAGGCTTCCCCATTGCTCGGCGTAGGCCCGGTGCACTGGCATGCCTTCCGGGATTCCTTGCGGCAATCCTCCCAGTCGTGTTGCGTCGGCGTGGAGCTTGGCGGCGGGATCGAAATAGGAGCCGGGAGACCATGATCCCCGCCGGGCGTGTGGAGCTGTGAATGCTTCAGGGTGCCGGCGTGCCCAGGACGCCACCTCCCCGTAGGCATCCGTCCACGCATAGTTCAGAAGCCCGACTTTGAGCTCTGGTATGCCGCGTTTAGACGCTTCGGCGCGCAAGGTGGAAGCGAGTTTCTTGACGTCGCCATAGGTCCAGGCATCGTAACCACGGCGCTCGACCATCTGCGGTTTGGCAAAACGCGCGCGGAACTGGTGCATCCGTTCTTCCGTGGTTCCACTATACGGACCTCGCTCATCGACCCATTTTTGCTGCCCGGAACCCCGCGGCAGATCAATGCGCTGATCCAAATTCCCCGACCATTCCATGACGCACGCGACAGTCCATCCGACGTTCATGATGATGCCGCGATAGCCTTTTACGCCCTGGAAAAGCGGCTGGAAGCGGTCCCAGAATGTCTTCACGGACCCGGGAATGTTCTTTTGCTCGAACCAGTAGAGATCAATTTCTATCCACCGGTCGCCCGGGATCGGATAAGCCGTCGACGATGCCGCGCCCTCGGCGGGTCGTCCGTCGTTGACTACGGTGCCCGCACAGAACTTCGGCGTAGCAAGGAGCGTTATCAAAATTATTAACGAACGCATCAAACGTCGTGTCATGTTCAGACCTTTTCGAGAAACCGGACGGCGACCGTGAGCTTCCAGCACCATTGCCGCTAGCGATTCCCTATCGGACCCGGAATCCGCATTAGATCGGTCCGGCCCTGTCCGTTCTGGGTGACGGCGGCGAGGGCGTAAACGGAGCCATCTTTGCCCACCGCAATGGAGTTGACTTCTTTGGGTCGCTGGCCGTCGGGGAAAAAAATAGCTCCATGGTCGATGTACTTGCCCGTTGGAATACAGTAGGTGATCAAGTGCAGATCTTCCTCTCCCTTCGATTCACCCTTCTGCGCGATGCTCTTTCCTGCCACTCTTTTTCCCGCGCGATAAATAGGCCCGCCGGTCAGGTAATACAAGGTTTTGCCATCCGGTCCGAGGACGAACCCCAGGTATCCATAACTGAACTCATCATTCATCCCGCTGCGCTGCGAAGGCAGTGACGTAATGCGTTGCAGCACCTCCACACGCGGAAGACGCGGGTCGAAGCAAAATAGATATCCCGAGTTACCATGGACTCCGTAAATCATGTTTTCGGGCGCGTACCAAATGGCCTGCCGCCAGTTGTACCCCATGCTTCCCGAAGATGTTGGGTCGTACACACCGAAATAATCCTTTCGCAGGTCTTCTTCCTCGACCTTTTCCACCGCATCTCGGTCATAGCGATAGCGCAGAATCGCGCCTTCAGAGGTCGTAAAATAAACTGAACCATCGCCCGGATCGACCACCAAACTGCGGCAGAGGGTGCGGTATTGCGGTCCCCGAACGCTTTCGCCCGAGGCGGAATACAGCCCCAGGTCCTTGATCTCCTTTGTTTGCAGGTCAAAGCGGATAAAGTAGCCCGTAGGCCAAGTCAATCCATAAAGACGCCCGCGCGCGGGATCCATGGTCATCGCGATGATCCCCTCGCCGTGCGGAGCAATCGCCAGATTCTCGAACTTGCCGGTGACAGTGTCGTAGGAAAGGAAGTGTCCACCCGGATAGGGCTTGTAGCCGGGCGGCGGCACCCCTACGGTCTCCATGCCATTCTTAATCGTGTAATATCCAATGTGAGAGGCAAAATAGAGCTTCCCGTTCGCTTCCCAGAAACGCACGTGCGACTTGTTCTGCGGAATCGCCTTCAACCCTTTCTCTCCACACACTTCGGTGAGGTCGCCCAGATGGAGGATCTTCTCCGTCGCCGGATCGAAGGAGTATATCTGCGCTCCCGTGTCAATGGTTTGAGACGATAGCACGTAGTAGATCTTTCCATCGCTGGCAGCGCTGATGCCGTTATAGCTATCGTGGGCAAGTTCGAACCCCGAGTTGTAGATCCGCGCCAGCAGACGCCCATTTCCGAAGGAATTCGAATCTTGCGCTGCGGCTTGCTGGCAGGCCATACGCGCCAGGCATGCGAGCGACAAAGCTAGCATCGGAACAACAATCCGCTGCGTGCGGGGAAGTTTTGCCGACACGGCCCATCCTGTTCTCATCGTCACCTTTAGCTCCTTCGAGGGAATTCCGTCACGATCTCCGCCACCACCCAGCGGTGTTGCAGCCACACGCCCTCGCGGCATGCACGTCCCACGTTACGACGCAGCGCTTCAAATGTCGAGCAGTCTACATTTCCGCGATAATGTTAGCAAGTCGTGCGGCGCTCCGCCCAACGACGTACCTCGGCGCGTTGCTGCCAGCGCCGAGCGGGCTGGGAAGAGCCGTGCCGCACTGTTATTCTCTTGGCGATTTAAACGTGAACGACGAGAACGGGGCAAGGGCCCAACTGAACTACACGATGGGTTGTCGAGCCAAAGACGGCAAGATTCAGGGCACTGCGGCCGCGCACCGCCATAACGGCCATTTCAGTTTGTGTTTCCCGGGCAATCCGTATGATTTGCTCGTAGGGTTTGCCGATACAGACGGTCGTCCTAACCTTGCCCGATTTGTGCATTTCCAAAGGAATCAATTTGTCGAGTCGCTCGGCGGCTTTCGCCGTGGCCTCTTTGCTGGTTGAAGGCGGGATGTTCTCTAACACATGTACAAGGGTGAGCTCGGCGCCGTACTCTGCGGCGAGAGAGAGGGCATAGTCTAATGCTCGCCGCGAATTCGCCGAGAAATCCGTACAGAAAAGAATCCGGTTCAGGTTGACAGCATCCTGGCGGCTATCGGGAATGATGAAGTCATGAGACGGCTTGTGCACTACCAGTACCGGGCAAGAGGCCTTTCGCATGACCCGTTCTGTCACTGACCCCAGCATCAGCCGGTCAAACCCTCTCCGGCCGTGCGTTCCCATAACGATGAGGTCCGCTTTTTGGGCTTCGGCAAAAGTGAGAATGGAGTCCGGCGCTATCCCGCGCTGCACGACGCATTCCGGTTGAATATCACCGGGGGTGTAGTTCTCCAAAAACTGTTGCAGTTCCTTTTCGCAGTTCTCGCCGAGGTCGCGGCAGAAATCCTCAAAAGATCCGGCAGACACAGCGAAGTCGGCCGAAGGATATCGCCACAACTCGACGACATGTTGCACGAACAACTTGGCCCCGTAGTGTTCAGCCAGGGATAAGGCATGGAGATACGCTCTAATCGAGAACTGCGAGAAGTCAATAGGGCACAGGATACGTTTGAGTTCAGGCACGGCTCCCCCTTACGGGATCAGTGAAATTACGGCTGCGAAGCTAACTGCCACCCACCTCCAAGTGCTTTGTAGAGTTGCACAAGGCTCTGGTATTCGTTGTTCCGTGCCTGCGCCAGGGTCAGCTCAGCACCGAAGAGGGAGCGCTGGCTATCGAGGACATCCAGGTACGTGGCTGTGCCACCTCGATAACGCATCAGCGACAGGCGGACCGATTCTTGCAAGTCGCGCACAAACTCCTCCTGGCGCTCGCGGACTTGGTGATTCTTCTGATATCCGATCAAGGCGTCGGAAACGTCGCCGAATGCTCGTTGGATGGTCTGTTTGTAGCGGATCAAAGCCTGCTGGTCTTGCGACTTGGCGTATTTTAGGTTGGACCGCAGGTAGCCGCCCTCGAAGATCGGCTGAGCCATGCTTGCCTCGTAACTGTAGATTCCGAGATGCGCAGGCACGTCTGAGCCAAAGAACTCCGTGTGCCCCCAAGCGCCGCCGCCTGAGCCGAGCAGAGAGACTTGCGGAAAGAACATCGCTTTGGCTACACCGATATCGGCATTGGCGGCGACGAGGTTCTGCTCGGCTCCGCGGATGTCGGGCCGGCGCTCAAGAAGCGACGAGGGAAGGCCCGGCGGCAATTGTGGAGGCAGGGACTCGCTCCACTTCCAGCCGTCCGCCGTTTCAGTTCCGAGCGCCTTCCCTCTGGGCACGCCTTGCGGATAATTTCCCAGAAGAATATTAATCGAGTCTTCAGTCTGGCCGATTTGCCGCTCCAAGTCGGGAATCTGCGCATTCGCCGTATCGAGGACTTGCCTGGCTTGAAGGACGTCGAGCCTGGTGACCACACCGTGCTTGAGCCGCATCTCGGTTAGCTTGACGGAGTTCTCCTGGCTTCGAACTGTCTCCTTGGTAATCTCAAGTTGGAGGTCGAGGTCGCGAAGCAGGAAATAATCACTGGCCAAGTCGCTTACCAGGGTCAGGATCACCGTTTGCCGCGCGTCCTCGGTACCAAGTAGCTGGGCCCGGGCCGCCTCGGTGGCGCGCCGAAAACGGCCAAAGAAATCCAATTGAAAGGTCACGTCGGCGGCGAGGGTGAAGATATTGTACTTAAGCGTCTCGTTGTTCTTCCCGCCGCTGAAGTCAGGATTCACCGAAACTTGTGGAAACTGGTTGGAGCGCGTCATACCAACCTGGGCACGTGCGGCGGTGATGCGCTCGGTCGCGGACAGCAGATCGTAATTGTTCTTCAAGCCGGTCCGGATGAGTTCTTGCAGTTGGGGATCCTGAAACACTTTCCACCAAGGCAAATCGGCGAAGGATGTGGCCTGCGATTGAGCCGGCTCGGTTTCTGTGGGACCGTGGAAAGCCGCCGGAATTTCCACCTTGGGACGTTGGTATTTGGGCCCCACCTCACACCCGCAAGCAAGAATCACAGTAAGAATGACGGCAGCCCATGTCACCTTCATACCGAGCGTAGGTGCGAACTTCCTTATGTCGAACCGTGGGTTAAGCATTTCAGTCGCCCTCCGCCGGCTCGGGCATCTGGGGAAGAGCCTGCACCGCGCGCTGCCGCATAGCATTGGATACTTTCTCCACGAGATAGAAGACAGCCGGAATGAAGAAGATGCCGATGGCGCTTGCTGCTAACATGCCACCAATGACGGTGGTGCCCATCACCTGGCGACCTACGGACCCGGCGCCGCTGGCCATCCAGAGCGGCACGCAGCCAAGGATGAATGCCAGCGAAGTCATCAGGATGGGCCGTAGACGAAGCCTTGCACCTTCGAGGGCGGCCTCCATCAGGGGCTTGCCCATCGCGTGTTCCTCCTTGGCGAACTCGACGATCAGAATGGCATTCTTAGCCGCCAGGCCGATGAGCATCACCAAGCCGATTTGCGAGTAGACGTCGTTCTCGATCTGGACCATGTACGGGGGCAGGAAAACTCCGAGCACGACCCGGCGCAGCCACAGCACCCCGAAGGCGCCGAATACCGCCACCGGCGTGCTCAGGAGCACACTGAACGGCAGCGACCAGCTCTCGTAGAGCGCCGCCAGAATCAGGAAGACGAACAGCAGCGAGAACCCAAAGATGAACGAAGGCGGAAGTCCTTCCCGCGCCTTCTGCTCTTGGTAGGACATGCCCAGGTAGTCATAGCCCATTTCGCGGGGCATGGTCTGCCGGAAAACGTCTTCGAGAGCCGCCGTCGCTTGGTCAGAACTATAGCCGGGCGCAGCGCTGCCGATGATTTGGGCTGACCGGTACTCGTTGTAGCGCATCGTGAATTCAGGACCGTCACGCGACTCGAATTTTGCCAGCGCCGAAAGCGGCACCATCGCGCCCTGGCTGTTCCGCACATAGAACTGCGTCAGGTCCTCCGTACTCGACCGGTAGGGCGCTTCGGCCTCCACGTACACCTGCCAGGTGCGGCCAAAATTATTGAAGTAGTTGATGAAGATTCCACCCATGAATGCTTGCAGCGTCCGGTAGACGTCGCTGACCGCCACCCCCTGCTTCAACACTTTCTCCCGGTTGACCTGCACAAATTTTTGCGGCACGCTCGGCAGAAACGTGGTGCCGATCATGCCAATCTCGGGACGCTTCCGAGCGGCTGCCAGAAACTTATCCAAGTTTGTAGCCAGAAACTGGACGTCCTTCCCGGCACGGTCCTCCAGGGCGAACTGAAATCCCCCGGAGGTGCCGACTCCGGGGATCGCCGGCGGCGAAAAACTGAAGACGGTCCCTCGCGGCAAGCCGGCGAGCCGCTGGTTCAGACGCGTCTTGATGGCTTGATACTGTTCCTCGCGCGTTTTGCGGTCACTCCACGGCTTCAACGTGACGAAATAGAAGGCGTTGTAGCTGGTCCGGACAAAACTGAGCAGGCTGAAACCCACCACGCTGGTGGTGTACTCAACCCCGGGCGTGGCGGTTAGAATTTTCTCCACGTCGCTTGCCACCGCATCCGTACGCTCCAGCGAAGCTGCATTGGGAAGCTGCATGTTGACGAAAAGGTAGCCTTGGTCTTCATCCGGTAGGAAGCTTGAGGGGAGACGCATCCCAAAGAAAGCCCCGGCTAAGCCGCAAGCGGCAATCAGGACCAGAGTAAGGGCGCCCTTGCGAATAAGTCCGCCGCACAAGCGGACGTAACTCTCCGTGGCACGCCCGAACAGGCGATTGAATCCGTCAAAAAACTTACTGAGCGGCCCGTGGCTTGCCGCCTTTGGCCGGAGCAGCAACGCGGCAAGCGCCGGGCTCAGTGTAAGGGCGTTAAACGCGGAAAGGATAACTGAAATCGCGATAGTCAAGGCAAATTGCTGATAGAGGCTGCCCGTAATGCCGGGGATGAAGGCAGTCGGTACAAAAACCGACGAGAGAACCAGGGCGATGCCGATGACGGGACCCGAAAGTTCCTCCATGGCTTTCACCGCCGCATCCTTGGGGGCCAACCCGTTCTCGATGTGGCGTTGTACCCCTTCAACGACGACAATGGCATCGTCCACCACCAGCCCGATGGCCAGCACCAGCCCGAACATCGAAAGCGTGTTGATGGAGAAACCGCACAGCGGGAAGAGAACAAAGGTGCCCACCAGCGAGACCGGCACGGCCAGCATGGGGATCAGTGTAGCGCGCCAATCTTGCAGGAATAGATAGACCACCAGGATTACGAGGACGACGGCGATCAACAGGGTGTTGACGATCTCCTTCATGCCCTCGGTCACGGCGCTCGTCTGATCGAGTGATATGACGTAATCAATGTCTTCCGGAAAGCGCTGCTTCATTTGCGACATCAGTTTGCGGACACCGGCGGCCGCTTGGACGGCATTGGAGCCGGGCAACTGATAGACCGCAACGATCGCGCTGGGCCCGCCATTCATGCGGCTGATAACGCTGTAGTCCTGGGCGCCCAGCTCGACCCGGGCGATGTCTTTCACGCGGACGGTCCCGCCATTCGGAGCTTCACGCACGATGACGTCGCCGAATTGCTCCGGCGAAGTCAGGCGGCCTTGTGCGAGCACCGAATATGTGAATTGCTGGCTGGCCTGAGCGGGCTCGCCGCCCACCTGTCCGGCGGGGTTCACCGTGTTCTGCGCCTGGATGGCATTGAGAATGTCCGTCACGGCGATGCCCAGTTTCGCAAGCTGGTCGGGCTTGACCCAGAGTCGCATCGCATATTGTCCGGCCCCGAAAGTCGCCACTTGGCCGACGCCGTAGGAGCGGGCGATGGGGTCGTTGAGGTTGATATAGGAATAGTTGGCGAGATACTTCGCATCGTGAGTGCCATGCGGCGAGTACAGGGCGATCAGCATGAGCGGCGCGGTCGCTGACTTTCGGATCGTAATGCCGTAATTATTAACCTCGGGCGGAAGCTGAGAGGCGGCCAGGTTCTCACGCGATTGGGTTAGGATCAGGTCCGTGTTGGGGTCCGACTTGACGTCAAAGTCAACAATCAAAGTGGTTTGCGAGTTCCCCGTAGCGTTCAACGAGTACATGTAGTTCATATTATCCACGCCGTTAATTTGTTGCTCGATCGGCGTGGCGACCGATTGCTCCAGGGTCTGCGCATCGGCGCCGACGTAAGTGGCTTGCAACATAATTTCAGGTGGGACGATGTTCGGAAACTGTGCCACGGGTAAACTCAAAATGCTAACGGCGCCTACAATCACCGTAAGGATTGCGATCACCATCGCGACGATGGGGCGCCTGATGAAAAACTTGGACATAACTCGTCATCCCTTTCCGTCAAGCTTGATTGCACAGCCGTGAACGGCACGCGAGGTTCGCGGGCGATGGATCCGGCATGCCGCCCGGGTTCCACCGGTTACGCATCCGCGTCTGCAATTAGTTCTGGCTGGATTCCGCTCTTGCTGTTGGGCTGGCCACCGCGGGCTGAGACTGCACTGGCATGCCCGGGCTAAGGTTCTGTTGACCCGCGACAACGACATGCTCGCGGGGTTTCAGCCCGTCCAGGACAATCCACATCGTACCAACTTGCATTCCCACTTTGACGGGGCGAATTTCCACCTTGCCGTCCTCCCTAACCACGTCAACCTGATAGCTGCCTTGCACCTCGGTGACGGCAGGTTGAGGGACCTGCAAGGCGCCCTTCTGTATTCGAACGACGGCGCGGACCTTGCCATACTGTCCCGGACGCAGAACATTCCCGGGGTTGGGAAAGAGCCCCGCCAGCCTGATCGCACCGGTGTTTTGATCCACGGCACGGTCCGCAAAGTAGAAGACGCCTTCGTGCGGATAGACCGTGCCGTCCGCCAGGACGAGCTGAAGTTTTAGGTGCCGTCCCTCCGTGGTTGAAAGCTGCTTTTGCAATTCGAGATATTCCTGTTCGCTGATGGTGAAGTAGTCCTTAATCGGGTCAAGTGTCGAAACCGTAGTCACCGGTCCGCTGCTGCCATTGACCAGCGCGCCCACCTGAAGTTGTGCCACCCCCGCAATCCCGTCGATGGGCGAAACCAGGTGGGTAAAAGCCAGGTTGATATTGGCGGTTTCCACCGCCGCCTGCGCCGCCTGTATTTGCGCCTTCGCCACTTCGATCGCGGCCTTTGCGGCCAGAACTCGCGCCTTGTTGGCGACGTTCGTCTGCGTCGCATTGTCAAGGTCCTGCTGGCTGGCGGCCTCGGCCTTGGCGAGGGGAACATATTTGTCAAGATCGAGTTGACTCTTCACCTGGTCAGCCTGGGCATTGGTGAGCTGTGCTTCATCCTGGGTCACCTGTGCCTTCGCCTGCGCAAGCTGCCCTTGAGCCTGGTCGAGCACGGCTTGGAAGGGCCGGGGATCGATCTGAAACAGCAACTGGCCCTTCTTAACGAACGACCCTTCCTTGTAGTCCTGTGTGAGCAGATACCCTGTGACTTGGGCTTTGATGTCGGCATTCACCAGCCCGTCCAGCGTACCGATCCATTCCCCGTAAATAGGAACATCTTTTTGCTCGACCTGCGCCACTTCAACCATGGGAGGAGATGAGGCCTTCATCGCAGGCTTGGCTCCCAAGTGAGCGACAGTCAGCGTCAGGATAACAACGAGAAGGGCGATAGAGGCCCAAACGGCGTGTTTGAATTCCAGGACACCCTTTACTTGCATTTCACTTTTCTCCTTATCCGGCGAGCGCAGGCTGGCCGGACTTAACCGCTCGAGTGAACTCACGTTCTGGCACGCGCAAGTCGAGGCCGGTATAACCTCTGACCACCGTGGGTCTTCGCTTGCCCCCACCGTTGATAAGCGAGACAAGAGACCGCGAAACCCGGAAAAGGCGTATCGTTCAGTCCCAGGCGTCCGGGACGGCAAACGATGCTCACTGGTCCCTGTCAAAACCCTAGTTTGGAATACCCACTCTTTCGATGCCCGTGTCCCCGGTTTCGTTTCAGGCCGAAACACTCCTTCGCATTGTTCTTACTCAGGGATACCCGAACGTTGAAGGCTTTTCATTGGCAGTTTGCTTGGGGCATTGTTGATGGAGAACGCAACGACTACAGAATTTAATCGGGATTGGGCCAAACAGGATTGGTACGCCTGGAGGGATTCGAACCCCCGACCTGTTGCTCCGGAGGCAACCGCTCTATCCATCTGAGCTACAGGCGCACTTGCAGCACAGTGTACCTCCATGCGCGCGCCGTGGTCAAGCGCCTCGCAAGATTGGAGTGCACGACTTAGATGGAGACTTCTGGAATAGAGGCCTTTGCGTCGTAACAAAAGTCTGTCATCCCTGAGCACGTGTCACCGCCACGGAGTGTTATGCCGGTGTAGCAGAGCAACCCACGGATCGGTGTCCAGGGAGAACGCCGTATCCTTGACGGGCCTCATCCTCGCTGAATCGAATGTGGCATATTGCTCCAGCGTGGCAGATTCGCGAGGCACTTTATACCTGAGTCGGCCCTGTCGTGAGTATAAGTTACGAACAGAAATGCCCCTAGTAATGCGTTGAACCATAAGATCATTTCGGTTTCAGACAATAACTTCCTGTAATGTGGCAATTTGCCACATGCCCAATTGGGAACTCTTGCGGTTTACCCCTCATACAGCCCTATGCCATTAATCAATCATAATAAATTCAATGAGTTATGAAACATCGTGCACTTTGGGCCGCACATTGCGTACAAAACTAAAGAGCCGAAGGGCCACCATGAACAAGATTCTGGTAGTCGATGACGATCAGGAAAGCCGCGACCTTCTTTGCGAAGTTTTGCAGGCAAACGGCTACGCTCCTCACGCTGTGGCGGATGGGGTGGCTGCCCGCGAAGTCTTGAGCCGCGATGGTGAATACCGAATCGTCATTGCGGACCTTCGTATGCCGCAAGAATCCGGTTTGGAGCTCCTGCGTAAGCTGCGCCAACAGAATTCCAAGCACGAGATCATCTTGATGTCATCCTTCATGAGCGGTGCGGAAAAGAAGGAGCTGAAGGCACTGGGCGCCCATGCCCTGCTGGACAAGCCCTTCCAACTCACGGAATTGTTGCAGACGGTAGCAGATCTCGCGGCGCAGGACTCAATGGGTATCACGGCATAATGCAGTTTACGGCGTGGCTTGCATCTAAATCTTGTAAGAATAAGGAGTAACGATGGACGTTTCACCAAAAGTCATCGAGATCATCGCGCGGGAGCAACACCTCGACGTGACCAAGATCACGCTAGACTCGACCTTCGCGGAACTAGGCATCGATTCGCTGGACGGCGTGAATATCCTTTTCGCGTTGGAAGAGGAATTCAAGCTTGATATTCCCGACACGGTTGCTCAGAACATGAAGAGTGTCCGCCAGGTGGTGGATAGCCTCACGCGCGTTTTGGAAGGCAAAGACGTTTCGGACTTGGTGGCTATGGCCAAAGGCGAATCTTCTGCTTCGGTCAGCTAAATCACGGCAGTCAAGGGGCCCATCGTGAGGAGAGTCGTCATCACCGGGATTGGAGTGTTTGCCTCCACTGGCAAGAATGCGGATCGTTTTTTTGAAACCCTGGTGCAGGGGCGGTCAGCCATCCGCCGCATCCAGCAATTCGACCCTACCGAGTTGAGTGTGCAGATCGCCGCGGAAATTCCCGACTACAATCCGCTTGACTATTTCCCAGCCAAGCGCCTCGACTTGCTCGATCGCTTCAGTCAGTATGCCTTGCTGGCTTCAAAGGAAGCTATGGATTCCAGCGGCATCCAACTTCGCGATGAGGAGCGGCCACGATTTGGGGTGGTGACGGGCACGGGTATGGGTGGCGCCCAAACGTTTGAGTCGGGCTACTTCAAACTTTTCGCGGAGCACGCAACTCGCCTGCATCCTTTTACTATCCCCAAGATCATGCACAATGCTGCCACCTCGCAAATCTGCATGGAGTTTGGCGCGCAGGGGCCGGCACTTACCACCGCCACTGCTTGCTCTTCCGCCGGGCATGCCATCGGTGAAGCCTTCCACCTTATCAAGTTCGGAATGGCGGATATGATGTTGACCGGCGGGACCGAAGCGCCACTTACCTTTGGGATGATTCGCTCGTGGGAATCAGTCCGCGTCCTGGCCGTGGGCAATGGCGATCCGAGCAAGGCCTGCCGGCCGTTTTCCGCTGACCGCGAGGGATTGGTAATGGGGGAGGGGGCGGCGATGCTGTTGCTCGAGGAACTCGAGCACGCCAAGCAGCGCGGGGCCAGAATCTATGGGGAACTGTCGGGTTTCGGCATGAGTTCCGACGCCAGTCACATTACCCAGCCTTCACTTGACGGCCCGGCGCGCGCCGTGCGAATGGCGTTGGTAGAAGCGCAGGTCAATCCGCAGGAAGTGGATTATATCAATGCACACGGCACCGGTACTCGCGTCAACGACGTCACGGAAACGCAGGTCATCAAAGAAGTGTTTAAGGAGCACGCTCGGAAGGTCGCCATCAGCTCTACTAAATCGATGCACGGGCACGTGATGGGTGCGACGGGGGCCGTCGAGTTGGCCGCCACGGTTCAGACGATCGATCGAGGAGTCATCCCACCTACGGCGAGTTACACGCAGCCCGATCCGGAGTGCGATTTAGACTATGTGCCCAATCAAGCGCGGGAAAAAAACGTGCGCGTAGCAATCTCCAACTCCTTTGCCTTCGGTGGACTGAACGCGGTTTTGCTGGTCCGCAGGTATGAGTAAAGCAGGGATACGGGACACGGGATACGGGTCACGGCAAACAGGCCACGGGAAGAGGTTCCGATTGCCATTCCGATTTTTCCTTCGGCAATCAAAAAATATTGGTTTTGCCGTATCCCGTGTTCCGTATCCCGTGTCCCAATATGGAGTCTTTTAATGGTCCAGAAGCGCGTTTGCATTTTGACCCTCGGCGTTGGTTCAGGACACCTGCGTGCTTCCGAGGCCGTGCAACGCGCCCTATATGATAGTTACGATCCCATTGAAGTAAAGTTGATCGATGCTCTCGATTTGGCGCGCCGGTGGTTCCATTGGCTCTATGTGGACCCCTACTGGTGGATGCTGCGGAACGCTCCGGGGCTGTGGCGCCTGGTATTCGAGCGCCGCCAGCGCCGCGAGGATCGCTCGACGGCACCCGATTGGGTCTTTCGCCGCGGGTGCCGCGAGGTGCTGCGTCAGATCAGGAGTTACGCTCCCCAATTGGTGATCGTTACGGAAATTGGAGCGGCGGAAATCGCCGCGCTCGGCCGCCGCGAAGGTTGGTTCAACGCGCCCATTCTGGCGGTGCAGACCGATTTTCAGACCGAGCCTCCATGGGTGCAACCGGAGATTGACGTCTACTGCGTGGCCAGCGAAGAATCTCGCGCGCAACTGATCGGATGGGGAGTGCTGCCCAATCGAGTTTTGCTTTGTGGTATTCCCGTCGATCCCGCGTTCGCATTGTCCTTTGACAAGGACGAACTGATGCAGGCTTTAGGCCTCGATGCCCGCCGTCCGGTAATTCTGGTGATGGGGGGAGGCATGGGGCCCGCGCCGCTCGACCGGGTGATATCCAGCCTTGAACTCTGCAACTCGCCGATGCAAGTGCTGGCGGTGGCCGGCCACGATCGTTTTCTGCGCCGCCGGCTGGAATCGCTGCGGGGGCACGTGGCCATGGACTTGCATTTGTTCGGCTGGACGGAAAACGTTCCGGAGTTGATGGCCGCTGCCGATCTCCTGATCACCAAGCCGGGTGGCCTGACGACGGCGGAAGCATTAGCGGCGGGACTGCCGATGATTCTGACCCATCCCATCCCTGGGCCGGAGGATCGGCACGTTCGCTACCTGAAGCAGAAGGGGGTGGCGCTGCACGCGGAATCGTTGAACGACATCCCGCGCCTGACGTCACGATTGCTTTCCTCCCCGGACGAACTTGGCGAGATCCGGCGTCGTGCCCGTGAATCGTCGCGTCCAGACGCCGCGCACGCTGTCGCCCAAGTGGCAATGGCTCTGCTAGAAAAGGCCACGTATATCGATTTGCTCGCCTCACCCCCGCAGCGGTCGGGCGAATCAGCCTATCTGATGTAGAGGAAGGACCAAGGACTAGGGACAACGGACACTTGATGTACAACCAGATCCGCAAACTTTTCGAACGCACGGTGGTCCGCGATTCCGTGCCGTCGCTGATCCGCTGGGGCAAACGCGTTCCGCCCTCGGCAGTTCTGAAGATTCGAACCGATGGATTCGTCGAAGTTGTACGTTACGCCGCGGAACACCAGAAGTTCTTCGCGCGTAAATTGCGGGAACGGGGCATTGACGCCAGACGCGTCAGCGGCCCCGAGGACTTGGGCGACATCTTCACCACCCCCGAGGACTTGCGGACGCTGCCCGCGGAGGAATTTCTGTGTCGCGAGCCCGAACTGGTGTTTGAAACTACCGGGACATCCGGCGGTCCCAAGCGGGTCTATTTTTCTTACGAGGAACTGGACTTCGCCGCTCGATACGAAGCCGTGGCCTTGTATGAGAATGGTATTCGGCCCGGCGCTCGCGTAGTCTGCACATTCGATGCGGGGTATTGGGTCAGCAGTTGGGTTACCTTTCTCGCCTGCAAGAAACTGGGGGTGTTTTGCTCGGCCGTCGGAAAGCCCCCTCCACGCGAGGTCTACTCGCGCATGGGCGTCTACCACTACGACGTTATTTCGGCCGACCCTACGTGGCTGGTCAGCTTCAGCGAAATCGCGGAGAAGGAGGGCACTTTTCCCCTCCGTTTGATCATGGCCGCGGGCGACCGCATGACCGACGTCTACCGCAACTACGTGGAAAGCGTTTGGAAGTGCCCGGTTCTTCTTGCTTACGGTTCCACGGAAGTGGGCGGGGCAGGCATGGAATGTGTGCGCAAAGACGGTTATCACCTGGACGATTTCAATATTTACTTCGAGGTCCTCGGCCGGGACGAGAATGGCTACGGCGAATTGGTGGCCACCACGCTGTCACGCCGCACCATGCCTTTCATACGATATCGGGTTCACGATGTGACCCGATTCATTGACGGGCCTTGCCCCTGCGGCGCTCCGCTTCAGCGCATTGAGCGAATTCGCGGAAGGCGCGATGAAATGGTGGTCATGGGCGCGGGGAATATGTATCCGGAGATATTTGAGCGCGTCCTGCACGACGTCCAGGGCATTGCCGAGAATTGGCAGGTGGTTGTCCGCCAGGAAGGTCTGCACGATGTTTTGGAGTTCCGCTTAGAGTTGACCAACGGAATCAGCCCTTCCGCCGTGGAAACAGCGATTCAAGACAACCTGAAGTCCCTCTATCCCGATGTATGGGCGAATCATGCCTGTGGGATGTACAACCTGAATTTCCGTTTCCTCCCTACCGGTAGCATTGAGCAGGGAAGGAAGCGAAGACGGCTGGTTGATGAGCGGGCGGCATGAATGCTGAAAGGTTAAAGGGTAAAGATTAAGGCCGGGTTCTCTTTTACCCTTTAAACTTTATCCTTTACCCTTATAAAAGGACATTTTGAATGACAAACCTAACGCGTGATTTTAGCCCCGTCGTTTTCTGTGATTTTGATGGGACCATCACGCAGCTTGACGCGACGGACCAGATTCTGACGCAGCTTGCGCATCCTTCCTGGCGGGAGATCGAGCAGGAGTGGATGATGGGGCTGATCGGATCGCGCGAGTGCCTGGAGCGCCAGATCGCATTGGTCGACGCTCCGGCGGGCGAGCTACACGCGGTTATCGATGGTGTCGCACTTGACGCGGAGTTCAAGGCCTTTTGCCAGTTTGCGCGCAGGAAGCGGGTGCCGGTCTACATCGTTAGTGACGGGTTTGATTACGTTATTCGCCGCGTTTTGAAGCGCGCGGGCGTCGAGCGGTATTTTCGCAGCGGAGTAAATCTGTTTGCGAGTGCATTGCGACTGGAGGGCCGGCGTCTTGTGCCTTCTTTCCCCCACTCCCCCGAACCGTGCGCACACGGGTGCGCCACCTGCAAAGCGGCGCTTATCCGCCGCCTGCGCCAAGGCCAGCGTCCCGTTATCTTTGTCGGTGATGGCATGTCCGACCGGTTTGCGGTGGAGCTTGCCGACGTGGTGTTTGCCAAACGACACCTGCTAGCGTACTGTCGGGAGAACGGCATTGCCTGCCACGCTTTTGAGAATTTTAAGGAAGTTCACGCGACACTCGAAAAGTTGCTCGCCCCGGCGCCTGCCCGGCGTCTGCGCCAGGCCGTCGCGGCGGTGTCGTAGCGGCCAGGCTGGAAATTCGAAACCGGAAATTGGAAAAGCGAAACTGGAAATTAGAAACTGGAAATTAGAAACTCGCGGCCATTCGGCGAAATAGCCGGTCCAACTTGGTGCAGAAAGGGTGTTTCGCCGCCACTTTCGACTTTCGAATTCCCGGCTTCCAGTTTCTAGTTTCGCTTTTCCAGTTTCCAGTTTCTAGTTTCTAGTTTCGCTCTTCCCGTTTCCACTTTCGATTTTCCTGTTCTGAAAGGAGGCCCAACATTGGCCATTTCTGAACCCACTACACGCACCGCCGAGCTGTTGGCTCTCGAGCGCAAGTATTGCTCGTTCGGCGACACGGTGCATTATCTTGATCCCCCGAAAATCTTTGTCGATTGCGAGGGCAGTCATCTTTATGACGAGGCGGGTACACCCTACCTCGATTTGCAGATGTGGTATTCCGCGGCGAGCTTTGGTTACAAGAACCGCCGCCTGGGTGAGGCGCTGAAGCGCCAGGTGGATCGCCTGCCGCAGCTCGCCTGCCAGTACCTCCATGCGGAAAAGGTTGAGGTGGCCGCGCGCATCGCCCAGTACTGTGAAAAGCGCTTCGGGGTGAAGGGCCGCGTACACTTCAACGTGGGCGGCTCGCAGGCCATCGAAGATTCTCTGAAGCTGGTGCGCAATTACACCGGTAAGAACCTGATGTTTGCCTTCCAAGGCGGTTACCACGGACGCACGCTGGGCGCTTCCGCGATAACTTCCAGCTATCGCTATCGGCGGCGCTACGGGCACTTTGGCGACCGTGCGCAGTTTGTCTTTTATCCTTATTGCTATCGTTGCACTTATAAGCTCAAGCCGGAGACCTGCAATCTTTATTGCCACGATCAATTCGCGCAACTCTTCGATAACGAATACAACGGTGTGTGGGACGCCAAGGCGAAGTCCGCCGAGTATGGCGCGTTTTACGTCGAAGCGGTGCAGGGAACCGGCGGCTATGTGATTCCGCCGCGCGAGTATTTCCAGCGCCTGGAGAAAACCTGCCGCGAGCGCAAGATTCTGATTGTCGATGACGAAATTCAGATGGGTTTCTATCGCACCGGAAAATTCTGGGCGATTGAGAATTTTGGCATTACTCCGGACATCATTGTATTTGGCAAGGCGCTGACCAATGGTTTGAACCCTATCTCCGGCATCTGGGCGCGCGAGGAATTGATTGCGCCGGAAATGTTCCCGCCGGGGTCCACGCACTCCACGTTTTCCTCCAACACGCTCGGCACCGCCGTGGCGCTCGAGACGCTGAAAATGCTGGAGGAGGAAGATTACGAAAAGCTGGTGAATGAAAAAGGGGCGTACTTCCTCGCCGGCCTGCGCAAACTGCAGAGCCGCTATCCGGGAATCATCGGTCACGTCGATGGTCTGGGCCTCGCCCTGCGCCTGGAGGTTTGCAAGCCGGACGGGATCACACCGGATCGCGATCTTACCGACCGGATTTTTGCCGAAGGGATTGAAGGCAACCTTAAGGCTCGCGGCCGCGACTACGGATTGGTGCTCGACGTGGGTGGCTATTACAAGAACGTGTTTACCCTCGCCCCGTCATTCACTATTACGGAGGAAGAGATGGACCTGGGACTTGATCTTTTGAATCAACTTTTCCAAAGGTGTGTTCGGTAGGGACTCCGGGTAGGGGAGGAAGAACAAGTCAAAAGGCAAAGTGCAAAATGCAAAAGTGAGAAACACCTCTCAACGCCTATCTGGAGGCGGGGATTGTCCAGCGCAAACTCGCTACGCTAGCCGCCCTTTGATTCGTCATTTGCAAGATTTCATCCTTTGCCACGTTCTAGTGTGAAGGGGGAATTAGACTGCCCGACAAAATAGCAACGGTCGACGGCGTATGCGATCGGGAATTGGATCGACGCCGAACCCCGAGTCCTCTGCCTGTACCCCGCGCCCTGAGCTTGACGAGGGCATGGAAACCTGCCAAATTGAGACGACATCCAAAGGTCGTGTGTGGACTAGCCGTAAGCGGGGGCGACCCGCGTCCCGTGTCCCGAATCCCGAACCCCGAGGTTATTATGAAACGATCTCTTCTTTCATTTTTGGTTGTGACGATGCTGGCCGGAACTCCCCAGAAAGGCAGGGCCCAGGATTTCGCCACTACTGCCATGTCCGGGCTCCCCACCCAGACCATGCGCGTGGAATATTCCAGTCCTGCACAACTGCGGAAGCTCTCCAATTACCAAAGTTTACGAGGAAAATTCCTGGGTCCGCGCTTGCAGCAACTTGAGGGGGCGCTGAACCAGATTGGAATCCGCGAGGACGACATCAACGATCTGATGATCGGGTGGAAACCTGGCGACAAAGAAATGGATCTCTACGGCTATGCCTCCGGCAATTTTGACAAGGCGCAGGTGGCCAGCCACGCTGCCGCGCAAAGCCTTACGCCGACACCCATTTCCGGCCAGCAAGCGTATTGTCTATCGGCGGGAGTGGCGGGGACCTGCATTGTCATTCTAGAGAACTCGCTGGGCGCCTTCGGGCCGCTTTCAACTTTATCGGCGTTGTTGGACGTACACTCCGGTCAGGCGCCGGGCCTGAGTTCAGACCCGCATTTCACCAGCCTCATCGGTGACGTTAACAAGTCCGCGCCGATCTGGGGAATTGCCCTAAGCACCGCGGTAGCCGATTGGTTTGGGGGATGGCTATCAAACCAGAACACTTTGAAATTGGATTGGAGCCAGGTTTTCCAGAAAGTGGACTCTCTGACGTATTCGATTGATGCCGCGGACAAGGTCAACCTGGACATGAAACTCAATTGCGCGACGGCGGCGGACGCCACCACGCTTCGGCAGGTTCTGGACGGCCTGAAGATGGCCCAACAGCTTGCCTGGTCGGCGCAGAATCCCGGGCACGAGAACCCCTACTCGGCCATGAATGTGGATCTGCGTGACAAGCAGATTGGCCTTAAGATGAGTATGGCATATTCGGAACTGACGCTGGCGAGTGGCGTCGGCGCACCTCAGAACTGATCTCTGATTCGACGCGAGGCGACGAAGAATGCCCTCCCGCGGCGTTATGCTGTGCCGCGGTCGCCGCGCGCGAACATCTCCCTTTCGGCGCTTTCTGCCTGTGCAGCCTCTGCGATAGGAAGGGCGGTGTGTGGTAGGTTAAGCCCGTTAGAGAAGCCAAAAAGGAGTTTCTGGTCAGCATGGGCATGAGCTGGAGGGCTATTATCGCTGCCTTGGGGACTACGGCTGAACTCGTCCGCTCAGCGAAGAACCTGCGTGAAACCGTCAGCGACCTAGGCGATAGGCGGGACGCTCCCTTGCCGGCTGAGCAGAGCAATGAAGCGGCGGCTGCACTTGCGGCCCTGCACGCGAGAATGGAAAGGGTTGAAGCTGGCGAGGCCAAACAGGCCGAACTCCTCGCGAGGATGGCCGATCAAGATCAGGCCCTATGGAACCAGTTGCAACACCTCGCCGCACGTGTAGATAAGCTCTTCTGGATTGCCCTGGTGGCCCTGATCTTTTCCTCGCTGCTGATTTTGCGCGAACTCATCCGCCTACTCTTCTGAATTAACCCCGGAGCCGACTGCAAGCGGCGTAGCTGAAATTCTGGGCGCTTTGGCCTGGACCTGGACCAAGATTTTGGTTGCGACGTCGCCGCTGGAAAAGCCGCAGGGCCGGAGGGCGGGCCCTGCGCTACGTGCCCTTGAAGGCTTGTTGGGGGCGGTTGAGGGCGTCGAGGAAACGGGGGAAGGCCGGGAAAGCAGTCGTCAGTTATCAGTCATCAGTATTCAGTGAAAACCCCGCAGTGCTTGGTCCCTGACCTATGCGCACTGGCCCCTTCTCGCAGATTGGTAACGGTTCTGAACTGAAAACTGACGACTGATTACCGCAGGTTCGCGGTCTTCCCTCCGCAAGGCGCGCTCGATTTCGCAGATCACGGGCACGCTTTGGAGCGAATGCTGGGAGCAGATCACCACCCGCTTGTCATAATGCCGGATGGCGGTTTGCCTCTCATAAGCAAGTCACTCCGACTGCCAAGGCAGCGTCTCGCTGGTTCTTATCCAGCGTTGCCAGTGGACTCCCCGACCGCATGGCAAGCTCCACATAAAGCGCATCATAGGAAGCCAGGCCATGTTGGCGGCAAAGCGCCTGCGTGTCTTGGAACACCCGTTCCAGGGAAGCAGCGTCGAGCGTGGGGCGCAAGGCGCGAAGGTCTTCGAGGAACGCCCGTGTTTGGTCGGCGGAGATACGCGCTTTCCTCTCGCCGACGAGCAATGAATTGAGAACCTCGGAGCACCAGAAGGCAGGCACCAGGGCTTGGTCCCCGGCCTTCAGCAAGTCCAGCACCCCCATAGCGGCGGGCGTTCGCTCATCGGGAAAACACCAGGACAGGGTAACGGAGGCATCGAGGACAATCCAACTCACGGACGCGCCTCGTCTCGGAGTTGCTTGATAGTCATGCCGCCCAGGGAAAGCTGATGCGTCTTGCCGAAGTCCTTGAGCCGCTCAATGGCCGCTTGCCGCTCATCCGCGCTCGGCTCCGCCGTACGCGTTTGCCGCTCCTGCCAAACTGTGACCGCTTCCGAGAGCACGTCTTCGGCGGAGCGGTATTGGCCGGAGCGAACGGCATTGTTGACGATGCGTTCGATCCCGGGGGGGAGATGGACAGTCACCAGCAACCTCCTTGCACCTAGCCCCACGGTAGCCGGAGAGGGAGGCGCCTGTCAAGCATAGGTAACAGCTCTAGACTGACCGCTGACAACTGACAGCTTCTTCTGAATTCTGAGTGATGAACAGAAATCGGGCCAAAGTGATTTTGTCCCCAATCGCCAACGAAAAGCCACAGACCCAAAGCCCGGGTCCGCGCTCCGCTTGCTTTTGGTCAGGCGAAGAACCTTGGCTATGGTATAACACGATTCATAGAGGTGTCCTCATGGCTTCCGGTCAAACACCCGACGAAGCAGGTAAGGACCTCATGCGCCTTGCTGAGCAACGGTTTGGGGAACTCACCAGAGGGGAGTTAAGGCTGCTCTTTCATGTGCCCAGAAGCTTGCCTGCCCCTGGCGGATCTAGCCCCGACCCGAAGGATCCGACAAACGACCCTAAAGACGGCAGCCGATGGGGACCGGAACGACAGGTGCGCGCCGGACTTATCCGCTGGCTCTGTACGGACTCTGCAGCCGAGGGCCGCGTCGATTCCAAGGGAATTCAGATCTTCGGAGCATATGTCACCGGCCCGTTAGACCTTTCCTTTTGCACGGTGCGCTTTCCACTCTTCATGTACTGGTGTTGCGTGACGGAGGAAATCAATTTGAGAGCGGCCTTCCTGCGGGGCTTATACCTTAATGGCAGCTCAGTCCAGTCAATCAGCGCCGACGGTGTCCACGTCGAAGGCAACATCCATCTCCGCGAGAGTTTCACTGCCCACGGAGAAGTGCGATTGCCAAGTGCTCAAATCGGTGGAAACCTTGATTGCACTGGCGGAATTCTCAAGAACCTTCCGCAGAAGGATTTGCCAGGGAGCGGCATTGCACTGATTGCCGACGGGATGAACGTCACGGGCAGCGTTTTTCTCCGTAATGGATTCGTCGCTGAAGGCGAGGTGCGGCTGCCGGGTTTGCACATCGGAGGACAGCTCGATTGCACGGACGGGACGTTCAAGAACCCTCCGCGGAAGGATTTATCAGACAGTGGCAGAGCTCTGACCGCGGATGGTCTGCAAGTAGGATGGGAGGTCCACCTTGGGGGGAGTTTTCGTTCCGAGGGAGAGGTGCGACTAGGTGGCGCCCATATTGGGGGTCATCTGATGTGCGACGGAGGCACCTTCATAAACCCTCCACAAGATGACTTAATCGAAAGCGGTAACGCCTTGAGTGCCGTGGGCGCCGAAGTGAGAGGCTCGATTTTTCTAAGGAACGGTTTTAGGGCTGAAGGCACCGTAAACCTTAGAGATGCTCGGGTGCAGGGGGCCGTATCTTGTGCTGGCGCAACCATCGAAGTTCGACAAATTGGGGGCTTGCCTCAATCGGGCAAGGCTTTCGTTGCTGAGCGGGCGATCCTCACGGGCGGAATTTCCTTCGGTAAGGGTTTTGTTGCCAGGGGTGAGGTCTCACTAACGGCTGCGCAGACGGGAGATGTCGACTGTGAGGAGGCCAAATTTGCTCATTTGATCGCTCAGAAAGCATTGCTTGGCGGCCGGCTATTCTTACGTGGCGTTGTCGACTCGGCTGCCATGTCAGTTGATTTGAAGGATACGTTAACCGATGTCTTATTGGATGATCAAGAAAGCTGGCCCCGGCCGGGGAACCTCAACGTCGACGGCTTCGTGTATGGTCGCATCGCTAGGGGCCCTACTGACGCGGAAGCGCGTCTGCAATGGCTCGCACTTCAGACGGAGTTTACACCTCAGCCTTATCGCCAAGTTGCCAAGGTGCTACGCGAATTGGGGGACGACCAGGGAGCGCGACGCGTGCTCTACAAAATGGAAAAGCTGCGGCAAAGGCAACAGTTCCGCATTTCACGGGCCCGACTCCAAAATGGAACGTTGAGCCAGAGCAACCGACTGATAGGCTGGACGCGATACGGACTTGCGCACGCATGGGATTGTGTGCTGAAAGCGACTATCGGCTACGGCTTTCGTTTGCAGCTCACTCTGTATTGGCTGATCGGGCTGGCGGTTCTGGGCACACTGCTTTTCGGTCTTGGATACCTCCGTGGTTCGATGGCACCGGCGGAGCGCGAGGCTTACGCCACCTTTGAAAAGCAGGGCTGGCCGCCGCGATATTACCCAGCATTCAACCCATTCATTTATTCGTTGGAGAACTCCGTCCCGGTGTTAAAGCTCGGGCAGGACAGTGCCTGGGCACCGGACCCCGGCCCGCGAGACTCAGAGCGCATGGGCACAGTGAATTTCCGGCCGTGGAAATGGGTTGCAACGGCTTCGGGAAATCATCTCCCTGCCTGGGTCATGCCGCCGCCGTGGCTCTTACGCGGCTTCCGCTGGGTCCAAATTGTGATGGGATGGATTCTCGCAACCTTATTCGTGGCCGGCGTCACGGGCGTTGTGCGAAGGGAGTAGCGGCGCGTAGCGGGTAACCACAGCCAGCGCAGTTCTGACTGTGGGTTCGTCGTTGGATCATGAACTAGCATTCAATTGTAGCGGGCATGAGAAAAGCCCACGGTCATAATAACGTTGACTGGCTACTTGCCAGGAGGTGCCTGGTGCAATTATTTGATTCCATCCCCCGAGTCGAATTCAGACCGATGTGGTACAACGAGTCTCAATTCAAATACCACAACATCTCCGCCCGGCCGCCCATTTGCGCAATCCGGGCCCTACTTGAGGACTGGTTTGAGCGCTTCCCTTCAGGCGCTAAGGACGACCTTCGCGGACGGTTTAGGTCGAGGATCAATTCGGACCATCGATCGGCGTTTTTTGAACTCTACGTGCATGAATTGCTTCACCGTATGGGCTATCAGGCGGTATCCCACCCACTGCTCGACGACGTCCCTACGCATCCGGATTTCCTCGTGATGCGCGATTCACAACCCAAGTTTTATATGGAAGTCACGGCAACATACACGTCAAAGGAGGAACAGGCAGCCGAGGCCAGAATCGCGGACATGTACGACAAGGTGAACGATTTGGACAGCCCTAACTTTTTCCTGGGCATCGAGCCAACTGGCGCCCCGTCGGAATCTCTGCCAAAGCGGGAATTGAACAGGAAACTACACGCGTGGCTAAGGACGCTCGATCCCGATGCTGTCCTCGCCGAATGCTCCTCGGGAAGAGCATATCCTTCTATAGAGCTGCCATTTGAAGGATGCCGAGTGACGTTTGAGGCCATACCCAAGGGCCCCGAGAATCGGGGCCGCAAAGGCATCCGGACGGTGGGGACCATTATCCCAGAAATGGTAACGACAAGTGCAAACGTGGCAATTCGGGACGCAGTCTCCCTGAAGGCAAAAAAGTACAAGAAGCTGCCCTATCCCCTCATCGTCGCCGTGAACGTCATGAGTGAGTTCTGCCATGAGATTGACATAATGGACGGGCTCATGGGCACAGAAAGCGTAAAAGCGACCCGCCAACCGGATGGCACCATAAAGACAATATGGAATCTGAGGGATCCCAACGGGGCGTGGATGGGGCCGGATGGGGCACGAAATAGTACAGCAAGCGCCGCCATGGTAATGGCGAACCTTTCCCCATGGACTATCTCGATTGACACCCCTGAGCTGATTCATAATCCGTGGGCCAAATTGCCGTTCGACCAGAGACTTTGGCCCCTGCCGCAGAGAGTCGTGTTGGACAACCGCATCGTTCGTAAGGAGGGGAAGAGCGGAAAGGCTTTGCTCGGTCTTCCCGATCCATGGCCCATTCCGGAAAACGGATGGAATTAGTTGCTGACACCCAACTCGTTGGCCCTTGAATATTAGGGTCTGCGATTTCCCGAGGGGACCTGGGGGGAGAAAAGATAGTCCGAAGTCCGGGGTCCGAAGTCATGCGGACAGTGGTTAGTGGCTAGTGGATAGTGGCGAGGGCTGAGAGCACTATAAATACATCTCCGCGGCCTGAAGATTCACACCTCGTCCCAGGGGTTGAGAAGAACGACGCCGAGGCTGGCGAAGTCCTTGACGTTCCGCGTCACGAGGGTAAGGCTGTGTTCAAGGGCCGTGGCGGCGATGACGGCGTCCACCACCGTCACCGCGATGCCCTGTTGTTTGCCACGGGCGGCCAAATGCCCCCAACGCTCGGCGATGGACTCAGTGACCGGGAGAATCCGGCCGGCGTACCAGGAACGCACATCATCCTCGAGCCAGTCTTGCAGCGCGTCCCGTTTCTTGCTGGCCGGAAGCAGGTCGATACCCTTGCAGATTTCGCCCAGGGTCATCACGCTCAGGAAGAGGCTCTCTTTCTGGGCCTTGCGAAGAAAAGCCACCACCCGCGCGTCCGGGGTTTCGCGGGTCAGCTCAGACGGGACGTTGGTGTCAACCAGATAACCCTTCACAGGTTGATATCCCGGCCGGTATCCCTGTCGCGCTCAAAATCCAGATTAAGGCCGCGCAGCGGAGCGAAGAGTTCAACCATGTCCTTTGCGGGCGGCGTCGGAGGCGCGGCGGCGGGATGGACCGCCTGTTCGAGCAGGCTGGCGGCATAGGACTCGACCTCACGGCCCTGAGCGGAAGCCTGGCGCGCCAGCGCCGCCTTAACCTCGGGGGTGATGTCAATGGTGATCGTCATGGGTGCTCCTTTCCCGCCATCCCCACCGTACCGCGCCGCACTCCCCTCCGTCAAGCGTCATGGTCAGTCTGGTTCTTCGCGGTCAGGGTCTTCGGCAACCCATTTCCTTTGTTCCGGGGAAAGGCCCTCTTGCAGATGTTCCACCCCTAACAGAGTCTTACCGCGTCCCCGCCGATGAGGCCCTCAAACCGCGGCTCACTGTCCACCGATGAAATTGGCTCCCCTTTTAAGCTGGTGCTGACACCCAAGGGCTGCGGACTTACAGTCCCCCGCGCTATGCGGAATTCACCATCTGTAATTCGCCAACGGAGTCCCGCGGGCGGCCGCGTAGTACTAAAGTGTAAATACTTTGGGGGGCACACATCTTGTGGTGTAGATCCCCAACAGCACTATATATTCGACAAATTTCCTTAGAAACCCCTAAGACATACCCACAAACTACCAAGAAACACCTACAACTAACAAAATACCGCTTGACTCGGAAAATGCCAGGGCGTATAAGCGCATCAAGCATCGATGTCGAGAACGCTCTCTCGCGTTCTCGCTTGAGCCGCACAATGGAGCAGTACACACGGCGGGATGGCGACGGAAGGTAAAGAGCATGGCAGAAACCAGAGAGGTCATGGATATCCGGGAAGCGTCGGACTATCTCGGGGTCTCGCGCGAAACCCTCTACAAGTATGTTTACGAAGAAAGGATCCCAGCATTCAAGCTTGGCAACCGCTGGAAATTCAAGAAGACCATCCTGGACCGCTGGATGGAGAAGCAAAGTGCGCAGTTCGAACAGCGAGGCTACCGCAGATTGCGCGAAACCGCTCGGTAGGGGGCATCGGCAATGTTTGGGTTAGGAAAATCCAAGAATCTCGTGGGACTGGATATCGGTTCAAGCGCCGTCAAGGCGGTCGAACTGCGGCGCAAAGGCAGCTCGTTTGAACTCGTGAACCTGGGGATTGAGCCTCTAGGCCAGGATACGGTGGTGGACGGCTCCATCATGGACGCTCTCTCGGTCTCTTCGGCGATCGAGAAGATCTTCACCGATAATCGCATCAAGACCAAGAATGTGGCCACTTCCGTCTCCGGCCATTCGGTTATCGTCAAGCGCGTCACGGTGGCCGCCAGCACTGATGAGGAGCTTTACAACGCCATCCCTTACGAGGCGCAGCAACACATTCCCTTTGATATGACGGATGTAAACTTGAGCTACCAGGGGTTGGGACCGTCCCCGTCGGGAAATGGCACGGACGTGATGCTGGTGGCGGTAAAGCGCGAGAAGATCCTGAATCACACTAACGTGCTGAGCCAGGCCGGGAAGATACCTAGCGTCGTCGACTACGATGGGTTTGCGGTTTACAACGCTTTTGAAGCGAATTATGAAGTCCCCTCCGACCAGATGGCGGCGTTACTCAACATTGGCGCCAGCATCATGAACATCGTGATCGGGCGGAACGGCAATCCTTTATTCACCCGCGACGTCTCCGTGGGGGGGAACCAATATACGGACACATTGCAAAAGGAACTCGACTTGAGCTTCGAGGACGCGGAAAGGCTGAAGCAAGGGTTCGACGTGTCGAACGTGACGCAGGACCAAAAAGGTCCCCACCTGCGGTCGGTAACCGAAATCCTCATGCTGGAGATCCAGAAAACCTTCGACTTCTTCCGGCAGACCGCTTCAACCGAAAACATCCAGCACATTTATCTCGCCGGCGGGACGGCCAGAATCGAAGGCCTTGTCGACCAGCTCAAGGCGGAGTTCAATATTCCCGTCGAGGCCATTAACCCGTTCCAAAAGCTGGTGGTCGATAACAAGAAATTTGATGTAGGTTACGTGGACGAAATTGCTCCCCGTATGAGCGTTGCGGTGGGGTTGGCTTTGAGGAGCTTCGACTAGCCATGATTAAGATCAACCTTCTAGGAGTCGCACCGCCTCCGTCCCGGATCCCCTCCGTGGGGGGACCGCCGGCGCCGAAGGCTACACAGGCGATCATGTTGGTCGGGTCGTTGATTATCTGCTTCGGGATCGTGGGCGTCATTTATAAGTTCATGACGAACCAAATCGCGGATCTGGGGAAGAAGCGGAGTCAGGAAATTATCCGGAAGCAGGAACTGGCGGCGGTGAAATCCCAGAACGATAAATACCAGGAGCGGCTGAGGGACCTTGAGACTCGCATTAATACCATTCAAGCGTTGCAGAACAGCCGCGTGGGCCCGGTCGAACTAATGAGCGCTTTGGGAAATATCGTTAACAAAACCAATGACATTTATCTCTACACCCTGGCCCCAGCGGGGGAGCGGCTGCAGCTCAAGGGGCAATCGAGCACCGTCGATTCCATGGCAAACTTTCTCGCCTTCCTAAAAAACTCCGGCGCCTTTGCGGACGTGCAGTTGGAGCAGTTTTACCAGGATGACGTACAAGATCGCCTGAATTACAAGTTCGCGGTGAGTTGCCAGTTCAAATCGCCCTCTGGCGGGAGTTCCCCCACCGCGGGAGGCGAGCCGGCAGCCCCGGGCGGTCCCGGCGCCCCAGGCGCTCCTGGCTCCCCTGGCGCTCCGGCAAAGGTGCCCTCCGGCGGCCCGGGAGCACCGGCGGTCGTTCCCCCGCGGCCCGATAGCCCCAAGCGATCAATATAGGAAAGGGTTAAGAAGATGGCTAAGACCTTTAATGATCTTCCGGCTTCGATACAGGGAATTGTCTTGATAGCGGTGGGGGTGGTCCTGGCGGGGGTCGCGTTCTGGTACTACGTTATGCCCTTGAACGACCAGCGGGACGGTTTGCAGAAAGAAGTAGCAAGACTCAAGGCCGAAAATGACCGGAACGAAGCCTTTCGGCAGCAACAAACGGAATATCTCAACCGCATCAAGCAACTGGAGAGCCAGTTGGATACTCTCCGTTCCATTGTTCCCGACGACCAGGCCACCGATGAGTTTATGAAGACGGTGTTTGCCGACGGCGCCGGTACGAGCACCCAGATCCGGATGTTAATTCCCAAGCCCCCGGTGGTGAAAGACTTCTATGTAGAAACGCCTTTTTCCGTGCGGCTGGATGGAACCTATTACAACTTGCTGCGTTTCTTCGATCGACTTGCGCATGAACAACGAATTATGAGTGTTTCCGGCCTCTCTCTTGGTACTCCGGAGGGCGGCGGCATGGGGGCATATAAGGTAACGGCCACCGAAACGGTCGGCGCGAATTGCTTGTTGACCACGTATTTCAATAAGCCTCTCGCCGCAGCGGCCCCACCTCCTAAGAAGAAATAGTAACCAGGATGAGGACAATGGCTAAGCATAGGTTTCAACGCACTCGGAGGATACCCACAATGCGGCTTGCGCTATTGGCGGTTCTCGTTTTCGGTTGGGGAGCCGCGCAGGGTTGGGCGGGACAGCAGGAAACAAAGAAGTCGCTGTCCAGCGCCAAGACGGCGCCGGCCACCGCCCCCGGAATTGCCAAGAGCGCGCTGGCAAAGTCCGGCAAGGCCCAGGCCCAGCGCACGGCTAAAGTTACAGGCTCTCATGGTTCCGAGCTCGCGGAGGGGAAGCGGGATCCTTTCCGGCTTCCGGAGGTCGCCGCGCCGAAGGCTGGCGGCGGCAATAACATCGATTCCTCGCCGGGCGGGGTTTTGCCGCCGGGTGCGCGGGGCTTGCTCATATCACAATTGAAGCTCGAAGGCGTGGTGCGGGAGCAGACCGCCAACAAAATGATCGCCGTGGTTACCAACGAGACCAGAAGGGCCTATTTCCTAAGTGAAAATGAGTCGGTGTACAACGGCGTAGTCAGCAAGATAACGCCGGACGCAGTTTACTTCACGGAGAACGTCCTCGGACCCAACGGCCGCGTGTCGACTCGTGAAGTGGTGAAACGGCTGGGTCCGGCTTCGGGAGAAGGCAGATGAGACGACAAGCGATGGTTGTGCTGACGGTGACATGGCTGATGCTGGGGATCGTGCCGACCCCGGGCGGCCGCACCTGGGCGGCGTCGGATGCGGCGATCTTGAAGTCGGTTACGCCTGCCGTCAGCCCCACAGGCGCGGAACTGGTCCTGCGTGTCGATGGCATTTATTCCTATAAAACCGTGCAGGCCAGTCCCGAAACCCTTTTCATCGACCTCGCGGGCGCCAAAGCAGAGCTTCCCGCCACCAGCCAACAATGGGTGAACCCGGTTTTCACGGGCTATAAGCTCCTGACATATCAGAATCTTTCAGGCAAACCGGTAGTCCGCGTTCAAGTGGGCACTAAGCAGGCGGGAACGTTTGTCGCTCAAAAGGATGACACAAAACTGCGCCTGGTCTTCGGAAAGGGTAAAAATGTCGGTTCCACGGCCGCTCCCGTGCCGCCGGTATCGGCCGCAACCGGCGCGCTGACCCACCTGCTCCCACAGGCGTTGTCCAGTGGGCCTCTACTCGTTTCCAATGTGACACTCGACACGCATGACTCCGGTGAAACTCTGGTGGAAGTCTCGACTTCGCGAAGTGCCAGCTATCGGGTGAAGACGCTGCCGAGTCCGGCGCGCTTGGTGATCGATATCGACGGAGCCACGGTTACTTCGCCCGCAAAAAGCTATCCCGCTTACACCGCCGTTTTGAAGGCTATTCGCGTTGGACAGTTTCGCGCACCAGACCCCTCCATTGTGCGGGTAGTGGCAGACTTAAATGGTGATCCGGCGTACAACGTTCGTGCCACACCGGCGGGCATTACCATCGACCTGCGTCCGCGCGAAGCGGCGAAACCGAAGGCCCCCACTCAGCAGGCTTCGGTTCCTCCAGTCACGGCCACGGAACCCAAGACCGTTCAGACTGTTGTCATTGTCCCGCCTCCAACTTCGGCCCCTAAAGTGGAAGCGTTTGCGACCACGACGGAAGTGATTGACCGGAAACCTGCGGAGACCGCGCCTGTCCCGGTGCAGACTCGCGATTCGTTGAGGGCGGACGTCCAGAGCACTCTCCCGCCCATTGCCGTTCCCAAGCAGTTGGTGGCGGCTCCACTTCCGAACCCGGCCAGCGTTACACCGGAAGCTTTACGTGCCGAGCAGGCTGCCCAAACGCTGACTCCTGGCAAGGACGATTCGGCGATGTCCGCGCAGGCACCTCCTCCTACCACACTCCCGCCCGCTGGCGCTGAGCAATCCAAGCCTGAGTACACCGGCGAGCCGATCTCACTAAACTTGAAGGATGTTGACCTCAAAGACTTCTTTCGTTTGATTCACGAGATCAGCGGGCTGAACATCATCATCGATCCCAATGTCAGCGGTAGCGTCACGATGGTGCTGGACTCCGTTCCTTGGGACCAAGCCTTGGACATCGTTCTGAAGAACAACGACCTGGGAAAGGTTCTGGAAGGCAACGTCCTTCGGATCGCAAAGATGCAGACGCTGACCGCGGAGCAGGAAGGGCAAACCAAACTTGCCTCAGCGCGAATGGATGCCGCCCCGTTGGTCACTGTCTTCCGGCCCATTAATTACGCCAAGGCTATGGAGATCGCCACCTTGCTCAAGACCTGGGCGGGGGGCGGCGCCCTCAGCCGCCGAGGTACCGTATTGGTGGATATGCGTGCCAACACGCTGATCATCTCCGATGTGCAATCGCAGATTCCCATCATTCAGAACATCCTTACCAAGCTTGACAAGAAAGCAAAGCAGGTTTCCATCGAAGCCCGAGTGGTGCTGGCGAATGCCGACTTCACTCACACCCTGAGTGCGGCCTTGTACGGGACCGGTATCCCGGGAGCAAGCACCCAGGCCGGAGCAGTGACGAGCAGCAGTGCGGGCATTATCCCTGGGACTACGACTCCGGTCACTCCCGCTGCCGTTACCGGATTTGGCACGTTTGCTATTACGAACGCATCGTCCCGTTACTTGATTAATGCCATCATAACGGCGCAGGAGGAGCGCGATCAGGCCAAGACCATATCCCGGCCCACTATCGTGACGCAAAACAATATTCAGGGAATGGTCCAACAAGGCGTGCAAGTTCCTATCCAGACTACGGTCAACAACACTGTTTCCGTTCAGTATTACGCTGCGACCTTGCAACTCACGGTGACGCCCCAGGTGACTGACGACAACAATATCTTCCTGATTATCCACGTTCTCAATGACTCTGTCGGCGCATCAATTTCCGGCGTTGGACCGGAAATTAACACGCAGGAAGCAACGACCCAAGTGTTGGTTCCCGACGGCGGTACGGTGGTATTCGGCGGCATTACGGTTACCAGCAGGTCGAAGTCTGCAACGTATGTGCCTTGGCTGGGGAATATTCCCGTCCTTGGGCATCTGTTCAAAACGAGCAACGTCCAGGGCCAGGACCAAGAGTTGCTGTTCTTCGTTTCGCCGAAGATACTGCCGACGTAGCCTTTCCACCGCGCGAGCGCTCAAGGTCGATAGCCGATTTTAAGGAGGCGATCCGAGTCTCCTCCCAGTTGTTTTGGCCATGGCTTCCGAACCATCCATTTCTCCATTTCGAGCCCGACAGGAGCGGCTCCGAGCTCTGATGGAGACCCGCGGTGTACCCTTTATTCTGATCACCCATTTAGTCAACGTTCGATACCTGACGGGATTCACCGGCAGTGCGGGAATTTTGCTGATGGGTCCACGGCAAGGAATTCTATGGGTCGATCCACGTTACACGCTCCAGGCAAAGGAGCAGTGTGACGGTGTGGACGTCGTTGAGGAAAAGAAGGGAATTCTCAAGGCGGCGGCAAACTGGTTGCGGAAGAACGGTGTTCAGGAGGCTACCTTCGAGGCTTCCATTCTTACATGCGCGCAATTAGACCAACTTCGCAACGAGTCTGGCTATGGCCTTCGGCTGAAACCGGCGGGAGACCTGATTGAAGAGCTGCGCGTGGTCAAGGACCGTGGTGAAATCGACGCCATTCGCAGAGCGGGAAGTTTGACCGCCGAAGTTTTTGCCGACCTGTTACCGCAAGTTCGACCGGGCGTATCGGAACGGGAACTGGCAGCGGAGGTCGAATACCGCATGCGCAAAAAAGGGGCGGATGGCGCGGCTTTTGAGACAATCGTGGCCTCCGGGCCCCGCTCAGCCTATCCCCACGCGCGACCTTCCTCTAAAGCGCTGCAAGAAAGTGAGTTGGTAATTTTCGACCTCGGTGCTATACTCGGCGGTTATGCTGCGGACATGACGCGGACGGTATTTCTGGGTGAGCCGACTCACCGGGTTCGAGACCTCTACTCTGCCGTGCTGAAAGCCCAAGCGGGAGCCGTCCGATCAGTTCAGGATACGGCGTCGGCGGGGCAAATTGACTCCGTAGCCCGCCGCATCCTGGGAAAACATAGGCTGGCTCGATACTTCACGCACAGCACCGGTCATGGGGTCGGACTAGAGATCCACGAAAGGCCCCGACTCGGAAAAGGCGAGACCACCTGCTTGCGTTCCGGCTCGGTGGTCACAGTGGAGCCCGGAGTTTACGTGGAAGGGTTTGGCGGCATCCGAATTGAGGACACGGTGCTCGTCGGGCCGGACGGCCCCGAGGTGCTGACCCCGGCATCGAAAGACCACTGGGTCATAAGTTGATTCTCATTACGGCTTCAACGAGAGGCGGGCGGCAAATGATGGCGGCCGGGGAGCAAACGAATGCCGGGTAAGCATTCCACGCGTAAAGTTCCCGATTCCGGGCGGGTCTGGAACCTGAACGACATTCAGGATTTGTTGGACCTCCTGGCGACGAAGGAAATCACCGAATTCGAAATGGAGCAACAGGGCGTCAAGATTCGCGTCCGGCGCGGCAATTCCGGCACGGGAAACAGCGATGGATATGTCATTGCTCCAGGGTCTGTGGGGGGCGCAGTCGCTCAGCCTCCCGCCGCATTAATGCCGGTGGCGGCAACCCCTGTCGCGACCTCGCCCGCCGAGGGGAGCCCTGAATCGGCTGCGGATTCCACCGAGGGGCTTTTCATCATGAAATCGCCGATCGTTGGGACCTTTTACTCCTCCCCCTCGCCCAATGCACCGCCTTTTGCCGGCGTGGGTGACACGGTGCAGGTCGGTCAAGTCATTTGCATTATAGAAGCCATGAAGTTGATGAATGAACTGGAAGCGGAGGTTGCGGGGAAGATTGTTCGCACCTACGTCGAAAACGGCAAGCCGGTGGAATACGGCCAATCTCTGTTTGCCATCGAGCCGTTGCGGAAGAAGTAGAATCTAGGAGTTGGAAGTCAGGAGTTAGAAACCCACTAAGACAGCTCCTCACTTCTCACTCATGCCTCCTCACTCCTGGTTTTCGATCCATGTTCAAAAAAATCCTGGTCGCTAACCGCGGGGAAATAGCTTTGCGGGTGATTTGCGCCTGCAAGGAACTGGGAATTCCCACCGTCGCGGTGTATTCGGAAGCCGACCGCAACTCTCTGCACGTCCGTTTTGCCGAGGAGGCGGTTTGCATCGGGCCGCCGCGTAGCGCCGACAGTTATCTGAATGTGGCCAGCATCATCTCCGCAGCGGAAATAACCGGTGCGGAAGCCATTCATCCGGGTTACGGCTTCCTTGCTGAGAGCGCCTATTTTGCCGACGTTTGCGAAGCTTCCAACCTCACTTATATTGGTCCCCGCCCGGAAGTCATCAGCTTGATGGGAGACAAGAATCGCGCGCGAGCGAGGATGAAGGAACTGGGCCTGCCGATATTGCCGGGTTCGGAAGTGATCTCGTCGCAGGAAGAGGCCCTGAGGGAAGCGGAACGCATCGGCTACCCCGTCATGGTGAAAGCCGCAGCGGGCGGCGGGGGCCGGGGAATGAGAATTGTGCCCTCAGCGGACGATCTCCCCCATCTTTTTCAGACCGCACAAAACGAGGCCGCGGCGTCCTTTGGCACTCCTGACGTCTACGTCGAAAAATACATCAACTCCCCCCGCCACATCGAGTTTCAAGTCCTGGGCGACCAGTACGGGCGAGTGGTTCACTTAGGCGAGCGCGAGTGCACGATCCAGCGTCGTCATCAGAAGCTCGTGGAGGAATCGCCGTCCACACAGATCGATGCGGAGACCCGCCAGCGCGTCGGCCATCAGATTGTCGAGGCGCTCCAACAGATCGGTTACACCAGCGCGGGCACGGTCGAACTACTGATGGATGAGAAGCGGAATCTCTACTTTCTGGAAATGAATACGCGCATTCAGGTGGAGCATCCGGTGACGGAATTGGTGACGAGCTTGGACCTAGTGAAGCACCAGATCCTGATCGCAGCGGGTGGGCATGTCCCATTTGAGGGCGAAACTCTGGGATTGCGCGGTCACGCCATCGAGTGCCGAATCTGCGCCGAGAATCCGCAGACCTTCGCTCCCTCCGCGGGAAAGATAACCGTCTTCCACGAGCCCGGTGGAACCGGCGTGCGAGTTGATACGGCCGCTTATCCGGAGTCGGTGATCCCCCCTTACTACGATTCCCTCATTGCAAAGCTCATTGTGCACGGCAAGGACCGCCACGAGGCCATTCGCCGCATGAGCCGGGCTCTCGAAATGTTCATCATCGAGGGCATCTCTACATCTGTTCCAGTTCATCAGAAGATCATGGCCGATCCGGACTTTCAAGCAGGGAATTTCGACACGCATTTCCTGAGCCGATTTGCACGCAACGGCGACGTCTGATCGAGTCATCGGGCCATCGGTCATCGAAAAACAAAGACCCAATGATCCGATGACTCAATGACTCAATGACCCGATCACCCGATCACCCGATCACCCGATCTTACGATCCTGTTCTAATCCCACGCCTCTATGCCATAATCGACCCTGCTCAGAGCGGCGGCCGCACCCCGGTGGAGGTGGTGGCGGCTCTTCTGGCGGCGGGCGTCCGGCTTATTCAACTTCGAGACAAGCACGCGTCTTCCGGCGAACTCTTCCTGAGTGCGCAGCAGGTGGGCGAATGCTTGCGCAAGGCGGCGGGAATTTTCATCGTCAATGATCGCGCCGACGTCGCCTTGGCCTTGGATGCCGATGGAGTTCATGTGGGGCAGGATGACCTGCCGGTGGATTCCGCGCGCGTGCTGATGGGACCCCACAAACTGGTTGGCCATTCCACGCACGATCTAGAGCAGGTGAGGGCGGCCGACTGTTCCACGGCGGATTATATTGCGTTCGGCCCCATCTTCCCCACTGCCAGCAAGGAGAATCCGGACGCAGTGGTGGGCCTTGCGGGACTCGTTGACGCTCGGAAGGCCACGCGTAAGCCTCTGGTGGCCATCGGGGGAATAACCCTCGAAAACGCCCGATCGGCGATCGCAGCGGGGGCGGATTCTGTCGCGGTGATTCGCGGCTTGGTGGGCGCTCCTGACATCCGCAAGCGCGCCGAGGAGTTTCTCAGGCAAGTTTCAGGTTGAAGGGCTGGAACGCGAACGAGCATCGTGGATAAAGGGCTAATAAGGGCCATTCCCCAACGCCGAGGGACCAACGCAAGCGGCTGAAGGGATGTTCATTACCCTTCACCCGGCATCCTCCATCCTCCGTGTGCTATGGCTGAAACAGACATTTTGTCAAAGTCGCCGACTTCCGGGCTTGTTAAGGGCCTCGGCCTGTTTGATTCCACCACTCTGGTAATGGGTTCGATGATTGGCTCGGGCATTTTTATCGTTGCAGCCGACGTCGGCCGCCAGGTTGGGTCACCGGGATTGTTTTTCCTGACATGGGTTATCAGTGGTTTGATGACCGTCATCGCGGCGATCAGTTATGGCGAGCTTGCGGGAATGATGCCCAGGGCGGGCGGCCAATATGTCTATCTGCGTGAGGCCTTCGGTCCGCTTTTCGGTTTCCTTTACGGCTGGACGCTCTTTCTGGTGATTCAAACCGGAACCGTGGCGGCGGTGGGGGTGGCTTTTGGGAAATTCCTCGGCGTATTTGCGCCTTGGGTTTCGGCAAAGAACATTCTGCTCAATTTCGGAACGGTGACTTTCTTTGGCCGTCTCATCGCGCTTACGATTTCGTCGCAGCAACTGATTGCCATCGTGGTAGTGGTTTTCCTGAGCGTGCTCAACATTTTCGGGTTACGTGTGGGCGCGGACGTTCAAAATGTCTTTACGGTTCTGAAGGTATCGGCCCTTCTGGGAGTGGTGCTGCTGGGCGTTTGGTGGGCATTTGGCCATTCTGTGCCGGCTTTGCCCGCGCAGGGCTTGTGGCAGGGCGCGCATTGGGATCTGGCCACGTTGACGCTGATTTCCGTTGCCCTGGTGGGACCGTTGTTTTCCTCCGATGCCTGGAACAACGTCACTTTTACGGGCAGTGAAGTGATTAATCCGAAGCGCAACCTGCCCCTGGCGCTTTTTATGGGCACTGCCACGGTCTGCACCATCTATTTTGCTTGTAACTGGGTGTATTACCGAGCCTTGCCGTTTTATGGGGTTCCCAATGGAGGGCTGCTGGGGCAGGGAATCCAACATGCGGCGGAGGACCGCGTCGCCACGGCCGCCGTCCAGGTGATGTTGGGGGGAAGGGGCGCCGGACTGATGGCCGCGGCCATCATGATATCCACCTTCGGCTGCATCAACGGACTGGTTCTGGCGGGTGCGCGTGTATACTACGCCATGGCGAAGGACGGCTTGTTCTTCACTTCGGTGGGAAATGTCCATCCCAAGTACCACACTCCCGCCATGTCGCTGATGGTCCAGGCGGTTTGGGCGGCCGTCCTGACCCTTACGGGCAGTTACAACGAATTGCTGGATTATGTGATTTTTGCGGTCGTCCTTTTCTATATTCTGACCACCGCGGGCATCTTCCGGCTGCGGCGGACCCGCCCGGAAGCGCCGAGGCCCTATCGGGCCTGGGGTTACCCCGTCCTTCCGCTGGTGTACATCGCCTTCGCCTCGTTTGTGGAGTTGGCGTTGCTGACTCATAAAACGTTGCGAAGCCTCGCGGGATTGAGTATCGTCGCCATCGGTATTCCGGTCTATTATCTTTGGCGAAGGCGGGATGCAGAAGTGACGATTGAAAAGTAACAAGTGACGAGCAAACGGGAGATGCGGTCCACCCTCTCCCCCAAGGGGGAGAGGGCGGCGGTCGTGTGCCGCCGGGTGAGGGGGTCGCCGCTATTGTCAACTCTAACGCGGGACAGGACTCTAGCCCGTTTCGGTTGTGGCCCCTGTGCTCGTGGCGCCGAAAAATAACGAGCGCGCCTCCAGCGCTTATAGGTCATCGTCGTCGGGAGGCTTCCCCGGGGCATCGTTCGGAAACAAAAAAAACCCTCTCCCCGGTTATCGGGGAGAGGGTTTTTGCAATCGTAACGTGTTTTAGTCGTCCACGTCGGCTTTCGTGGGCGCCGCGCGGTTGAAGTCGCTCGCGGGGCGAACGGCCTTCTCGCCGGGGAAGGGTACGACAAACCCGGTGGCCTCATACCAGTTGTAGTGCCTGACGGTGTCCGGGTCTTCGGAGTCGGGAGTGTGATATTTACCGGCGAAGATCTCCGCTTTCTTCTGGAGCCAACCA
The DNA here is from genome assembly GCA_052139985.1 of Terriglobia bacterium. Lineage (GTDB taxonomy): Bacteria > Acidobacteriota > Terriglobia > UBA7540 > UBA7540 > Bog-366. The sequence continues at coordinate 52,644 of JBKQVI010000083.1, forward strand.
TCCTGCAGAGCCAGGACCCTGGGATCCCTGGTCGGGAGCTGCAATTTGGCGGTCGTGCCTTCATCCAGCGGGAGGACATTCTGCACGTGGCTCCACGGCAGGAAGTTCGCCGTGGGCGGATTGCTGGTGAAGATCTCGTACATCGGCGAAGCCACAAGGTCATTCTGGTTCATGGGCTTCAGACCGACTATCTGCTCGATCGTGCGGGTAAAGTTGACCTGCGTGTAGAAGGTGTGGTCTGCGACTACCCCCGCACCGCTGCCATTGGGGTTGACCTGTTGCTTGACGTAGGGGCTGAAGACATAGCCAGGGCTGCGGTGACCGTCGACGTGGTCTACGCCGTCCTGCGCGTCGTCTTCCTCGACGAAGATCGCCGAGTCCTTCCACACGGGGCTGTGGCTGATGGCGTCGACAAAACGGCCAACGGCCAGGTCGTTATCGGCCTGCATGGCTGTTGCGTCCGGCGGCCCGCCGGTGTGGTCGGAGCTGATCCACATGAACTCCAATTGGGGCACTGTACCGTTCGCCACGTCTTTGGCGAAGTCCTGCTTCCACACGTCGACCCGGTACTGATCGGGAATGCCCAGATCGAACTGCGGGTAGTTCGGGACCGTGTTGTTGATCAGGTTGGGGAGCGGAGAGACTGAGCCGATGGCGTTGTAGTA
>JBKQVI010000084.1:0-17382 GCA_052139985.1 Terriglobia bacterium
TCGCGCAGCCGGGTGAGGGAAGTCTGAAGCTTGTCGTCAAAGATGTCGCCCATAGCCACGAGTTCGACGTTGGGATCGGCACTCAGCAGGTCCGCCGCTGCGCCGGTACCGCGTCCACCGCAGCCTACCAAGCCGGCTCGCAGCTTTTCCTCTCCCGCGCCTCGCACCAGTTCGGGCCGCAGAATCGTGAATGCCGAAGCCGCCGCTCCGGCTGCCAGTGACTTGCTCAGGAAGGATCGACGATTAAAGCCAGGAGTTTCGTTTTGCGTCATGTTCACCTCGCATCGGAGATCACATATTGCCGGTGGTTATCATAGTCCCGGAAGAAGGAATGTCAAGCAGAACGCCGGGAGTAAGAGTTGCGCGACCCAGAAGGAATGTCGTCTATCACCGTGCCGAAAATGGGTAACAACGTGCTAGGCTATTGATTGGAAATGGGCGCTGAGGTCAATGGGCACAGCGCCAAGCAGTTCACCGTAGGCTGTACACGGTGGGTGAGGTAGGCTGCGAGAACCTTTTGCGAGCCCTGGCGAACCGGGACAGGGCTGAAATGGGGACGGGAAGGGGTACAAAACAAGAGCGCGCCGATCAACGCCCCAGACCCACTCTGATGAAGGGGGAAATTTCCGGGGGAATTCTCACATTTTGTGACGACCTAAGTACGGGAAAACCCGCAAACATTGCTGCGCTGCTCCATTATGTTGATGATAAGACATGCACTTATATGAATTTCTGATGAACGTCAAAAAACTCCAAATCTCTGAAATCAAGTCAGTTAAGTCAACTGCGTTGCGGGAGCGCCGGAAAAATGCGGGGGGAAAAAATGCAGGTAACCTCCATTATGTTGTTGAAAACAAATGTAGAAAAAATGACCGATTTGGGGCTCTCCATTATGTTAATGAAAAATAAGCTAGTTACAGGCGTATCTCCATTATGTTGATGAAAAGGAAGGAGTTGAAGAAGGTGTCGGGTGCAGGGTGTCGGGTGCCAGGGAAGAAGACCATCGGGCCGCTGAATCGCCCGCTGGCCAGTTGTCACCACTTATAGAGACTGGAACAAGATGCCGATCTCAAATTCAAACTGGCGGATTCAAGACGGAAACGACAGGGCAGGGCGCGGAGATACCAGATCGCAGATCCCGATGCTCGTCACCTTCCCACTGCCCACTGCAGTCAGCCTTCGCCTTCTGCACACTGCCTTCTGCCGACCGCCTACTGCTTTCTGCCTACTGCATTCTGCCGACCGTCCTACTGCGGCGTAATGCGCTCGAGGCCGTCCAGGTAGGGACGCAGTGCGGTAGGAACTATCACGGAGCCGTCTGCTTGCTGGTAATTCTCGATGATCGCCACCCAGGTGCGGCCCACGGCCAGTCCGCTGCCGTTCAGCGTGTGCAGCAACTCCGTTTTGCCGGACTTGCCGCGCCGGAAACGCAGGTTGGCGCGGCGTGCCTGAAACGCCTCAAAGTTCGAGCAGGAAGAGATTTCCTTATACTCTCGCGCGGCGGGCAGCCACACCTCCAGGTCGTAGGTTTTGGCGGAACTGAATCCCAGGTCGCCCGTGCAGAGCGTGATGACGCGGTAGGGCAGTTCGAGCCGCTGGAGAATCTCTTCTGCGTCGTGGGTCAGGCGTTCGAGTTCGTCGTAGGAGTTTTCCGGCAGCGTGAACTTGACCAGTTCCACCTTCTGGAATTGGTGTTGGCGGATGATGCCGCGCGTGTCCTTGCCGTAGGAGCCGGCCTCGCTGCGGAAGCAAGCGGTCCACGCGCAGTGCTTGACAGGAAGCTTCTCCCCCTCCAGCACCTCGTCGCGATAAAGATTGGTCACGGGGACTTCCGCCGTGGGGATCAGCCAAAAGTCCGTGCCCTCCAGATGGAAAAGGTCTTCTTTGAACTTGGGCAACTGGCCGGTGCCGAAAAGGCTGGCGGAGTTCACCACGAAGGGCGGGAGTATTTCCGTGTAGCCATGCTCGCGCGTGTGCATGTCGAGCATGAAGTTGGCCAGCGCCCGCTCCAGCTTGGCGCCCACTCCCGAGTACACGGCAAAACGCGCGCCCGTGATCTTGGTGGCGCGTTCGAAATTCAAAATTCCCAGCGCCGGGCCCAAATCCCAATGCGCTTGCGGTTCAAAATCGAACTGTCGCGGCTGGCCCCAGCGGCGGACTTCCTGGTTGTCGGCGGCGCTGCTTCCCAGGGGAACGCTGGCATGGGGAATGTTGGGAACAAGACGCAGCACCTCGCGCAGGCGGTCATCACAAGCCTTCGCTTGCTCATCCAGTTCCTGAATCTCGTTGCCGAGGGGCTTCATCTCCGCGATCAAAGCGGACGCATCCTGCTTCTGTTTTTTGAGCGAAGCAATTTCATCGGAAGCTTTGTTGCGCCGCGCCTTGCGCCCCTCGACTTCCATCAGTACGCGGCGACGCTCCCGATCAAGCGATTCAAAATCGCCCAGGATTTCCGGGAGTCCGCGTTCGCGCATTTTCTGTTCGACCAATTCCAGATTGTCGCGGACAAAATTCAAATCCAGCATTGCGGGGTTTCACTCCTTGGCTCAAGGGAAGCCGTAAAATTCGTTGCCAGAATCGGGAACAGCCAATCTAAACCACCGGCAAAAGTCTGTCAAACTCGGGGGAATTTGTTGTTTCTGCGGGCTTGCGCAACGCCCTCTCCATCGCGACGCGTCAACTACAGTGAAAGGCTAGAGGCATGGAAGGCTGAATTCATGCGGAATGCCGCGAAGCCGAGGGCTACGCGAAACGTGAGGCCGAAATGCTTCATCATTGTGCAAAAATCTATCCATGAATTGCTAGTCGTGTCAAACGCAATTTGCAGGGAATTGACCCCTGGCAAGGAGCAGTTGCAGTCCTCAAGTACCTCCAAACAAAGGACTAATGCTTATCGCCATGGCCGCACCCGCGTAAATTGCGGGTTGCATAAATTTTCTCTTCATGATAAAAGCGGACACCTTTTCCACAAAGTTTTCCACAAGCAGCTTTCCCCTCGAATTAGCAATGACTTACCGTTCACGCAGGTTCTCCGCTGCCGAAACCTTCAGCTTTTCGCGGATGGATTCGGGCACTTTCGCCCTTACCAACACACGATCATCTTCATAATGGGTGGAAACGACAGTTCCTGTCTGATGCAGCATTGCCAATTGCTTTCCGTCACTCGAGGAGAACTCAAAATCCGCTTCCACAATCGGATCGGCGGCCAGTTCGTCGGCAATCCGCTGACGCAGAATCTCCAAACCTTCCCCCGTCCTGGCGGAGACCGTAACGCTGCGGTCTTCCGCTTCGAATTTACGCTGTTCCCCAGGGGCAAGCAGGTCTACTTTGTTCCAAACGTGCAACCGCGGCGTCGAGGCAACGCCCAAATCTTCGAGCAGGGTTTCGACGGCTGCGTCCTGCGCGGCGCGCTGCGGATCGGAAGCGTCCGTGACGTGCAGCAGCAGGCGGGCTTCCTCCAACTCCTCGAGCGTGGCGCGGAACGCCGCCACCAAGTGGGGCGGCAGTTTGCGAATGAAGCCCACGGTGTCGGAGAGCAGCGCCGTACGATGAGCGTCAAGCGGCAGGGCCCGCACGGTAGGGTCGAGGGTGGCGAACATGCGCGCCGAGGTCATCACTTCAGCAGATGTCAGGGCGTTAAAAAGGGTGGATTTTCCGGCGTTGGTATATCCGACCAGCGCCACGGTGTGAAGGTTCCGGTCGCGCCGGTGGGCCCGATGCAGGGCGCGTTGCGAACGGACGTGCTTAATGCCGTCGGTCAGAATCCGGATGCGGTGCCGGATGCGCCGCCGGTCCATCTCCAACTTCTGTTCGCCAGGACCTCGCGTGCCAATGCCGCCGCCCAAGCGCGAGAGCAAGGTTCCGTGTCCCGAAAGCCGGGGCAGCAGATAGTTCAATTGCGCCAGTTCGACCTGGAGTTGGCCTTCCCGGCTGCGCGCCCGGCGGGCGAAGATATCCAGAATGATTTGGGTGCGGTCAATGACTTTCAGGTCCAGAGATTTCTCGAGGTTGCGAAGCTGCGAGGGAGTAAGGTCGTGGTCAAAGATCACCAGATCCGCGCCTGCGGCGTGCGCCTCAGCGCGAACCTCATGCACCTTACCGCGCCCCAGCAGTGTGGCCGGATCGGGGTCGGACGAACGTTGCAGCGCCGTTCCCACCACACGGGCGCCGGCGCTGGCAGTGAGTTCCTTCAGTTCCCGCAAGGAATCTTCGGCGTCGGCAATGCCCATAGGCATTGCATCGCGGCGCGTGGATTCCCAACCTGCCAGAAATGCTTTCTCCGAACCTTGCAAGTGTCGAATTCTTCTATCCCTCCGGGGTTCCTGGAACTGCGGGCGCGGCTGCTGGACGGGGCAGCACGACGGTGGCGATAGCGTGCTTGAAAACCATCTGTTCCTGATGGTTGCTTTCCAGAATGAGGGAGTACTTATCAAAACTGCGAATGCGTCCGGTCAACTTAACTCCACTCAACAGGTAAACGGTCACCAGGACTTTTTCCTTGCGGGCGGAATTCAAAAAACCGTCCTGAATGTTCTGCGGTTGTTTATCCATATTTTTTCACTCTCTTTTATCCTGGGATTTTCCAAGGTCGCCCCGATGTTAAAATCACGGAACCGGTTAAACCGCCGGCGAAGCAAGTGCGCCTTCCCCAGCGGCGGCCGGCATCCGGCTCAGGGTCGCCAAAATGCGCTTTTGAACGTGCGGGTCGTCGCCGAACCCTTCGAACCAAGTAATGTCGTCCTCACGCCGGAACCAAGTCAACTGGCGTTTAGCATAATGCCGGGTGGCCGCTTGTGTCGAGATCACGGCTTCTTCGCGGGTCACTTTTCCTTCCAAGAAACTACATGCTTGCCGGTAACCCAAGGCTCCCAAGGGTTTGATGCGCACCGCGTCGGGTCGGTAAAGCATGGTGCGCGTTTCTTCCACCAGGCCCGCCGCGAACATGTGCTCCACACGCCGGTTAACGCGGTCGTAGAGCTCGGCGCGCGGAGGATTCAGGCCAAGCTTTATGACCTGATATCCCTCCAGCCCCACCCGGCCGCGCGCGTGCATCGCCGAAAGCGGTTGCTGAGCGAGGATACAGACCTCTACCGCGCGAATCAATTTCTGCACATCCCGAGGCTGAATGCGAGCCGCCGCTGCCCGGTCGAGACGAACCAAGAGCCGATGCAGAAATTCCCGGCCGCGGCGTTCCACCATAGCTCGCAACCGTTCGCGCAGAGCCTCGGAACGTACCGGCCCCTCAAAGAGGCCCAGCAGCAGGGCGCGCAGGTAAAGTCCCGTTCCCCCCGCAAAAATAGCGAGCTTGCCGCGGTGACGCAAGTCAGCCAGGACCTTCAGAGCCTCGCGGCGGTAGTCGCCTGCTGTGAAAACATCGGTCGGCTCCAGGCAATCCAGCAGATGATGCGCGACGCCGCGACGCGCCGGCAGAGGCAATTTCCCCGAACCCACGTCGAAGCCGCGATACAACTGCACGGAATCGTAGTTCACTACTTCGCCGCTCAGCCGCTCGGCCAGCACCAAGGCCAGCTCCGACTTGCCGGCGGCGGTGGGGCCCACAATCACAATCAAGGGATTATTATCCGCGCTTACGTTCGTCGCGGCGGGCGCTTCGATATTTTGAACAATCGCCACTCCCCCGTGAGACACGGCGGGTGCTTCGAATGCTCTTCCTCGCTTTACCAAAGGAGCAGCGGGAGAGATGCAACCGCGCTCTTCTTCTGTGGAATGGAATACCACGGCGGAATTTTAGCACATCCCAGTGGCCTTTTACGTCCTTGCCCCGGCAATCGGTCCCGGGACGTGCGCCTATCCGGAACCTCACTAAACTTAATCCGCCCGTCACGATTCCCTCAATTGCCCTTAATGGGCAAAGGAGACACTGGCAATGGAGTAAAAAGCATGGACCACGTAAAGCAAGTGGCGGTGAAAGAGCAAGTCGGCGATGCGGGAGGAGAAGTCTGGCGCCTGCTCAATCAGGGCGGGCCTCAGACCCTGGCGCAATTGAAGAAGAAACTTAACGGCAGCGGCGAACTCCTGGGCTTCGCCGTAGGTTGGCTCGCACGCGAAGACAAATTGGAGATTCTGCAGGAGAAGAGATCCATCTTGCTGCGCTTGAGGTGAGCCGCGAAACGTCAGCCATGCGGCGACGGGGAACTCTGGTCAACTCCGCCGCATGTGGACAGGGAGGGGTTATGAAGGAAACCATCAAGGCTCTGCTCGTTCGGTCCCGGCACGATCCGCTCGACGCGCTCCGGTTAGCGTTGGAACGGCGTTCGATCGATCTCTTTATCGCCAAGAACTGCGCCGAGGTGGCTCTGGCGCTATGGTCGGATTGCCCACCGCATTTGGTGTTTACGGAGATTCAGCTTGCCGATGGCAACTGGGCGGATGTTCTGACGCTTGCCGCGAAGGCGTCCGCGCCGGTAAATGTCATTGTGGTAGCGCCGTTTGCGGATGTAAGTTTCTATGTCCAAGCGATTGAGCGCGGCGCGTTCGATTACATCGTTCCTCCCCTTTCCGATCCGGAACTTCTCCACGTGGTTGGCGTTGCCGCTGAGAACGCCATTCGGCGGCGCCGCGAACACGGCTCTGCATTGCGATCGGCCACCGTGAACGCAATCACCCAGCACGGAGTCCTTGAACGCGAACACGCTTTAGCTGGCGCCGAGGATTGAAGAAGACGTACCGCAGGTTTCGCCGCTTGATCCCGCCGGGCGTTTGCCTTACGCTCAGAATTGAAGGAGTCCTGGGATGGCGCTGGCGGCTGCGGGTGGCTCGTTGGGACGACGTTGGCTAAGGGTCGGGTGGCTGGCACTAGGGGTAGTCCTCCTGGGACTTCTTGTCGCTTCTTTCGCGTTACGTCAGTTCTTGGCGATGGTTGGACGCGCCGCTCACCCGGTGGTCGAAATCCACATCGCGGGCCGGCAGGTGGCCATGTGGAAACCTTCCGGCACGGCACTGCGGGACGGCTATCCTGTCATCCTGTTTTCGCACGGCTTTACGGGTTGCGGAACCCAATCCGTGTTCCTGACCGAGGGTTTGGCGCATGCGGGGTATTTCGTCCTGGCCCCCGACCATCGCGATGCAGCGTGCGGCCCGGGCCATGAAGGAAAGCTTTTCGAAAAGCTCACCACTCTGCGGTCGGAGGAGCCCTTTCACAGTCCTGACGTCTGGACCGAGGCTACCTACCGCGATCGCGGCGTCGACCTGGAAGCTATCCTGGACACGATCCTCAAGGAAAGGTCATTCCAAGGCGTTCCGATTGATTCCAGCCGCGTCGGGCTTGCCGGCCATTCGCTCGGTGGGTACACGGTGTTGGCCGTGGCGGGAGCTTGGCCCTCATGGAAGGATCATCGCATCAAGGCCGTTTTGGCTCTGTCCCCCTACTGCACCCCTTTCATCGGAAAGGGCGACTTGGATCATCTCGATGTCCCGGTGATGTACCAGGGCGGGACGCGCGACATTGGAATCACCCCCTACGTCCGGCGGCCGGGAGGCGCGTACGACCTGACGTCATCTCCCAAGTATTTCGTTGAATTTGCCGGCGCCGGGCACTTCGCTTGGACCAACTTGAATAAGTCCTACCAGCCGATCATTAACGATTACGCCGTTGCCTTCTTCGACCGCTACCTGAAGGGAGCGAGAGAGTCCGGCCCCTTAACCCGCCTCGTCGAACGCCCCTGGCCCGCTGAGGTAAGCAATCTGAAGCATGCATCGAATGAGCAAGTTGCGGGGGAGCCGCAGCGTGTGCTGCCCTGAAACAAGCCAGTGTTAGGGTCCAAAATCTTGGGATTCGGGCGTTGGGGATTCGAAATTCGCCATTCGAAATCCAGACTCGCAGGTGAGGTAGTTTTGGCGGCTCGCCAAACGCCCGTTTCTAGGAGCCTGTCGGAGATAGAAGTTCTTTAACGAAGAATCAACGACTTACAAGCATTGTAATGTCGCTAAGTTATTGATTCTACATACAGCAAAATCTATCTCCGACAGGCTCCTAGAGCCGCCAGCGCTTCGGCCCGGCGATTTATGACTCCTGTCAAGTTATCGAAAACGGAGGCAGTGGTGTCATTTCGAAGTGGCCCGGGCGTCCCGCCCGTGAACGTTCACGGCCAGGATGGCTGTGCCACAGCAAATGACATCACTACCAAAACGGAGCCTTCAGCAATTCTGCAAGTGCCAAGATCTCACCTATGGGAGTATCATGTTGGGGGTGAAGCGACCTCCTGAGGAATGCCCGCGCACGTTGAATCGCGGAGGCGCCCCAGGTGAAAGAGGGAATTGTGGCTGAAGAAAGACTGAAGCTCGCAGTATTTATTGATTTTGACAACATTCAAATTGGTGTGAAGGAGACGCTGGGAAAAGACTTTGACGTCTCCATTGTTCTTGAGGCGCTTAAGGAACGGGGCGAGGTGGTGAGCAAGATCGCTTATGGCGATTGGCCGCGCGCCAGCGAGTACAGCCGGGAGATGACGCAACACGCCATCCACATGGTGCAGCGCAGCGTGACGCCGCGCGGCGACAAGAACGGCGCGGACATCAACCTGGCGCTCGACGCGCTGGAAATGGCTTTTACCCACAACCACATCAATACCTTTGTGATCGTCGGTGGCGACAGCGACTTCATTGCGCTGGTGGAAAAGCTGAAGCAATATGACCGGCGCGTGTTCGTGGTGGGCGGGCGCCAGTTTACGAGCGGCATTTTGCAGAGGAACTGCCACGAGTTCATTTCCTACGAGAATCTGCTGAAGACCGGCGGCGATAGCGCCCGCACTCCCCGCATCCAGCGCTCCGCAGCGCGTAGCGCGGAGGCCCGTGCGCTCTCGACGGCGATGCCGAATATCCAGCGCGCGCTGCAGATTCTGGCCGAACGCGAGGTGGCTCCGCAACTGGGTCTGCTGAAAAGTACTCTGCTGCAACTGGACGCCACGTTCAGCGAGCGTGATTTTGGCGCCGGATCGTTCCTGGAGTTCATCCAGAAACTCCGCAAGGCGGGTCTGGTGGAAATGCGCCGGACCGACCAGGGTTATCTTGTCGAGGTGCTGGAGGGCGAGGCGGCTCGCGAGACTCCTCCGGAGCCCGCTGCGGAGGCTGTCCCAGAGACTGTCGCCGCGGAAGCGGAACCCGCTGTGGCGGCACTGGCTCCAGAAGCTTCGGCCGGCGAAGTTGGGGCAACCGCGGTTGATGCCGGCGTCCCGCCGCCCCCTGCGCCAACGGCGCCGATGCCGATGTCCGAGCCCGCGAGCGTGGAGGATGCTCTCGCCTCGCTACGCCAGGCTTTGCCCGGCCATTTTGAAAAGGCTCCTAACCGCCCGCTCTATCTGCGCCAGATTCGGCAGATCTTGCGCACCGCCGGAACTTCCATCGACGAGCGTTCGGGATTTCGCGGCTTGCTGGATCTTCTCCACCAGGCCCAGCGGGAAGGCTGGCTGCGCTTGCATCGCGATCGCAAAGGAGTCTGGCGAGTCTTCCCCGCCGGTCCTGCGCCCGCGGTGATTCCTACCCCGCCCGCGGAGGCTGAGATGACAGTTGAGGCGCCCCCAGTGCCTGGTCCGGAGGTGGGGCCAGAGCTTGGGCCGGAGATCGAACTGGAGCTTGATCCGGATCTCCTGACGCCGGTTGAGACCGACGTGAATTGGGAAGCGGAAGCCCCGCCGGAGGAAATCACCGAGCCGGTAGAACCGCCCCCTCCTTCACCTCCAGTGGTCGAGGAGACGGTGCTCGTGGAGCCCGCTCCTCAGGGCAAGTCACGCAAGCCGCGCGCCCCCAAGACGGGGACAAAGACCGTCAAGCGCAAGGCACCCACAAAGCGCAAAGCCAAGGAACCGGCCGAGGCGAAGGAAGAGTAGAACGGAATCCGGTCATCTGGCCATCGAGCCATTTCGTGATTGAGCGGCTTGCGGAAGCCGCCGAGGGGTGCAAGTCCCTAGCACCTCGCGCTGCGGGCTTCTTTCCCTGAGTTGCCTGGGGTAGGAGCCCGTAGCGCAGACCGCCGGGTTTGCGGTCTGCGGCTCTTCCTTGAAGAGGGCTACCTGATGGGACGGCGTGGCCCCTGCTAAGAAGAGACGCGGACCACAAGACCGGTGGTCCGCGCTACTTGCTTGCTTGCTTGCTCGCTTGATAACGTCCATGAGCCGTGGATGCAGGAATGTGGAGTAACCGGCGAAGAGGCGATTGGTTTGTAGCTTTACATGGGACTGCACAAGGTCCAAGCCCATCCGGGCATACAAAATGGACTGAGACGCCTTCGGTGCAAAGAGCCTGCCCTCCTCATGCAATACCCACCTGCCACCATGACGATCAAAAAAGCGGTGTACCAACCTCCTTCTCAAGGATCCCCACATGCTTACCAACTGCTGACCGCCCCAAACTCAAGACCTTTCCAGCTCGCTCAAGACTTCCTTCCTGGGCGACAGTCACAACAGGGATGAGTCCTTCCATCGACAAGTTCAGCCGGCGCATGTTGCACCTGGTCAAACTTCTGAATCACAAACAATCCTTGGCAGTGAGTCTCATTCCAGTAAGAATCTCGGCAACGGTCACTGTATTGCCATTCTCGGCCAGCGCTAACGCATACCCGGTCAAGAAAGGAAGTCGGGGCTGAATAACGTGAAGGGAACTTCCGGCAAGATCGTCCATCAGTGAAGCATTTACGAACTCACCGTGAAAACAATTCGGGGAGTATTGCCCTCCATCGACCACACTTCTCCAATGCGGTACAAAGGGAGCGCCTTCGTTGCTATCTTGAAGCCGACCACAGATGCTGCCTGCATCAGTTTGGAGATAATCCCCATGATGTCTTCAAAAGCGACGCTCCCGATCCCGCTTCCCATGATCTGAATGGCAGAAGACCGTAGCACTGTTCCTGGAAGCGTGATGTTCGGTTCGCTCGCGGTTCCGATTTGAACGAAACGAATAGGGACCGTGGGTTTTTGGGCACTTGCTGCCGCCATGATTCGCTCGGCGCTTGGACCCCAGAGATAATCAAGCACGATGTCAACATCCTGTTCGAACTGCTTTCTGAAAGCGGCTTCTGATGGGTTGCTGTCGTCTTCCAACGCAATTACCTCGTCGGCTCCAATAGACAACAACGTATTCAGGAATTGTTGATTTCGGCCGGTGGCGATGACCTTCTTGGCTCCCAGGTGTTTCGCGATCTGAACCGCCATAGTTCCGGCTGATCCAGTCGCGCCGTTTACCAAAACGGTTTCGCCCTGCACCAACTTCGCTCGCGACTCCAAAGCCACCCAAGCTGACATACCGGGGTCTGCTATCGCGGCCAGGGTGATGTCGTCCACATCGTCGGGGACGTCTACACATTGAGATGAACGCACGACTGTCTTTTGCGCCATCCCACCGTACGGTGTCCGAGGGAAAACAAAATAGACTCGGCGGCCATCATCAAGTTTTCCGACTCCGTCGATTGCCACGATAAAGGGCGGTTGAGCGCTAAAGCTGAAGTGCTTGCCTGCTGCCCGAACTTTGGTGAAGTTGGTAAGAGCCGATGCTGTCACGGTGACACAGACTTCGCCGGCCGAAGGGACTGGATCGTTGAACTCGCCGTACACCGGAGCCTTACCCATTTCTAAAACAACTGCAGCTTTCATCTGATACTTCTCCTGAGCCGAGCGGCGGCGCGAAAACGTGAAACGAACCCGCTGCATGCTTGAAATCCCGATATCCTCATGGGAGCCAAGCCCGATGGACGCAAGAATTCACCCTTCCTGCGGTAACAGAACGACCTTTCCGATCGCCCTTTGCGCTTCGAGATAGGCGTGAGCCTCGGCCGCAGCACTCAGCGGAAACGTTCGGTCAATTACCGGATTGATCTTCCCTTGGTCGAGAAGCTCCATGATGGTTTCCTGGTCGCGCCGCATCCCGCCACGAATACCCATCAGACTCAATTCGAAGAAGATGAATGCCGAGTTCGGAACCTCGATCTTGGCTGTAGCATCTCTGGGAGTGGAAATGATGGCAATCGAACCGCCGAGGCGAAGACAGGACAGCGCCAAGTGCAGATATTGAGTCCCGCCCACCGTCTCCCAACAGGCATCTACGCCCAAGCCATTGGTGAGCTGCTTGACCTGGTCTGCCATTTCAGGGTCATTTGAATCGACGACGTGATCGTATCCGATGGCGAGTAGCCGCTCACGCCGTTCGGGTTTTGTGGTCGTCCCAATCACTCTCGCTCCTCCGAGTTTCGCCATCTGCAAGCAGGCCGTAGCCAGACCGCCGCTTGAGCCGGTGATCATCACGGTTTTCCCAATTCCAGTAGGAGCCCGGCGAACTGCACAATGGAAGGGAGTCGTATATGCCCAGAGCGTGGCTCCTGCAACCTCGCAGCTAACGTTGTCCGGAATCCTCAAGATGGCATTTTGCGGCCGAGACACGTACTGTGCATACGCACCGAAGATCTGGTGTCCTGGATAGGCGATACCGGTGCACAGGTTCTCTTGCTGGCGCAAGCACATGGGACACTGCCCACAAGCCGGGGCGACCATCTGCACCACGCGGTCACCGACCTTCCAGCGGGTGACGTTCCGGCCCACGGCCACTACATCACCCGCTCCATCGCGGCCGAGCTGAAACGGTAAAGGCCAAGCCGGACGCCCTGGAATACGGGTCTTGGCGAGGATGCCCGCACGATACCGCAGGTCGAAGTTGTTGATCGACGTGGCTTGAACGCGAATCAACACATCGTCATCGCCGACTTCCGGTAGATCAACGTCGATGTACTTCAGCACTGACGGGTCGCCATATTCGAAAAGTCGAACCGCTTTCATGCTTGTGGGAAGCTTCATGACACACTCCTTGCCTTCGTTCAAAGATTCGTTGCTCAACGGCGACTCGTCATCCTCGGCGGATAAAACGTTCGTGCGCCAGGCATTGCGGAACTTGAAACAGCACATGGCCGCCCGCGCGCTGCCATAGCCGATTAGCCGCCACATGTATCGAAGCTAGTCCCCTGGGGTACTTGTTGTAAATGCCCTGTGGTGCAAGATATACTTGCGTTTAATGCAAGAACTTGATCTCAACCTGTTGTCCGCGCTTGACATCCTGCTTAGGGAACAGAGTGTCACAATCGCGGCGGAAAGAATGAACCGCAGTGTTCCCGCGATGAGCCGCACTCTGGCGCGGATACGGAAACTTACGGGTGATCCAATCCTCGTAAGGGCGGGCATGCGTCTGGTTCCCACGCCAAAGGCGATTGAGCTTCAACCGCGTTTGACAACGTTGATGGAAGAAGCGCGCGCGCTTGTTTCTGCCGCGCGCCAAACACCTCTCAAGGAATTGGAAGTGACCTTTACGATCAGGGCAGAAGAAGCATTTCTGGTTCTCGTGGACGAAATGAACGCAATGCTCGAGGAGCGGGCTCCGAAGATACAGTTGCGGCTAATCGCACGATCCACGGAGGACTTTGCATCGCTTCGCGAAGGAACAGTACAACTCGACATCGGCGAGATCAAGAATCGAACCCCCGAGATGAAACTACAGAAGCTTTTTAGCAGCGGGTCCGTCGGGGTGGCTCGAAGGGATCACCCGCTTTTCGATCAAAGCATCACAGCAAAGAGATACGCGGCCTACAGGCACGTCAACGCGTCGCGCCGCGGAATCGGCCACACGCCGATCGATGCGGAACTGGAAAAGCTGAAGCTGAAACGCACGGTTTCGCTCGTAGTACCAAGCTTCCAAGCTGCGATCCTTGCAGCCGCGAGCTCCGGGCTGATTGCCACAATACCCAAGATTCTCACTAGCTCTGCCGCGTCACTTGGTTTGCGCTCGTTCCAAATCCCGATCCCAGTTCAGCCGATCACAATCTTTCAGGCCTGGCATCCGCGCTTCGATGCCGACCCTGCTCACCGATTCGTGCGGGACTGCGTACTGAAGGCATGCCGACTTATGTTGAAGAGGAAGTAGTCCCAGTTAGGTTCAGCGATGACGGCACGGGAAAGGGCACTGAAGAGGGTGTAGAGCCCGTAGCGCAGACCGCCGGGTTTGCGGTCTGCGGCTCTTCCTTGAAGAGGGCTACCTGATGGGACGGCGTGGCCCCTGCTAGGAAGAGACGCGGACCACAAGACCGGTGGTCCGCGCTACCGACTTTACGTCGCCATAACACCAATCCTCGCAACGTGCGAATGGCGGGGTCCCGATCAGATCGGGATCAATTCCCCCGCCGCGACGCGTTTTCCCGCAGCCTCCTTGCGGAGCGGGCGCGTAGATTATCGCGGTGTGCCGTCGGCGCCTGCCGTTTCGTTACGATCGATTTGGCTTGGTAACGGTCGCGCACTTCAGGCCATTGATGGGCGCACGCGGATTTGAAGATCAAAGGCTCGGTTCCGGATGAAAAGCCGCGGACCTAAACCGCAGGTCTGCGCTACTTGCTAAGCCCCCGTGCGTAGAATATCCCGGATAATGTACGCCTGGCGTGCGTATTTTAGGCGTTGCGTGCGTCGAATAAATGCTATTATCTACGCATTAGGTGCGTAGAATGAGACACTACATTCACGAATTGTCGGAATGGCCGCATTTTCATTGGAATGAGGGGGCTCTTAGCTCAGCCCTGGCCAATCTTCGTCACATGCAGGGACGCCTGCTGGGACGCATGGAGGCACTGGGCTTTTCGCTTCAGAAGGAGGCAGAACTGGCGACCCTGACTCTTGACGTTCTGAAGTCCAGCGAGATTGAAGGCGAAAAACTGAATGCCGACCACGTGCGATCATCGATCGCGCGGCGGCTGGGCATGGACATCGCCGGGGCCGTCCCAGCGGATCGCGATGTGGAAGGGGTCGTCG
Source organism: Terriglobia bacterium (assembly GCA_052139985.1). GTDB lineage: Bacteria > Acidobacteriota > Terriglobia > UBA7540 > UBA7540 > Bog-366. The sequence goes on from JBKQVI010000084.1 coordinate 14,790, forward strand.
AGATGATGCTCGACGCCACGCAAAACTTCGCGAAGCCCCTCACCGAAGAGCGTCTGTTGGGGTGGCACGCGGCGTTGTTCCCGGCCGGCCGTAGTGGTCTACGCAAGATTACGGTGGGCGCTTGGCGCAAAGATACGGATGGCCCCATGCAGGTGGTTTCCGGCCCGGTCGGCAAAGAGAGAGTTCACTATGAAGCCCCGGCGGCGGCTGTTTTGGACCTTGAAATGGCCCGGTTCATCAGGTGGGCGAATGAGGCCGACAACACGGATTGGGTTCTCCGATCCGCGCTTGCGCACTTGTGGTTTGTGACCATCCACCCGTTCGACGATGGCAACGGCCGCATCGCGCGAGCGATTGCCGATTGGCTTCTGGCGAAATCGGAAAACAGCGCGCAGCGGTTTTACAGCATGTCGGCGCAAATCCGGCAGGAGCGGAACGCTTATTACGACATCCTGGAGCGGACACAGAAAGGAACGCTCGACGTTACGCCCTGGATGGAGTGGTTTTTGGGCTGCCTTAAGCGCGCTTTGGCCGCGACCGAAACGACCCTGGCCGTCGTACTGCGCAAGGCGCGCTTCTGGGAGAGGCTTCGGGGAACAGCGATCAATGAGCGGCAACGGCTGGTCCTCAACAGGATGCTCGATGGATTCGAGGGAAGGATGACTTCCACAAAGTGGTCGAAGATCGGAAAGTGCTCGCATGACACGGCCCTCCGTGACATCCAATACCTGATCGACAAGGGCGTTCTCGTCAAAGAGGCCGCCGGTGGTAGGAGTACGAGTTATTCCCTGAAAGGAGTCGGATGTTGAGTTCGGTGAAACCGGATGTTTTAGTAGCGGGTACCGCAGGCATTGGTTATATGGTAGCCCAATTGTAACGCACAGTCGTGGTGCTCGTTGCAGCCGCGCTAGTCATGCCAATCGTCGATCGCGATGCATTGGAGCGCAGCAGACCCAACAACGTCCCGAAAGCTGTGGTGCACGTCGGGGGTTCGATCGGATGCTGGCAGCTTCGCACCTACAATTCGACTAGGCACATGGATCAATGCCAAATTTGGTACCGCGGAGGAGCCACTCGCGAGGAGGGTGAGTTCATACCCTATGATGGAGGGGCACCGGCGACTGCCGATCAGTTGCAGATCGTGGATATCCACGAAGTGGACGCGGTAGGGTTGCGGAACGGTCGGATACTCATTCCGAAATCCCGCGAGACTCAAATAAGGGAATTTCTTGATGGGGTACGCGGAAAACGTCCGACACCGTAAATGGCAGGCCCCCCCATAAGGCAGAGGAAAACGTGGGGAAAGGGTAGGGTGGCATTTTTCGCGCGGCCACGGCCCCGTAGCGTGCTTTCCAGTCCGAATTTCGCAACGGCTCTTGACACCCATTTTTCCGAATCAAGCCGCTGGCTCTTCTTGATCGCACAGCGGAGACTTTGAGCTGGTAGCGCAGACCGCCGCCTTTGCGGTCTGCGGCTTTTGGTTGATGAGAAACTATCGATGGCACCGGATGACACCCGGTACGGAAGAGACGCGGACCACAAGACCGGTGGTCCGCGCTACTTGCTTCCGACGGCAGAGATGAGGTTGGCTAATCAGGTCGGTGTCGGAAAGTCGAAGACTTTCCTCAAAGCAGGCGGCGGAGCCGGAGGTTGAGTGTTTAGGATCGAATTCAATTTCGACAAGACCGACCTATCACAGCTCAGGCCAACGGCCCATAAGCGTTAATCTAAAGATATGGATTGTACTGAAAGCCCGCGTAGCGGGCGCGGTCATGTAGCCCACGGTAGGCCAGCCGTGGGTACGCGGGGGGAGGATAAATGACATCGTGAGCCCCGTCAGGGGCGACGTGGGGCCGCCTTTGACCTGACGACGCCCTGGGGGATTATTTGCGGGAGACGCTGACCCACGGCTGGCTCGCCGTGGGCTAAACGACGGCGCCCGCTTTGCGGGCTTTCATCGATCACCGGGCTGGCGCATCAGCAAGTAGCGCGGACCTGCGGTCTAGGTCCGCGGCTTTTCGGCCTTGTGCCCCGTTGGGCGGGCGCGTACCGGGTACCGCGGAGGTCGGGTTGGGGTAGCGCTGAGGTGCGCGTATTTTGCGCTCCTCAGCGGTTCTTCCCTTCGCCATTTTCCCCTCGTTCCATCTTCTCAAATCCGCGTGCAGGAATCGCCGGGAAAACAGGCACGACGGGGCAGAGATCATAGACCTCGTGCGCACGGCTACACGCGGAATTTCGAATAATTCAATTCCAGATGAAGAACCGCGGACCTAAACCGAAGGTGCGCGCTACTTGCTGGAAGGCGCGTAACTCCGCGCTTGCTCGGGGAATGCCCTAGGTGTAACGCCGGGTTTAGCCCCGTAACTGCCGCCCCTTCGCCTGCACTCAGCGGCAGGCTCTAAGGGGCGGCGCTGCCTTCAAAGCCATTTCTTAAGAAAAGCGCTTTCACGCCAGGGCCTGTTGCACCATCTTGACGGTTTCCGCGACTTGGTCGGAATAGCGCGGGTAAAGGCCGATGATGGTCGCGTCGGTCGGCTTGATGTTCTTATAGGCCCAGGTGATCGCCTCGAGCTTCTGCTCTTCGGACTGGCAT
>JBKQVI010000085.1:0-25451 GCA_052139985.1 Terriglobia bacterium
TGTTGTAAAGGATAAATGCGACTTACAACGTACTATGCATGTCTACATACTTAGGGCCAAAATCGCACTTAACCCCACAAGGCAACACAAGTTATCTCAAAAACTTAGAGGTGAACATCGGTTGCAAGCAGGAAAGTCCTAGAGTCAGAGCGAGATGACTTTGTTTGCCAGCCATTGCGCCGCGATGATGTCTCCCATGCCGCCGACAGTTCCGACGCGAACCTTTTCGAGCAGTCCAAAGTAATCGAGGCAGGTCTTGCAGATAATCAGGCGAATGCCGCGAGACTCCAGCGATTGCAAAACGTCGAGCACGGGCGAGCCTTCCACGACCATCTTGACGCCCGAGGTGTAAAAGCATATCGCGCCCGGCAGGGTTTCATTTTCCTGTAGGAGGAGCAAGTACTTCCGCAACAAGGTGTGTTGCAATTCGGGGTCGGCGGCGCCCATGCCGTCGTGGATCACCTGAAGGAGGGTCGATTTGCCGTCTTGGAGGTTGGCCACAGGTTCACCGTCCGGAGTAAGTCTAAGGAGTTCAGGAGTTGAAGAATCGAAGAAAAAACTGGAGTCCAAAGGGTTGAAAAGTCAAAAAGTTGTAAAGCCAGGAGTCCTACCTTATTCAACCTATGGGGCTTCTTTGACTTTTCAACTCTTCGACTTCTTCGACTGCTCTAGTGGTACCGAATTTGAATCTTGGCGTGAAGCGGGATCAGAGTGAAGTCGAACTCTTCCAGCGGCTCATCCTTTTCCGTGATGATCAGCAAGTACTTCCCAATCTTGGCGATGAGGCCCGCAGAAGTGATCTTGGAACCCACGAAGGTGTTGCCTTCGCGCATGGCGTCAAAATCGGGGAGTTTCCCCCGCGTCGTGCTATGTGCGTCTTCCCAGTCCACTTCTCCCGGACGGAATCGAACGCCTTGAATCACCACACCCTTTGGCCTAGCCATGACCTGACCGCTCCATTGTATTTGATGCGAAATGAACCAGCGTCGCTCGCCAGTCAAACCTTACAAGGCTACTGGCCATTTCGGCTGGTTGCAAGGCTTATCTTTATTAATTTAGCTCATTACCGAGACCTCCGGGCACAAAGGATCGTAATGTATCGACATTAAGTCACTTGGGCGGCGGCGAGCTGGCCCGCGATCGAGGAGGGAATGTCGGGAGAGCTTGAGTCGCTTGAAATTAAGCCGCTTAGTTTCAGTAGCTTACTACATTTGTTAGGCGTCTGAGACCAACTAAGGTCCCCACCTTACGTACCATAGGATCTGTTTCATGGTGCATCGATAGGTTGTAAACGCTCGGCGCGCCAGAAGAAATGGCAGCCAGGGCGTTTGATGTTGATTGGCGGCCTGACCGGGCATACAATCTTGGCCGCTTAGAAATGGCAAATCGATAGCCCGACCGAAGGGGATGCCCTATTCTCTTTCGGAAGGGAGGCCATGGAGGGGATTGGGAAATGCGCACGAGCGATCGCGTTTATCTGGAGGTGCCAATCACTATCTCGGGAACGGACAATACGGGCCAGGAATTTGAAGAGAACACGCAGACCCTCGTCGTCAGCCGCCGGGGAGCCAAGATCATCTCCAGGCATACTCTAGTCCCGCAGCAGAAGCTGATGCTCAGAAGTTTGATGACGGGCCTGGACGCGGAGCTGCGGGTGATCGGTCCCATCCTGGGTGACGAAGAGGGCTGCCACTTTGGCGTGGAGATCCTGCACCCGGAGCTAAACGTTTGGGGCATCGCTTTCCCCTTGTTGGACGGCACGGAGAACCCGGCGGGCCGGGCGTTTCTGGCGTGCGCAAACTGCCATGCTCAGGAGGTCGTGCACCTGGACGTTTTCGAATTGGAAGTTCTTCTTGCCAACGAATGCCTCACGCGCCCCTGCCAGCAGTGTAACCAACCAACCTTGTGGGCGCGGACAGCGGCGGCAGAGGAACGTAATCCGGTTGACGTGGCGGTTTCCGAATCCCGCCATACGATTCAGGAACGGAGGGCTCCACGCATCAGCCTAAAGGTCAATGCTTGTCTCCGAGACTTCGTGCATGGCCAAGAGGTTGTGACTACGGAAAACATTTCGCGGGGTGGTTTTCGCTTCTGCGGACACAAGGATTATCCCATTGGCACCGTCATGGAGGCTGCACTGCCGTATTCACCCGGAGCAGCCAACATCTTCACTCCGATAAGAATCGTCTATAAGGATGCGGTTATCCGTGGGGGGACCTTTGTCCACGGGGTCGCCTACGTCCCTTCTCCCCGGGCCCCCTCACTTACGGGGATGCGAATCGATCTTCCCAAATAACCTGCTGCGTTCAGTGGAGTAGACAGGGAGCATCGGAGGCAATCGGCTCACCGCACCGGTGTGGCGGCAAGGCGCTTTGGCCCGGCTTCGAGCACGTGTTCGGGACACTCGCGCATCATGAGTTTGAAGTTCTCGATAAAGCGCGCGGCCAGGGCATCGTACTTCCTGTAATACTCGTCACGGCTCGGCCACGTGTTGGCAGGATCGAGTATTTCAGTGGGAACTCCCTCACAGTGTTTGGGCACGTCGAATCCGAATACGGGATCCTGGTAGAACTCCACTTTCTGGAGTTTCCCGCTCAGAGCAGCGTTCAGCAGGGCGCGGGTGTGCTGAATGCTAATGCGTTTGCCTACGCCGAACGGTCCGCCCGTCCAACCGGTGTTCACCAGCCACACGGCGGCCCCGTGTTTGACGATCTTCTTCTTAAGCAATTCGGCGTAAGCGTAGGGATGATGCACCATGAACGGACCGCCGAAGCACGTGCTGAAGGTGATTTGCGGTTCGATGCCCAGACCGATTTCCGTACCGGCAATTTTGCTGGTATAGCCGGAGATGAAATGGTAGATGGCTTGGTCGGGAGTAAGGCGCGCGATGGGTGGCATGACGCCGGAGGCATCGCAAGTGAGGAAAATGACGTTCTGTGGATGGCCCGCGCGCTTCTCCGGAAGATGATTTTCGATATATTCGAGCGGATAAGCGGCGCGCGTGTTCTCCGTGACTTTGTCGTCGTTCAAATCCACATTGCGCGAGACGGGGTCGTAAACGACATTCTCCAGAATGGTTCCGAAGCGGCGCGTGGTGGCATATATTTGCGGCTCGGCGTCCTCCGAAAGCCGAATGACTTTGGCGTAGCAGCCGCCCTCGAAATTGAAAATGCCGTTGTCGCTCCAACCGTGCTCGTCGTCGCCGATCAGGTGGCGCTTGGGGTCGGCGGAAAGCGTGGTCTTGCCGGTTCCCGACAACCCGAAGAAAATGGCCACGTCGCCGTCCGCGCCGACGTTGGCCGAGCAGTGCATGGAGAGAACGCCCTCAAGCGGCAGCAGGAAGTTGAGCACGGTGAAGATGGTCTTCTTGATTTCGCCGGCGTAATTCGAGCCGCCGATGATAGCCAGGCGCTCCCGGAAATTGAGGATGATGAACGTGTCGGTGCGGGTTCCGTCCACCATCGGCGAAGCCTGGAATCCCGGCACGGCAATCACGGTGAATTCCGGCACGTGCCTCTTGAGCTTATCCTGATTGCGGATCTTTAGGAACAGCGTGCGCGCAAAGAGACTGTGCCAGGCCTTCTGGGTAATGATGCGGATGGGCAAGGAGTACTCGGGATCGGCCCCAGCGTAGCAATCCTGCACAAACACGTCGCGGCCCTGCAGGTATCCTTGCAAGCGGGTTAGCAGTGAGCTGAAGTTCTCACTGGTGAAAGGACGATTGTAGGTGCCCCACCAGACGCGATCTTCGGTAGACTGTTCGCGCACCACGAACTTGTCGGCAGCCGCGCGCGCCGTGTGCTTGCCCGTGTTTACGAGCACAGGTCCTAAGTGGGTAAGGCTGCCCTCCGAGCGAAACACAATCTCCTCGTAAAGCGCGGCCGTGCTCAGATTCCAATAGGCGCGCCGCAAATTCAACAGGCCGTGGTTTTGCAACCCGTAGTCACTCGCCAGAGCTCCGGCTTCTTTGGAAGCAGGTGAAACGATGTCAAGGTAAATATTCATGATTGGGTCCTTCATAACTTGGGTTTCGGGGCACGGGGAACGGGACAGGGGACACGCCCGAATCCCAAATCCCCAACTCTGAATCCCGTGCCGCTCCAAACTCGGGGTTCTGGGTTGGTGTATTGCCAGAGCCCCACGTCTGTATGAACTCGACGTTCGGGTTTTTCTCGTTCCCCATACCCCTTAACCCGTGTCCCGAGTTCTTACATCCAATCCCTCACCAACTTCCGGTCGCCGAGGTAGAGCTCGTTGGCCGAGTTGGGATCAAGCGCCCACTGAATCCGCTCAAGTCCTTCGGTAATATCCTTCATGGTGCCGCAGTAGCTGAGGCGCAAGTGGCCTTCGAAGCCAAATTCCTTGCCCGGTACTGCTACGACCCGTACTTTCTGGAGCAGGAAGTTTGCCAGCTTCTGCGAATCCTTCATGTACGCACTGAAATCAGGGAAGCAGTAGAAGGTGCCATCGGGCTTGGCTACTTTCACGCCGGGAATGGCCTCCAGGCGATCGAGCATGACGTTGCGATTGTTCTCAAGCGTCAACCGCAGGGCCTCCACCGAGGATTGCACACCGTTCAGCGCTCCCACCGCCGCCCATTGCGAAGGCGCAGCGGGACCCGAGGTTTGCTGTGATTGGATGTTCCCCATCACCTCGGTCAACTCGCGATTAGCGATGGCCCAGCCGATACGGAAACCGGTCATAGCGTAGGTCTTCGACACACCATTGATGACCACAAGTTTGGATTGTTCGAGCGGGACCCGCATCGAGTCGTAGCAAATCGGAGCGCTTTTGCCATTAAAGACCAAGCGGTTGTAGATATCGTCCATGATCAGGTAAAGGCTTTTCTTCTCGCAGAATTCCACCATCTCCGCCACGAATTCTCTCGAGTACATGACGCCGGAGGGATTGTTGGGACTGTTCAGAATGATTGCCTTGGTGTAAGAACCCACGGCGTCGGCGATTTCTCGAACGCTGGGACAGAACGTGCCGTCCTCGGCCGTCACCACCACTGGTACACCCCCAGCGAGCTTCACCATCTCCGGGTAGCTTACCCAGAAAGGTGCGGGAAATATCACTTCTTCCTTCGGGTCGAGAATTGCGTGGAGCAAAACCATCAGGGCCTGCTTCGCTCCGCCGGAAACCAAGACGTTGTCAGCCGAGACCAGCTTGTGGTAATGCTCCTCGGTGTAACGAATCACCGCCTTCTTCAAGGCCGGTATGCCATCCGGCGCTGTGTAGCGGACCTCGCCGGTATTGAGCAGCGCCGTGCAGTTGATCACGGCATCGATGGGCGCTTTACTTTTCGGTTCACCCCCGCCCAGGTGAATCACGGGCTCGCCCTTTTCCCGTAGCAATGCGGCGGTTTCGTTCAGCTTCAGGGTGGGCGACTCACTGATCGATCTAGCAAGTTGGCTTAGGCTCATAGTAGTCCGTTCCTTCTCATAAGGCATTCGCGGCTGGTTTCCGAAGTGCAGAGAGCACTTACGGTCGCCAGCCCCGCTTTTTCATAGGGAGCGTGGCCCTTCCGCACGGAGACGGGTTCATCTTCGGGCGGCAAATTGTTTTAGGGGAAAGCCTGGGGAAAATGTCCCGTGCGCCTTCAAGCCCAAAACCCTGATGGGCGTTTGGCCTGAAATTTTCCGATAAACCGAAAGAGCGGCTTGGGGACATGTGCGTCATTTTGTTTCGGCCCAGAAGTATTTTGCAATTGTGATGCCGAAACTACAGCCGGCCCACTTCGTGGTTCGCGTTGGCATGGGCATCATCAGGACAAATTCGGCGGCGACGAATTGCACTCTGCGTGTCATCTGCAAAGCGCGGATTCTGTGCTTTCCAAAGGGTCACAACGGGTGCGCAAGGATATCAAATTACGACTATACTCTATCCGCGCCAGAATCGGGAAGGTAAGGCAAAATGTCGATCTTAAGGGAACAGCGACTTATTGTGCGCACCTTCGGGAATGGCAGCCTAAGTGCTTTAATAACTTGATTGTACCGGCCAATTTCGGATGGAATTTCGGATGGCTTTTGACGCGACACAGATGCAGGACTGGCAAATCTCAGAGGCGGCAGAAGAGCGCCTGCCGAGTCCTCGCGATTGGCAGGAAAGATTGGGGCTGCAACAAGATGAAGTTATTCCCATGGGAAGGCTGGCCAAGCTCGATTTTCTGAAAATCATCGAGCGCCTCAAGGGACGCCCGGACGGCAAGTACATCGAAGTTACGGCCATTACGCCCACCCCTTTAGGTGAGGGAAAAAGCACAACCTCCCTGGGCTTAATGGAGGGTCTTGGCAAGCGTGGCAAGAATGTCGGAGGCTGTCTGCGTCAACCCTCTGGCGGGCCCACCATGAATGTGAAGGGAACGGCGGCGGGCGGCGGCAACGCCCTGCTGATTCCCATGACGGAATTTTCCCTTGGCCTCACCGGCGACATCAACGATATCGCCAACGCCCACAACCTGGCCATGGTCGCGCTCACGGCCCGCATGCAGCACGAGCGGAACTATGGCGACGAGCAGCTCGCGAAGCTCAGCAAAATGCGCCGCCTCGACGTCGACCCCACGCGCGTCGAAATGGGTTGGGTGCTGGATTTCTGCGCGCAGGCGTTGCGCAATATCATTATCGGCATGGGCGGCAAGCAGGACGGCTTCATGATGCAGTCCAAGTTCGCCATTACGGTCAGCTCGGAACTGATGGCGATTCTGGCCATCGTGACGGACCTGGCCGACCTGCGCAAGCGTTTAGGCGAGATTACCGTTGCCTACGATAAGCAGGGTAGACCGGTCACCACCGGCGACCTGGAAGTTGCTGGAGCCATGGCCGCCTGGATGCGCAACACCATCAATCCCACCCTGTGCAGCACGGCGGAATATCAGCCCTGCATGGTGCACGCGGGGCCCTTCGCCAACATCGCTGTGGGCCAGTCCTCGATCATCGGCGACCGGCTGGGTCTGAAGATGTTCGACTACCACGTCACGGAGAGCGGCTTCGCGGCGGACATTGGCTTCGAAAAGTTCTGGAACGTCAAATGCCGTTGCAGCGGACTGACGCCCAACGTTTCGGTGCTGACCACCACGATTCGCGCGCTCAAGATGCACGGTGGCGGACCGCGTGTCGCACCCGGCTTGCCCCTCGCGGAAGAATACACCAAGGAGAATTTGCGCCTTCTCGAAAAGGGACTTCCCAACCTGCTCCACCACCTCGGCATCATTCGCCGGTCGGGAATCAATCCGGTGGTCTGCATCAATGAATTTCATACCGACACCAATGAAGAAATCGCCCTCATAAAGAGGGCGGTGGAGGCCGCAGGCGCGCGCTGCGCGGCTTCCCAGCATTGGGCCAAGGGTGGCGATGGCGCCTTGGAGCTAGCGGACGCGGTGCTCGACGCTTGCAAGGAGGAGGTGAATTTTCGCTACCTCTATCCCCAGGAGATGAAGCTGCGGGACCGCGTGGAGATGATCGCCAAGGAGATATACGGTGCGGATGGCGTGGCGTGGACGCCCGAGGCGGAAGCGAAGTCCAAGCAACTCGAGGCGGACCCCAAGTTTGCCGACTATGCCACGATGATGGTGAAGACCCACCTGAGCCTGAGCCACGATCCGGCGCTCAAGGGAGTGCCGGAAGGCTGGGTTCTGCCCATTCGCGATGTGTTGGTGTATTCGGGAGCGAAGTTCCTGTGCCCTTGCGCCGGCACGATCAGTTTGATGCCGGGAACGTCTTCCAACCCCGGATTCCGCCGTGTGGACATCGACGTGAAAACCGGGAAAGTACGTGGAATGTTTTGAGCGGGGGGCCGACCATGCAAGCCTACCTTTTACAGGGAATTGCGGAAACGACACGCCGGCGGATTCTGGAAAGCGCGCGCGAGGAATCGCACCCGCAAGGAGATTTCATTTTTCGGCAAGGTGACCCTGCCCTCCACTTCTTCATTTTGGAGGAGGGGCGCGTGCGGCTGAGCCAGGGCCGGCACGAGCTCCTGGCCTATGTGGCCAGCGACTCCGGCGATCTCCTCGGCTGGTCGAGTTTGGTCGAGAATGAAACGTATACGGCCTCGGCGGAATGTCTGGTTCCCGTCAAGGTGCTCCGGATTGAGCAAAAGCAGTTGGATGAGATCTTGCTACAAGATCCCGCCAGCGGAATGATCGTCTACAAGCACCTCGCCAAGCTCATCGGCCGCCGCTTAGTCAACAGCTACCAGGCGGCCCTTTCGCTACACGGAGACCGGGAGCCGAGTCCAGGGGGGTAAGGGCAGTGGCTAGTGGTTAGTGGCTAGCAAGCGGAATGGCAGTAGCGAGTGACGAGCAAGCGAAAAGGGGAAACTGGAAATTGGAAACTGGAAATTCGAAACTCGCCGCGATTTTCGGATTTCGGTCCTGGCAAGGGAGATTGAGGCGTAGCGCGGACCTGCTCTTTAGGTCCGCGGCTTTTCCGTGCTCGTCAGTGCTTTTTTGCTTGCTTGTCACTCGCCACTTGTCACTTGTCACTGCTCTTCAAGGAGATTTGAATGACCGAGAACGTCCAAGTCACAACTGAAAATCACTTGCGGGCGGCGCTTCAGAAAAGAGAATTCTTCTGCACTGCGGAGTTGGTGCTGGGCCGGGACCACAACGTTAAAGAGGCGGAGACGTTCGTCAATGAAGCTGCCGCCGAGCCTGACGGCATCAAGGTGATCAGTGTGACGGACCTGCCGGGCGGCAATCCGGCATTGCCACCGGAGTCCTTTGTCGCGGCCATCAAGGAGAAGGGCCTGACGCCGATTGCGCATCTCACCGGCAAGGATGGGAACCGCGCATCTCTTGAGAGCCGCCTGCACGCTCTGGCGCGCATGGGCGTGGAAAACATCCTGGCCTTGACGGGTGACGCGCAGAAGGAGGGATTCACCGGCAGGGCGAAACCCGTGTACGACCTGGATTCCGTGCTGATCGTGCGGCTGCTCGAAGCGATGCGGACTGGCATCGAATACAACCTAGGGCCGCGCACGGTCCACAGCACGCCTTTCGATTTCTTCGGCGGCGCCGTAGTGAACCCTTACAAGGTCCACGAGTCCGACCAGATGATGCAGCTCTACAAGCTGCAACTGAAAATCGCCACAGGAGCGCAGTTCATCATCACGCAGTTGGGATACAACCTGCGCAAGCTTTACGAACTGAAACAGTACATGGAGCGAGAGGGTTTGGGCCACATTCCCGTGCTTGCCAACGTTTACGTTCCCACGGCCAAGATCGCGCAGATGATGCAGGCTGGGGAAGTGGCAGGCTGCGTGATTCCTAATGAACTCATCCAGCGGCTGGAAATAGAAAAGTAGCCTGAGCGCCTGGAGCGGGCGGCGCTGATGGTGGCGGCGGTAAAGGATCTGGGTTTTGCCGGAGCGCACATTGGCGGGTTCAACCTTTCGCACCGGGACTTCATGACCATCGGCGAACGCGCCGCGGCCATCGGCAGCGAGTGGCGCAGTCGCATGGATGAGTTGGTATTGCCCATCGCCCAGGAGTTCTACCTGCTGCCCGCGGGCAAAGATGGCTTGAGTGACACTAGTGGGAAATACCAACTGAATTCCGCGAGGCCGCACGCTACGGTTTCGCAGTGGCTATCGAAGCAGGTGCACCGGCACTTCATCGCCGACGGTTCCCTGGGCGCGCGCTTTTTCGGCGCCCACTTGAAGACCAACGGCAAGTCCAACTCCTGGCGTCATGGTCTGTGGTATTGGCTGCTCGAGCCGTCCACCCTCTATCGCAAAGCGACGCTAGGGTGCAAGAGTTGCGGCGACTGCCTGCAAGACCACTTGGACTACGCGGGCTGCTCGATGGGGTGGTGCTACAAGGAACTGCGCAACGGCCCTTGCGGAGGCTCGCGGATGGATGGCACCTGTGAAGCTCGGCCCGAACAAGCCTGCATCTGGAACGTGATTTACAAGGGAGCGCTCGCCATGGGTGACGATCCCCGAAAGTTCGCCCACAAGCTGATTCCGCCGCGCGATTGGGTGTTGGACGGTACAAACGCCCTGGCCAATCGTTTCGTGGGGATCGACAACCTCGGCAAGCGAGTTGACGTGAAGGTAGGCGGCAAGCAGTAAGCAGGCCCCGAAGGGGCCATCCATGAGTAGCCGCAGGTTTCAACCTGCGGATGAGGCTCGTAACCCAATTACGCCAACCCCAACGGGGTTGACCGTATTGGAACTGTTCCATGTCAACGTACACACAGATCTGCTACCACATCGTTTTCTCGACGAAGGAACGTCAGCCGACCCTCAAGGCGGACCGTCGGCAAGACCTGTTTCGCTACATCTGGGGTATCTTGAAGAATCGCGAAAGCCACCTCTATCGAATCAATGGGTCAGACGATCACGTTCATTTGCTCACCAGCCTTCATCCGACAGTCAACCTCGCAAATCTGGTAAAGGACATCAAAACGGGGTCATCTCTGTGGATTAAGGAGGAGGCGGTGTTTCCCATGTTCTCGCATTGGCAGGATGGCTATGCGGCGTTCACGCACTCCAAGGGTGAAATTGGGGGCTTGATCGAATACATCAAGGGGCAAGAAGAACACCACCGCCGCACTACATTTGCGGAGGAATACCGCAAATTGTTGGAGGAGGCGGGGATTGAATTTGACGAACGATATATGCTCTGAAGCGGACCATTGTGCGGCCCCTTCAGGGCCGACTGAGATTTTGGGCTTTTGATCCGTGGGTTGCACCTACGGATCGCGGAGCGATCCATGGAGCAAGGGGTTGACCGTGTGGGGACGACAAATGGATACGCGAGGATGGAATTTGATGAACGGCACGTCCGCGAAAATGGCCGGAAAACGGGCCTCCCAGAACGTAAAATCCGATAGAGTTCTTGGCGAAGGAGTCGGGCGACTATTAGTAGCAATCTGTTTGCTCACCACATTCGCACTTGCACAGCAGGCGGATACGCAGGGGGCCCAGGGGTTGCCAAAGGGTATCCTAAAGGCGATGGCTGGAGATGAGAAGGACTACTGTGACCAGTGGCTGGGATCATACAGAAAGGGCTGCCACGAGAAATTTCGCCAGAATCTTTGGTGGCGCAGGTTGCTGATTACACCATCTGGCAAAATGGGGGTTCTCGCGGAAAACCGCAACATGGGCGCTTGCGGGTCGGCAGGATGCTCGCTTTCTTTGTTCGCGGAGGTAGCTAAGGGTGCATTTACCCAAGTGCTCGGACAGCAGGGCGATGTGGGAAATGTGGCACGAGTTAACGTACTGAAAACGGTCACCAATGGGTACTACGACTTGCAAAAGACATGGGCCGACGGCGAAACCACGACCCTCTACAAGTGGAACGGAAGGCGCTATTCCTCTGTCAACTGAAGATGCTCGGCCACAAGCCCCTCCTCGCCGGCACCCAGCGTACTCAGTTGCGCAGGATTAACGAAAGCACACGGTGAATCGGTATATTGTCCGATCGCTTCAGGGCCGAGTGGGATTTTGGGCGTTTAATCCGTGGGTTGCACCCACGGATCGCATGGCGATCCATTGTGCCAACCCCAAAGGGGTTGACCGTGTGGGGACGACAAATTGTTAAACGACGATAGGATTGAATTTAATGAACGGCACGTACGGTGAATCGGTAGGTTGTCCGGCCCCTTCAGGGCCGACAGGTGTTTTGGGGTTCCTTTCCGTGGGTTGCACCCACGGCTACTCACGGTTTGCCCCTTCGGGGCAAATTCACCCAGGAGGGAATTTGATTTTATGCTTATCATCGGTGAATTAATTAATTGCACTCGTAAAAAGGTCGGCGCGGCCGCCGCGGCCCGCGATGTGGCCTTCTTCCAGGAAATTGCCCGCAAACAGGTAGCCGCCGGCGCCGACATGCTCGATGTGAATGGCGGCCTGCCCGGGCAGGAACTGGAAGTCCTGCCGTGGCTCGTAGGCATTGTGCAGGAAACCGTTTCCGTGCCGCTCTGTCTCGATAGCGCCGACCCGGAAGCCTTACGCCGCGCCCTACCGCTTTGCAAGCAGCGCGCCATGATCAATTCCATCACCAATGAGCCGGCGCGCATCGCCGCGCTGATGCCGGTGTTGAAGGAATTTCGCCCCAAGATCATCGCCCTCTGTCTGGGCGAGTCGGGCCCGCCCATCACCGCCGAGGAACGCGTGGCGCACGCCACGCACCTAGTGGATTTGCTGACTGCGGAAGGCTATGCGCTCGACGACATCTATGTGGACGGCTGCGTGCTGCCGGTCAGCACGGGTCCGGAGCACGGCAAGGGTTTGTTGGACGCAGTTGGACAGATCACCGCGAAGTACCCCGGCGTGCACGCCAGCGCCGGCGTCAGCAATGTGTCGTTTGGACTTCCTCTGCGCAAGCTTCTCAACGAAACCTTCGCTGTGCTGCTGATGGCCCGCGGCTTGGACGCCGGCATCGTGGACCCGTGCGACCAACAGTTGATGGCCAATATCCGCGCCGCCGAGGCCCTGCTGGGTCGCGACGAGTATTGCGCCAACTACCTCCGCGCGTTCCGGGAAGGGAAGTTGGAACTGCCGAAGGCGGCGTAGAAAAGCAGTGACGAGTGACAAGTGACGAGTGACGAGTGACGAGCAGGCAGATGAGCAATGAGCAGTGACAAACAAGCTTCGACGAAACCGGCTGTGGAGGAAAGCACTTTTTCAAACCCGTCTCCCGCCATGCGTCGCTTGTCTCGAGTAACGGCTTGTTCGCTTCTCACTCGTCACTTGTCACTCCTCTTCTGCTTGCTTGTCACTTGTCACTCGTCACTTGTCACTTTTTGAGGGACTTATGCATAGCCTGATTCAACAACTTCTTGCCCATGGCCCCGTCCTCACCGACGGCGCGTGGGGGACGGAATTCCAGGCTCGGGGCCTCGAGGCCGGCGAATGCCCCGACCACTGGAACCTGACGCACCCGGACCGCGTGGAAGACGTCGCGCGCGCTTACGTTGAGGCCGGCAGCCAGGTGATCCTGACCAACACTTTCCGCGCCAACCGCCTCGCACTGGAGCGCCACGGACTCGCGGAGCACTTGCGTGAAATCAACCGCCAGGGTGTCGAGATTTCCCGGCGCGCCGCCGCGGGACGCGCTCGCGTTTTTGCCTCCATGGGGCCAAGCGGCAAGCTACTGATGATGGGCGAGGTGAGCGAAGAGGAACTGCTGACGGCTTTCACCGAACAGGCCCAAGCCCTGGCGGAAGGCGGCGCGGACGCTCTGATCTTCGAAACCATGAGCGACCTGGCGGAGGCGAAGGTTGGGGTCGAGGCGGCGCGTACGACTGGATTGCCGATCATCGTCTCCATGGCGTTCGATTCCGGCAAAAACCTTGACCGTACCATGATGGGAACCACCCCGGAAGCGGCGGCCACAGAACTTACCGAAGCGGGAGCGGATGTGATCGGGGCCAATTGCGGGCAGGGAATTGAGAGCTACTCTGCCCTCTGCCAGCGCCTGCACCAATCTACCACGCTGCCCATTTGGATCAAGCCCAACGCGGGCCTGCCGGAATTGGTGGAGGGTGGAGCGCACTACCGGACGGCGCCGGAAGCGTTTACCCGTCATGCTCCGGCCTTACTCGCAGCGGGAGCGAACTTCCTGGGCGGCTGCTGCGGCACCAGCCCGGAGTTTATTCGAGCGCTCAGACCGGTGTTACGGAGTAAGCAGTAGGCCGTACGCGGTAGGCAGAAGGCAGTGGGCAGTAGGCCGGACCTGAAGGGGCCTCCGTGATTAGCCGCAGGTTTCAACCTGCGGATGGCTTTTAATCCCCGCAGGGGATTTATTGAATAGCCGGGGGCAACGCCCCCGGAAAGTAGACGTTGCCGAGTTGACCCTGAAGGGGTCAATTCAGCAACGGAACAACCATGGCTCAGACGCTCGTCAACCTTATGGTACATGTGGTTTTCTCAACCAAGAACCGCCAACCAATGATCACCTCAGAGGTCGAGCCCGAACTCTACGCATACTTGGGAGGGACCGCGAAGAACCTGGACTCCCGTTGCCTGGCTGCTGGCGGTACGGAGAATCACCTTCACTTATTGGTCTCGCTATCGAAGAAAGTTGCCCTTTGTCACTTGATGGAAGAACTCAAGAAGAGTTCTTCCAAATGGATTAAGACCAAGGGAAGCGTGTTCCGGACGTTCGGTTGGCAGGATGGATACGGAGCCTTTACCGTCGGCGAGTCGCAGGTGGAGGCCTTGAAGCTGTACATTGGGCGGCAAAAGGACCGACACAAGAAGCAGAGCTTCGACGAAGAGTTCATGTTGTTGCTGAAGAAATACCATGTCCCATACGACGAACGTTATCTGTGGTCCTGAGGGAGGGCTTATCGACCCTTTCAGGGTCGGTGGCCTTCTGGGCGATGTTCCGGGGGCGTTGCCCCCGGCTATTGAATTGATCCCCTGCGGGGATCCGGTACCGTGCTCTCGCAGGGCACGACGATTGGCCCCCGCTTGAGATGGTCATCTCCAATGTTGCAAGGTATTCCGTGAATTTTCGTCCCGAGACTCTATGCGTCTAAAGCTCATCAGTTGCGAAATCTTCTTCCGTGAGTTTTGCGCGTGCGTGGCGCGCTCGCCGCACATCATCGACTTCGACTTTCTCCCCAAGGGCCTGCATGACATCGGCTGCGAAGACATGCGGGCGCGCTTGCAGGCCGCCATCGATCGGGTGGAGGAACGTGAATACGATGCCCTCCTGCTGGGTTACGGCCTCTGTAATAACGGCATCGTGGGCCTCACCACCAAATCCATTCCCCTGGTGGTCCCGCGCGGGCATGACTGCATCACGGTTTTCCTGGGAAACTCGGGGCGGTACATGGACTACTTCAATGCCCATCCCGGCGTGTATTTTAAGACCACCGGATGGATTGAACGCGGCGAGGCGGACGGCGAGTTAGGCCAACTTGCGCTGGGCAACAAGCTGGGATTGACGCAGAAATACGACGAAATGGTGGCCAAGTACGGAGAAGACAACGCGAAATATCTGTGGGAGGAGTTTGGCAAGAATCTGGCCCGCCACTATACCCAGATTACCTACATTGAGATGGGCATCGAACCCGACGGCAGCTTCGAGCAGCGCGCGCGCGACGAAGCGGCCAAAAGGGGTTGGACCTACGAAAAGATCGCCGGTGACATCGGCTTGATCCAGCGCCTCGTGAACGGCAAGTGGGACTCCAAGGAATTCCTGGTGGTTCCGCCCGGCCACAGCATTGCAGCGAGTTACGACGACGGAGTCATTAAGGCAGTGACGAGTGACAATCCGGCAAAAAGCGAAACTTGAAACTGGAAATTAGAAACTCGCCGCGATTTTCCAGCAAGCGGAAAAGCAGTGATGAGTGACAAGCCGGCAAAGAACGAAACTCGAAACTGGAAAGTCGAAACTCGCCGCGGTTTTCCAGTTTCTAGTTTCCAGTTTCCAGTTTCCATCCTTGCTGGCCGCTCGCTGCTTTCCTAAGGTTCCAAAACTATGAATTCTCTTGAGCGGGTGCGGACGGTTCTGGCGGGTGGGATTCCCGATCGGGTGCCCGTTTGCCTCCATAATTTTATGCTGGCCACGCGCGAAGCGGGTGTCCGCATGGAAGATTACCGCGTCAACCCGGAGGCCATTGCCCGCACTCACCTCCAGGCAGTGGAGAAATACGGCCACGACTGCATTCTTGTGGATACTGACACCACCATGCTGGCCGAAGCCCTGGGTGCCAGGTCGGAATGCGCTCCGAATGAGCCGGGCCGCATCGTAGAGCCTGCCATTCGCAGTCTCGATGAAGTGGGTCGCTTGACGGTGGTCAATCCCGAATCAGATGGCCGCGTTCCCGCTTTGCTGGAGGCTGTCCGCCTGATGTCGAAACAAGTCGGCAGCGAAGTTGCCATTCGGGGCAACGCTGATCAAGCCGCTTTCGGCCTCGCCTGCCTGGTGCGCGGTATCGAGGAATTCCTGATGGAGCTCGTCGAGCAGCCGGACAATCCTCGCATCGCCCAGCTTATGGAGATTTGCTACCAAAGCCACCTCGCCGTGCATCGAGCGCTGGCGAAGGCCGGGGCGCACCTAACGTCACTGGGTGATAGTCTGGCGGGCCCCGACGTCACTTCGCCCCGCATGTTCGACCGTTTTGCGCGGCCCTACGAAGAGCGACTGGTGAAGGACCTAGCCGCGGACGGCATCTTCGTAGTGATTCACATTTGCGGCGACACCAGCCGAATCCTCGACTCGCTGGCAGAATATGAACCCTGCGGTTTCGAACTCGATTACAAAACCGACGCCGTAAGAGCGAAACAAACCGCCGGAATGAACCACGTTTTGTTTGGAAACATCGATCCCAGCGGCGTCTTGGCTCGCGGAACGGTGAAGCAAGTTCGGGAAGCGACGCGGGAACTCATCACTACCTGGAAGCCGGGAGGCCGATTCATTCTGGGCCCGGGCTGCGCCATCCCGCCCACGACGCCACCTGAGAACGTTAGCGCGCTCGTAGCCGCAGCGAGGGAATTCGGACGCTATTGAAAAGAAGTGACGAGCAAAGCGGCAGTCCGGGGTCCGAAGTCCGAAGTCCGGCGTTTACGCCTCCGGCCTCTGACTCCGAACGCCGGACTCCGGACTTTCTTCTTGTCACTCGTCACTTGTCACTAGATTTTTGGCCTGTCACTGAGGTTCTCACATGACTGGACGCGAACGCATTCTCGCTCTTCTCGATGGCAAGCCCGTCGATAGCTTGCCCTTCATGCCGATGACGATGATGTTTGCAGGCGATCGAATTGGCGCTCAGTACCGCGATTACGCTACCGACTGCCAGATCCTGGTGGAAGGGCAGATCCACACCGCGGCCGAATTCGATTTCGATTACGTCAATATCATGTCCGACCCCGCGTGCGAATCGGCCGACTGCGGTGCGCCCGTGAAATATTTCCCCAACCAGCCGCCCGCCCTCGACGAGATGAACTCGCTGCTGGCGGACAAGCGGACACTGAGCGGGTTGAAAGTGCCAGACCCGTACACCAGTCCTCGGATGGGCAACCGCCTGCGTGCGCTGGGCCTGTACCGGACGCGCGTGCACAAAGAAAAACTGATTGAAGGCTGGATCGAAGGCCCGGTCGCGGAAGGCGCCGACCTGCGCGGCATCAACACGTTGATGATGGATTTCTTCGATGACCCGGATTTCGTCGCCGAACTATTTGAATTTGTTCTGGATCTCGAACTCACGTTCGCCAAGGCGCAGTTGGCTAGCGGCGCGGAGTTGATCGGCGTGGGCGACGCGGCGGCTTCGCTGGTAGGCCCGAAGATTTATGAGGAATTTGTGTGGCCTTACGAAAAGCGCATGATGGACGCTCTGCACGCCATGGGAGCGCGAACGCGCTTGCACATTTGCGGGAACACCCGGCCGCTTCTCGGATTATTGGGGAAGTTAGGCTGTGACATCGTTGATCTGGATTCGCTGGCTCCCTTGGACGAGGGGCGTGCGGCGATGGGTCCGCAACAGGTGCTGCTGGGGAATATCGACCCTGTGCGGGTGCTGCGAAATGGAACGCCGGAAGAGGTTTACGCCGCCGTGGCCGAATGCCACCGGCAGGCAGGCGATCGATTTATTGTAAGCGCCGGCTGCGAAGTGGTGCGTGATACTCCCCACGAAAACCTGCGTGCCATGCTGCGCTACGCCCGGGATCACGCGGTGGGAAAAGCCATATGAATAGCCGCGATCGCGTTTTCGCCATGCTGGATGGTCGGCCGGTGGATTGCCTGCCGGTCATGCCCATTACCATGATGTTCGCGACAGACCAGATCGGCGCCAAGTACTTTGCCTACGGCACTGACTACCACGTGCTGGCGGAAGCGCAAATCCGCACTGCGGAGGAATTTGATTTCGACCACGTCTCGGCGATTGCCGAAACTCGCGAGGCGCCCGATTGTGGGGCCGTCGTGGAATACTTTGAGGACCACCCGGCGTCCATCGTCGAATCCCACGCATTGCTTGCCGATAAGAAAACGCTGGCGCAACTGAAGGTCCCCGATCCCCTGGGCGGAGGGCGCATGCACGATCGCGTCAAGGCCATCGCTCTGCTGAAGCAGCGCGTGGGCCACGACAAGATCGTAGAAGGTTGGATGGAAGGCCCCTGCGGCGCGTCCGCGGATTTGCGCGGCATCAATACGCTCATGCTCGATTTCTATGACGATCCGGTGTTTGTGCGGGACCTTTTCGATTTTGTCTTCGAAGTGGGCATGCGTTTTGCGCGAGCCCAGGTGGAAGCCGGCGCCGACGTGATTGGAATCGGCGATCCTGCCGCATCGCTGGTGGGACCGACGCTCTATCAGGATTTTATTTGGCAGTACGAAAAGAAGATGGTGGACGGCTTGCACGCGCTCGGGGCACGCTCTCGACTGCATATTTGCGGCAATACGCGGCGGATTCTGAAGGGCATCGGTGAGCTGGGCTGTGACTTCATCGACGTGGATTCCATGGTGCCCCTGTCGGACGCGAGAGAGAAAATGGGACCGGAGCAGGTGTTGCTGGGTAATCTCGATCCCGTGCGCGACCTGCGTAATGGAACCCCGCAGTCGGTCTGCGCGAGGGTCGCCGAATGCCATCGCGAAACGGGCCGGCGCTTCATCGTGGGAGCAGGATGTGAAGTGCCGCGCGATACCCCCGCGGCCAACGTCCACGCATTGGTGCGATACGCGCGCCAGCACCACGCAGCGTGTTCGAGGAGTTAGAAGCGAGGAGCTAGAAGTTAGGAGCCGTAATGCCTCTTGATTTACCGCCCGCGAAAAAGTTCGAAGACCTTGTAGTTTGGCGAAAAGCCCATGATTTCGTATTGGCGATCTATAAGCTCACGGCACTTTTCCCGAAACCGGAGACGTATGGTCTTTCGAGTCAGATGCGCAGAGCCGCAGTATCCATAGCTGCTAATATCGCAGAAGGATTTCGAAAACGTGGGAGGTCCGACAAAGCGCGATTCCTTAACATCGCTGAGGGGTCGCTACGAGGAAAGTCACTACTACCTGATTCTGGCCAGGGATCTCGGTTATGCGGAGAC
Source organism: Terriglobia bacterium (assembly GCA_052139985.1). Classification (GTDB taxonomy): domain Bacteria; phylum Acidobacteriota; class Terriglobia; order UBA7540; family UBA7540; genus Bog-366. The sequence continues at coordinate 18,997 of JBKQVI010000085.1, forward strand.
TGATTCCTTGCTAGACGCACTGGACCAAGTCAGCCGGCTACTGAACGCATATTCCCGAGCCATTCTAGCTTCTAACTCCTAGCTTCTGACTGCAAGAGCATGACCGACCAACCCACATTCCGTGTAACCCTAAGGCCCGTGCAGACCGAGTTGACCGCGCCTGCGGGCACCGCCTTGCGCGACCTATTGTTCTCCCAGGGTGTGGAATTCCCCTGTGGCGGGCAGGGCCGATGCCGCGGCTGCCGTGTGCGCGTTCTGGAAGGGCATGTCGCCGTCAATGACCCGCAGCGCGAGCGCTTAAGTGCGGAGGAGCTTGCCCAGGGCTGGCGCCTCGCTTGCCAGTGCACGCTCGAGGATGATCTGGTTGTCGAGTTGCGCCAGTGGGACGCGGCCATTTTGGTGGACGATACGCCGTTTGCCTTTCAGCCTCGCGGGGGCCTGGGCGTGGCGGTGGACCTGGGAACCACCACGCTGGTCGCACAGTTGCTCGATCTCGACACGGGCCGCGTGCTGGCGGTGCGCACGGCGCTGAACTCCCAGGCGCGCTTTGGGGCCGACGTGATGAGTCGGGTTCAGTTTGCCGTCCCCAAAGGCGGCGCGAAACAGCTACGCGATTTGATCCGTCAGCAGATCGGAAGCTTGATCGAGCAATTGGTTTTTGCCGCGCAGATTCCGCAAAGTGAAATCAAGGATGTTGTCGTGGTGGGCAACACCGTAATGCACCACCTTTTTTGTGGACTGGATGTTGAGCCACTTTCGCGGTACCCTTTCGAGCCGGAGCATATCGGCCTTCAGACTCTCGGCTCTGGGGATCTGGGGTGGAAACTCTCCGGCCCCGCGAGCGTGCGATTTCTGCCGTGCCTGGGCGGGTTTGTGGGCAGCGATATTCTGGCCGGCATTCTGGCCACGAGACTCGGTGAACGCGAGGACCTGAACGGACTGGTGGATTTGGGAACGAATGGAGAGATTGTGATTGGCAATCGCGAGCGCCTGCTGTGCGCCTCGACGGCGGCGGGCCCGGCATTCGAGGGCGCGCGGATATCCATGGGTATGCGAGCCTCGACCGGCGCGATCTCCGAGGTGATGGTGGAGAACCGCGCTGTTCATTGCCGCGTCCTGGGCAACGTTCCGCCGCAGGGTTTGTGCGGAAGCGGACTGGTGGATGCCGTGGCGGCCGGGTTGCAGTTGGGCCGAATTCAACCCTCGGGACGCTTCACCGCAGGCGCAAGTGCCTGGGAGCTCTCGGCGCCGGTGGTGCTGACGCAAAGCGACATTCGCGAACTGCAACTTGCCAAGGGCGCCATCGCCGCCGGAATTCGCATGCTGCTGGACAGGTTTGGCGCTTCTGCCGCCGATCTAAAAAAACTCTATCTTGCGGGGGCCTTCGGGAACTATATTAACCGCGCCAGTGCCCAGCGCATTGGGCTGATCAATTTCCCGGCGGAAAAGGTCGAGGCGGCCGGCAACACCGCTCTGCTGGGAGCCAAGCTGGCGCTCTTTCGGCCGGACGGAGACGACGGCTCCTTTGCCCGGCTTCGCCGGCAGACCGAGCACGTGGCGCTGAACGCCGATCAAAGTTTTCAAGAAACTTTTGTGGAAGAAATGGCATTTCCAGACATGGGCGCCGGGGTCAGGGAACTGGGTGCTGGAGAGAATCCGGAACCCAACACCCCGAACGCGGCACCCAGAACCTAGAAAGGGAGACTCGTATGACACCATTCGAAGAACTGCAACAGGCCATCATTGATGGAAAAGCTCCTGTGTCCAAAGCACTGACGGAAAAGATGCTGAAAGACGGCGTGCGCCCGGGTGAATTTTTCCCGAAGGCGATTATTCCCGCCATGGATGAGGTGGGACGCCGCATGCGGGAATGCGAATTTTTCATTCCCGAAGTGCTGATTGCGGCGCGTGCGGCGCGTGCCTCCAGCGACATTCTGCGGCCATTGCTCGTGGGAGACGAGGCTGTGAAATCCGCCGGCACGGTCGTGTGCGGCACCGTCAAAGGCGATCTGCATGACATTGGCAAAAACATCGTGGCCATGATGCTGGAAAGCGCGGGCTTCAAGATTGTTGACCTGGGCGTTGACGTCAGCGCCGAAAAGATTGTCGCTGCGGTGCGCCAGCACGAAGCCAACCTGGTGGCAATGTCGGCGTTGCTCACCACCACCATGGTGAATATGAAATCGGTGGTCGAAGCGCTTTCCGCCGCAGGATTGCGCGACAAGGTAAAAATCATGGTAGGCGGCGCGCCTGTCACCGACACCTGGGCTCATTCGATTGGCGCCGATGGCTACGGCAAGGATGCCCCGGCGGCCGTGGAGTTGGCGCGTCAGCTTGCGCCAGCATAAACGGCACTGTACCGAAACTCCGTTGCGTAAAGAGTAGGCAGTAGGCAGCAAGTCGCGGCGGCAGCACCATCCTTCGGCTGGCTTGGTGGAGCTTTCCGGGATCGGTCTTCGGCGGAACGATGTGTTCAGGCGAGGTCGAGCGCTCTGCGGCGCAGTCTCGCAAGTCGCGTGAAATGAATCTTGCCGCCCACTGCCCGCTGTTTTGTGCTTACTGCCTGCTCTCGAAGGAATGCCATGATGACCTCACGTGAGCGTGTTCGTCTCGCCCTGGAGCATCAGGAACCGGACCGCGTTCCCCTCGATCTGGGTGCAACCACGGTGACGGGTATGCACGTGGACACCGTCTACCGTTTGCGCCAAGCCCTCGACCTGGATGCTCCGGGCACACCCGTGAAAATCCTCGAGCCATTTCAAATGCTCGGGGAAATCAAACCTGACCTCATCAACGCCTTGGGTATTGACACCGCCATTGTGAGCGGCACAGGAACAGCATTCGGCTTTCCGTTGGAAGGATGGAAAGACTGGAAAACCTTCGGCGGCACGCCCGCATTGGTGCCGGCCGGGTTTAATACCCAACTTGAGCCCAACGGGGACCTGCTGCTTTACCCGCAAGGCGATCGCTCTGCGCCGGCCTCCGGCCGCATGCCGCAGGGCGGGTTCTACTTCGATGTTATCGTTCGGCAAGAACCTTTCGACGACGAGACCTTGCGAGTTGACGACAATGTGGAAGAAGTCAGCATGATCTCCGACGCGGAGGTCGAACATTACCGCCGCCGCGCGGAAGAACTTTACACGCAAACGGATAAGGCTCTGGTGCTGAACCTGGGGGCGCTTTCGCTGGGCAATATTTCACGCATTCCAGGGCCGGGGCTGAAGCATCCTCGCGGAATTCGCGACGTCGAGGAGTGGTACGTCAGCTTGAGTACCCGGCGCGACCACGTGTATAGGATTTTCGAGCGCCAGACCGAAATCAACCTCGTGAATCTCGAAAGAATCCATGCGGCGGTCGGCGAACGGGCGGCGGTTGCATATCTGACCGGCACGGATTTCGGCGCCCAGAATGGGCCGTTCGTTTCCCCGAAGACTTATCGAAGTCTCTTTTTGCCATTCCACAAGCAGGTCAACGACTGGGTGCACCGCAATACAACGTGGAAGACCTTCATTCACAGTTGCGGTTCGGTTTGGGCTCTGCTGGAGGATTTCGCCGCGGCGGGCTTCGACATTCTCAATCCCGTCCAGTGCTCTGCCGCCCATATGAATCCCTTTGACCTCAAGGGGAGATTCGGGGGCCGGTTCACCTTTTGGGGAGGAGGCGTGGATACGCAAAGTACCCTTCCCTTCGGCTCACCCAAAGAGGTCCGCGAGGAAGTGCGCGAGCGGATCAGGGCCTTCGCTCCCGGGGGAGGTTTTGTCTTTAACGCCGTTCATAACATTCAGGCGCTGGTACCGGTGGAAAACGTCTTGGCCACGTACCGAGCTGCGCGCGAGTACGGCCGCTATCCGTTGCACCTGGACCACGCAGCGTAGGCAGAAGGCAGTAGGCAGTCGGCTCTATTTCGGAGGCACGAGCTTTGTCAAACGGATTGGAAGCGAGTCCAAAGCCTGCCATAGGAAGAATGCGCGGGTACCGGGACCTCAAGGTGTATCAGCACAGGACCACAATATGCTGACCGACGGCTACGAGGAAGTGGGTCGAATGCTGAGCGGCATGATCGCGAAACCCAGCAGTTTTGCGCTGGCCTCGTAAGATATCGCGAAGCTGCTCGTTGGTGCCTGCTGCCTACTGCGTACTGCTTACTGCCTACTTCTTTCTTTGGGGGGAATCATATGTTGACTTCACGCCAACGCGTTAATCAAGCGTTGAATCATCAGGAATCTGACCGCGTGCCGTTGGACCTGGGCGCGGCCCCCGTGACGGGGATGCAGGTCGATACCGTCTACCAACTTCGCCAGGCTTTGGGCCTGGATGCGCCCGGCACTCCGGTAAAAGTGATGGAACCGTACCAGATGCTGGGGGAAATCAAACCTGATCTGATGGACGCCCTCGGTATAGACGTGATCGGTTTGGCCAACCGTTCTACGATGTTTGGTTTCAAGAACGAAGGATGGAAGCCCTGGACCACCTTTGGCGGAACTCCAGTGCTCGTCGCTGGAGGCTTCAATACCGACCCGGATGGGAACGGTGACATTCTGATCTATCCCGACGGAGATAAGTCCGTGCCTCCCAGCGGCCGCATGCCTAAAGGCGGCTTCTATTTTGACTCGATTCCTCGCCAACTTCCACTGGATGACGAGAATCTGAAACTCGAAGATAATATCGAGGAATTTACTACCATTTCCGACAACGATCTGGCGTACTTGGGACGCGAGGCGGAAAGACTCTGGACAGAAACCGACAAGGCCGTGCTGGCAAACTTCGGAGGGACGGCATTCGGTGATATCGCGCTGGTCCCCGGCCCCTGGATGAAGCATCCCAAAGGCATCCGCGGAGTTGAAGAGTGGTACATTAGCACAGCAACACGCCGCGACTTCATCTACAAGATTTTCGAGTACCAGTGTGAAGTTGGCATCAAGAACCTCGAGAAGATTCACGCCGTCGTGGGGGATCGTGTTACGGTGGTTATGGTTTCGGGAACGGACTTCGGCCAACAGAACGGTCCGTTTATCTCGCCCAAGGCTTATCGGGAACTCTACAAGCCCTTCAATAAGGCCGTGAACGACTGGGTGCACAAGAATACGACGTGGAAGACCTTCATTCATTCGTGCGGATCGGTTCGCGCCCTGCTCCCCGACTTCATCGATGCCGGCTTTGACATTCTCAACCCCGTGCAGTGCTCCGCGTCGTGCATGGCGCCGGAGGAACTGAAACAGGAGTTCGGGGATCGCGTCACGTTCTGGGGCGGCGGCGTAGACACGCAGAAAACGCTGCCGTTTGGTATGGCCGAAGATGTTCGCAAAGAGGTGAGCTCGCGCTTGAAGATTTTCGGAAAGGGCGGCGGATACGTCTTCAACTCGATTCACAACGTGCAGGCCGGCGTGCCGATCGAGAACGTCCTGGCCATGTACGAAACCGTGCGCGACTGCGGTAAATACTGAGCCCGCGAATTTTGCTGCCATAGCGAATGCCAAATGGTATCCTTTGTGGTATGACGCTAAAGATAGACAAAGCGGGGCGGATCGTCTTTCCCAAACATCTCAGGGAAAGGCTTGGGCTTAAGCCCAACATGGAATTAGAGGCGGTGGAAGAGCAAGGCGGCGTTCTGTTGCGCTTGGTCGAGCAGCTTCCTTCAATGGTGCAGGTTGACGGACTGTGGGTCCATCAAGGAACTCCCCGACCTGACGCGAATTGGGGGCGCGTACTAGACGATGTTCGTGAGGAGCGGATTCAATCTGCTCTTAAGGCAAAATGAACATTTTCTTCGATACCACCGTTCTGGTGGCCGCCTCATCGAAGAGCCATCCTCACCACATCCAAGCCTTTCCCGCGCTACAGCGCGTCGTCGGCGGTCTGGACAGAGGTTTCATCAGCGCTCATTCGATTGCTGAGGCGTATGCGGCGCTTACGCGTCTGCCTGTCGACCCCCGCATTCATCCCACGGAGGCAGCGCGCATCGTCACCGACAACCTCTTGCCACATTTCCATGTTGTCCCGGTCGAAAAAGGGGATTACTTGGCAGCTCTGAACATTGTGAGAGACGGCGGATGGGCTGGCGCCAAAATTTATGACGCACTTCTGCTGTGCTGCGCAGGTAAATGTGATGTGGACCGTATCTACACCTTCAATTTGGGAGATTTCAGACTTCTGGCTCCGAAGAGTCTCCTTGCTAGGATATGTGCTCCCTAATTCTCGCCTCCGTAGGCCACCTGCTGCCCCAAAACACCCCAAGATGACTTGCTGAGGGCAAACCCAAATGCGCGTGCTGCGGACGGCGAGTGCATGGCCAAGCGCACGTTGAACGTTAAGTCTTCGCCTACCTCCATATCAATTCGGAGAGTAGTTTAGTTGGATGGCGTTGGATGGATGCGCCCTAAATACAAGCACATACAAGGCAGAGCGGCGGGCGCGGCGGAAGTGACGCGGGGAGAATAGTTTAGAAGTAATTGGGG
>JBKQVI010000086.1:0-13652 GCA_052139985.1 Terriglobia bacterium
GCGGCCACGCGCAGGATCAGGCTTCGGGCATGATGAACCAGCCGCCCCGGCATATTGAAGAGCAGGAAGCGCAAGCGCTTGGGGCGCGCCGTCAGCAGTTCGGCGGGCAAGGCCAGCCGCTTCAGCGCCTGGAGCACGTTGTGCGCGATCACCGCCAGGCGTAGCCACGCGGCGTTGGCGCCGAAGTATTTCGAGGGCAGCACGCCGCCCCCCAAGTCGTTCTTGATCACGTCATGCACGAACTCGATGGTGCCGGCCTTTTCGCGGTGCCACTCGATCAGGCGCGCCGCCTTCAACTCCCAGCGATTCGACAGCACCGCGAAGTGGCGCACCGCGCTTCCATCCGCGAAGAGTTCGCCTTGCTTTTTGCGGATGCGGAGGGCCACGTAGCGCAGCGGTTGCCAATCTTTCTTCTCCACTTTCTCGCCGGGCACAAACGGCACGTCGGCGCACTCGCGGATTTCGCCCGGATGCGCATCGCCGTAGGGTTCCCAGGCCGATTCCGGAAGCGTCTGTATCGCCGCGTGCAAGGGCTCGGTCATCCGCGCACTGATGGCAAAGCCGATGCGCCCGTGCGGTCCGCCGGCCCGCTGCTCATCGCGCAACCAATTCACCAACCCGCTTTCGTGACACGCCGAGTCGCCGCGATAGTAATACTCCCCCACCGTGCTGGGTAGGGCGGCAAAGGCTCGCCGCGCCACCTCCCGCGGCTCCATCTGGGCGGGCACGTTGCCATCGCGAAACTGGTCGGCCAGCACCAGTCCCGTCTCCGCCCACACCGCCAGCATGGGCTGGTAGCCTCGCACCCCTTCATAAGTAGTCAAGGCTTGCTGCTTGTGGCTCTCAATGATCGTCGCATCCTGATCCACCGTGGCGATGCGCGGGTCGGGCGCGCGCTCCCCGAAACGCTGCACCAGATCGCGGTTCACTCGGCCCAGCCCCTCCAACGGCGCCGTCTCTTCCGGGATATAGGCAATCTGTTCCGGCAAGCGTTGTTGCTGAGCTTCCGCGATCTTCTCCTCCTGGTGAAACGCCTGCAAGAACTCCAGCGCTGCACGCGGCGAAGGCACCCCGTGCCCGATCATCTCCCCCAACCCGGGGTCTTGCCGCAGACGCTCAAAATCTTCCACACATTCGCCCCCCGCCGCGTGGAGAACTACGAAGCTCTCCACGAACGTCGCGTCATCATACCCGCGCTGCCGCTGCTTCACCCGGACGTGTTCCTGCACACTTCGCGGCAGCCCCAGCGAACGGAAGGCCTGTACCACCAGCGGGATTCCTCCCAGCGCCGTCAGGGTTTCCTGCAGCGGCTCGGGATCAACCTCGAACAACAGCGGTGAGACGGTGGGCGAAGGCTTGGTAAGTTTGCGCATAGGGAAACAAACTCAGCAATTTCCTCACCCAACGGGTGAAGAATCCGAGAACCTCCCGACACTCCCCACAAACTCCCGCCGCCCCGTGTCTACAGACCTCAACCACACTGCCCTGCAAGTCTACCCGCACCAACCGCCTCTTATCAGCGAATCGGGGAAGGTGCGGTTCACTTGACTGGACCTGGGCAAGGCGGGATACTTCCGAAAGGAGGGACATCATGCACCCAGGAATAACGATGCACAAGATCCCCGTGAAGGGGACCATGGGGCTCGTCTTTACTGTTGGGATGCTCGTCACGGTTCTGGTTTCGCTTCCCCAGGCCCGATGGTTCCTCGCGATCAGCCTGCCTACCGGCGTGGTGATCGGAATCATTCTGCGAGTGATCCGCCGAGATTGACTGTATGCGGTGGGTTGTCGCTCGACGACAACGTTGTGAAGTTCGAGAAAGCGTAGTCCATCTGCGGTTGTCTCACGAAAGGGCGGGTAGACGCCGGGCCGAAGCAGGACATTCGTTCGCACACCGGGTTGCGGGAAACTCGCCGCCGGCAAGTCGAACCGGGGTAGAATACTGCGACCGGAATCGGGGCAATAATTCCAATTCCAATAAAGGAGACACGTTATGGCAGGAACGTACAAAGTCATTGAGCTGGTGGGGACGTCCCCGACGAGCTTTGCGGAGGCCGTGCGCGCGGCTGTAGCCGAGGCGGCCAAGACAGTGCGAAATATGGCGTGGTTCCAGGTCGTGGAAGAGCGCGGCCGCATCGATGAGGGCAAGGTGACCGAATTCCAGGTTACCATCAAGGTGGGGTTTAAGCTGGAGAGATAGGCATGTTCTGTTGTGAGCTCCTGGAGAGTGCGCTTGCGCGCGGGGCATTTTATTTTGGCGCCAAGCACCGCATTGATGACGGACGAATCGTAAACGACGTGAACACCGAGTATTTCATCAGGGCTGCGTCGGCGCACGGCTACGATTATTGGGGATTCAACTATTGTCCGTTTTGCGGACGCGCCCTCTCCCTCGGTTTGTGGCAGGCGGAAAAGAAGAAGTAACGGTAGGGCACGGCGAATGCCCCTCGCAAGGTGCGCGGCTTTCCACCGTCGCAGACTATTCGAACGAAATCATTTTCAATTGGGAAAGCGGCACCGAGAAGTCAAAGACCTGTTGGCTGGCCGGGTCGTACTTATCGGTAATGCCCAAAGCGCGGACTTCAGCGGGCTGAGTGGTAGGCATGATGAATTTCCCCACCGCGGATTTCCCCTCGCGTAGGATGATGTTCAGACGGTCACCCTGAATCTCCACGCGATCGATCTTGTCGAATTCGAATTCATCAGGTCCAGCGTTGTCGACAAGCACGGGGAAGCTCGTGCGTGCGGGAACCGACTCGAGCAGGGAACCGCGGCCTCCGGGCGGATAGAAGTCGAGGTAGAGATCGTAGACGTGAGTGATTTTGCCGGCTTGATCCGTGATGGCCGCGGCGTAGCCGAAGCGTTTCCAGACGGCCACAATTTGTGCGCGTCCGCCGGCATCGCTGATCTGTACTCGAAAGGGTAAGCTTCCCCTGTTGAGGCTGACCACCTTGACGCGGCGTTCCTTAAGATCGAAGTGCTTGTACACGACGATAGCGAAATCCTGGTGGGTGACAATAGCGTCGCGCTGTAGGACGACTTCCTTGCCCTGCGCGTTGGTCTGGTAGATGGTGTCTGCGAGGAGTGGCGGCGCCAAGAGCGCAATGCACGAGCAGACCAGCCAGAATGCTTTCATCCGGAAACCTTTGTGAAAAAAAAGCCCCGCAGCGGGGTTGCGAACGCAACTGCGGGGCTAGGGTCTGGCGAAAGAACTACTTCTTCTTCGTCTTCTTGTACTCCAAGTCTTCTTTGCCCTGGAGCGAATCAATGCTGGCTTGCGCCTGGGCAGCCCAGGGTCCGCTGGGCTGGAGCTTCAGGTAAGTCTGAAAGGCTTCGAGCGTGCCGGGCGCCGGAATCATGGTCCCATCGGGCTTGACCTGCGCCTTGCCCATCAGAGCCATACCGTACCAGTACCAAGCGTTGGCGTTCGTAGGGTCAATATCCGTGGCCTTTTTGAGTGCCTCGGCCGCCGCATCCATCTGCCCCTTGTTCACCATGATGGCGCCTAAGTTATAGTAGTAACTCGAGGCACGCGTAGGATCCAAGTCCGCCGCCTTCTTAAACTCCGCCGCGGCATCCTCGGGCTTGCCCATATCGGCATAAAGGTTGCCCAGGTTGTTATGGATCGCCGCCTCATTGGGACTGATTGCCAGGACCTTTTGGTAGTAGTCCATGGCCTTGGCCTGGTCTTCCTTTCGTGTGTCGGGGCTCGTTTCCACGCTAGCAGCCTTGGCCCACGCATCGGCCAATTGGCTCAGGACGATCGGGACATTTTTGTCTTTGGCAAGAGGCAGGGCCTTTTCGAAGGTTGCGGCCGCTTCCGTGTATTTCTTCTGGTTATAGAGCTCGCGTCCCTGGTCGAACACTGCCTTCAAGCTCGCACTTTGCTTCTGTTCCGCCACTTGCTTTTGATACTCGGGGTTCGACTCCTGCTCCTTCTTGGCTTCCTGAACGAGCGTCCCCATGTCGAAGTCGACCACCGTAGGGTCGCCGATCCCCACGCGCTTCGAAATAAAATACCAAGTGCTCTTATCCTCTTTGAGGAGCGTGACCTTGTACTCCCCAGGGGCCAATCCAATATACGTGTACTCCCCCTTCTTGTTGGTCTTGACGTGTGAAGTCCATTTGATTTCGGTGCGCTCAATGTTCAACGTATAGCCTGCCAGCGGTACGCCGCCTGGTCCCGTACACTTTCCCGTCAGGCCTCCGGTTTGTGCGAAGACCGAACTGCAAGTCAAAAACGTCGCGAAGAAGATTGCAACCCCCAAGATTCTCCGCGTCCCAAAACTAGCCATAAGTGCCTCCTCCGTTTATCGTAACTCAACCACATTCTATACGTTTGGAGCCCAGGACTCAACAAGTTCGGTGTTTTTTTAGTGGCCTGGGGACTCCTGCTTTCGCGGGTAGCTGGGGCGCCGCAAATAAGGAAGGGGGTCCTCCACGCCTGCCTCCTCGAATGCTCGCAGGCGCAAGGCGCAGCTATCGCACACGCCACATGCTACTTCCTGGCCCTGGTAGCATGACCAAGTAAGTTCAAACGGAGCGCCCAGCTCGCGCCCGCGGCGAATAATCTCACTCTTCCGCATATGAATAACCGGCGTCACAATCTCCAAGTGCGTTTCGGGTTTGGTTCCAACCGCAATCACGCGATTGAATGCGTCATAGTATTCCAGCCGGCAGTCGGGATAGCCGGAGCTGTCCTCGGCTACGGCCCCCACGAAGATCTTGCACGCCCCCAAAACCTCACCCCAGGAAACAGCAATGGAGATGAAATGCGCGTTGCGAAAGGGAACGTAACTCGATGGAATATCCGACCTCTCGAGGTTGGCGCGTTCGACCGATATCGCCTGGTCCGTCAAGCTTGATCCGCCGATTTGTTTCAGGTGATCCAGTCGGCACACGAGGCGACGCTCGGCCTTATAGAAATCCGCCACCGCGTTGAACGCCCTAAGTTCGCGCGCCTCTGTGCGCTGGCCGTATCCCACATGGAGCATGGCGAGACGATAATCAAGATGCGCAATCGCGGTCGTCACGCAACTGTCCATGCCGCCGCTGGCGAGGATGACGGCTAAAGTCTTGTCCGGGCTCCGGAGTCCGGGGTCCGGAGCCCGGAGGGTTGCGCCCGAGGGATCTGAACGGTTTGCAGTCATTAGTTGTTAGTCGCGAGTCGGTATCTTTCAGGCAGTCCGAATCGATTCAAGATTCGAGATCAAAAGTGTTCGTTCCCAAGCATTGCTTCGCGAGTCCCCACTCGCTAATCCCGCGTCCCTCATCCCGAACCGCGCAAACCGTGTCCCGTCTTCTACACTCCATGCGTGTCCGGGTCCCAAATGAACTTGTGAATCTGAAGGCCCAGGCGGACGTCCAATCCGTCGCGGAGGATCCACTCGGTGAGTTGACGCGGATGCAACTGCGCAAAGACGGGCGAAAGGATAACCTCGCCCACCCGGCCGCGTAGATCATGCTGGTGCATAAAATCGCGGGCGTAGAGATAATCGTTTTCGTCGACAATCACGAATTTGATCTGGTCTTTCCTTTGCAAAACGCCCAAGTTATCAGCATGGAAGGTTCCGCCTTCGCCGCTGCCGGGACATTTGACATCTACCACTTTAATCACCGCCCGCGGCAGGCGGCCGACATAACGCTCTCCGCTTGTTTCCACCAGCACCTGAAACCCTTCACGTAGCAGTTGCTCGGTCAGGGGATAGACATCGTCTTGCAGCAGCGGCTCACCGCCGGTGAGTTCCACCAGTTTCCCCCCCAACTGGCGAACTCTTCCCATGACTTCATCCACGGTCATTTTCGCACCGCCATGAAACGCATACGCCGTGTCGCACCAACGGCACCGCAGGTTGCAGCCGGTCAGACGGACGAAAACGCAAGGCAATCCCGCGAAGCTGGACTCACCTTGAATCGATTTGAAGATTTCCGTTATGACCATTCGTTTGTGGGAACGGGTACCTCGGTCGGGGCAGCGGGCTCAAAAAGGCTTAATTATTTTCTTCAAGGCGTGAAAGCGGCTCTTCTTCTTATCCGGCTGCGCGGGATTCGTGCTATCAGGCTGTGCGGGTTTCGAAGCGTCGGGCTGAGTTTTGTCGGGGGTGCTTTCCTTCGCCTTTCCGGTGTCATCGTTGGGAGTGGTGGTCGTCTCCGCCGGTTTCTCCGGTTCCAGGCTTTTTTCATTCACAGGGGTAGCTACGATTGTGGTTGCGGGCGGAGCGACGGTTGCTCCCGTCGCGGTCTCGGTTGCGGCAGGGTGGATTCCCCCAACATGCACGGGCCCGTAAAGGGTGGAACTGGTATCCGGGGCGGCGGAAAATGCTTCACTCACTTTGCTGAGCCAGGTACGATCCACGTGATGGCTGGCGTCCGCTTGCGCGCGTGCCAGCATGGCGCGCGTCGGCCGCGGGACGGGGGCTTTCATGGCGATCAATCGTGCCTTGGCTTGCGGAACGAGGGGGCTCAAAGGAAAATTCGTGATCACTTGGGAATAGTAAGGGATTGCCTCACGCCCTCGCTTTAAATGCTCCAGGCTTTGGCCCAGGTAATAGAGCGCGGTGTCTCCGGCGCTGAAATCGGGGTACTTGTCAATGATCTCCTGGAAGCGTGACCGCGCGGCGGGAAAGGCGTTGTGCGTGTAGTAATAGTTCGCGGTGAAGTACTCGCCCTGTGCCAGCACTTCCTGTGTTTGGCGCAGACGCCCTTTGACACGCGGTATCATCGGACTGTCGGGATATTTCAGCAGGAATTCCTTGAATTCCGCATCCGCCAGCTTCGCCTCTGTCTGGTCGCGGTCGGCCTTCGCCATTTGGCGCTCGTGCGACATCCCCACACGGTATTGCGCTTCCGGCGCCTCCGGTGCGGTAGGGAAAAAAGTGATGAAATCCTTATATTCCTCTTCTGCCTGGGTCAATCCGGAAACTCCGCCTTCGCTGTAATAGGAGTCTGCAATCGCCAGTTTAGCCTTGGAGAGATACTCGCTGTCCGGGTAAGTGTTGATGAGGGTTTGAAGGGTCAGCCGTCCTACTTCGTAGCGCGCGTGGGTGATTTCGTTGGTTGCCTTTTGGAAAAGAACCTTGTCCGGCTGCTCGCCCGGGGAGAATATCAGTCCCGGGTCGGGGTGGTGCATCTTGTTAACCGCCGCGCAGCCCGGAAGGAACGCGACGGCAAGCGCCAGCAGGCTGACGATTATGAGGGCCTTGCGGACGGTTAGTTTTGTCGATCGGTTGAACAGAACTCTAGCTCCTCAATCATACTTTGGAAACTTGCCGCGAAGACGCTGCCAGACGCATCATGTCGGCCAAGCGCGTCTGGGGGTCCCTTTGAAAGATGTCGGAATCAGCCACCAGGATGTCCGCCCCCGCTTGCACGAGCGCCTCGATTTGCTCCTGGCAGACGCCTCCTTCCACCTCGATCGCAAAACTCAGCCGCCGCTCGCGGCGCAAGGCGCAGGCACTCGGGATCTTCGCCAGCGTCCTGGGAAGAAATGCACTATTTGCGAATCCCACGTCTGCCGAAAGAATCAGCAGGTAGTCGATCTCGTCCAAAACGTCGGAAACCGATTCCACTGCCGTCGAAGGGTTAAGCGCCAAACCTACTTTGGCGTCTCCCCGTCGAATCAAGCTGAGAGCCTGATGAAGGTTGAAAGTCGCCTCCGCGTGGATCGCGACGCGGTCCGCGCCCATCTCGACAAATTCCCCGATGTAACGTTCCGGCCGCTCAATCAAAAGGTGCAGATCCAAAGCCAAATCGGTAGCCTTGCGCAAGCTTTTGACGACCGGCTGGCCCACACTGATGTCGGGAACAAAGTGCCCGTCCATCACATCCACGTGAACCATGGATGCTCCCGCCTCTTTAATCACGTGCAGCGCTTCGCCGAGCCGAGCAAAATCCGCCGCCAACAGAGAGGGAGCAATTAGGGCCATAAATGCAGTCCCACGGTCAAACCTCTTGCCGTGAGAAACGTTCCCTAGATTAACACAACTCTTCTACCTTCGGGGAGAAACCAGGCGAAGAGGTGGTGGGCGAAAGTCAGATCGGACAGAATCGCGGGCACGGCGCTCGGAGCGAAGTTCGAAAAGGTGGGTCAAGCGGTACCGATCCACTCGACTCCGATGTTTTCTGCGGTCCTTAGCCGATCAATCAGTTGTCCCGCATGATGTTGAGCGTGCCTGATGTTGTACATGTGCAGTTCCATCCGGCTGAATTGAAGCCAAGGAAACCCCGAGGGCGAGGCGACATTCAGAGATCGCACTCGGTCTTCGAACTCTCCACGGCAGACCTCATGATACTCGAGGATTTCCGCTTTGCTATACGGGACTTCGATCTTCGGCCGATCATACGGCGGCCAAGGGACAGAACCAAGAAACTGATAGTTTGGCCGGTGTTTGGCCCAAGGGCTGAATTCCGCTTCGGAGGCATGCAAGTACAAGTGGGTGAAAAAGAGAGCGTGGTAGGCGATATGCCAGAACTTATTTGGGTAGCCGGGGGCGAGCCACAGAGATTCGGAACACTTGGTGATCGCCTGGAAAAGCATCCCAAGCGAGGCTCGGTACTGCTTTTCCAGCACTTCATGGATGTTTAGTTCACACAAAGTTGTGACCCTCGCCTCTTAACCAGTAGGGCGTATTATTCCATGTGTCGGAGCCAGACACAATGTCCCGAGGATGGGACTTCCTCCTTCAAGATAAGAATGCACCACGCTCGGGATTCAGACTGGCCAGCCGCCGAAAAGTCAAAATGTACCAATTTCGCCCCGCAGATAGACGAGACTTATAGTTGGCATAAAAATAATTGTGCCGTTTGGGCGTGAGATTTAAGCCTCCCGCGCTTGAGAGGAGTATAATGCCCCTTATAGATATTGACCCCCCTCGCAGGGATGGAGGATTTACTCCATGGCACGCGTTTTTACTACACAACAATTATCTGATTTCCTCTTCGACCGCATTATTGTCAATTGCCCCAAGTGTCTTGAGACCGGTTGCCTGAAGATTGCTTGCACGTTGACCGCGGAAGAACTCATGGAAGAAGCGGATATCGTACACAAGCTCGAGCCGGTTTCCGACGGCGGCGCCTAAGAAGTTTTCCAGTGGCCAGGATGTTTGCGGAACGGTTCCTGGGGGAGCACAGTTACCCAACAGGAGAGGGCACCAGCTTGCGCGGCCGGGCCGGAATCCCAACACTCCGCGACCCGCCATGAGTTCGTGCTCAAGGTGCACTACAACCAGTTCTCGGGCCTGATCGAGCCTGCTTTGCACATCAAACCGGGAGACACCCTACATACGACCACCGCGGATGCACGTGCTGGCGAAAGTGTCCAAGAGCGTTCTGAAGCCGATTGAACCCTCGGAATGATTGGGTCAAGGTTGGGTGGGCGCCCGCGCTAGTGCGCCACCCTTAACTCATCATTATAGGAATGTCGCGCCCATCCCAAGTAGTGTGGGTTCGCGCGATTCAAATCGTCGAGTCTCTTCAGCATTTGGGGGAGCAACTCGCCATAATCCGGCGTGCGCAATGCGATGACCATGCTCGCCAGATTCGGGTCGTCCAATCCTTCGTAGGCCAGGGAGAGGAATTTTTGACTGGACGCCGCGACTTTCAGGGCTTTCTGTTCGACGCTTTCCCCGTCGCCAGGACCGCTCAGCTCGTACATCATCAGCGTCACCCGCGGTACCGCGGACAGAAGCGTCCTGCGTTCGCTGAGATCGCCCTTGAGAAATTTGTTCTGGATGTCCGCATTCACCGTCATCCCGGCCGGTTCCGCCGCTCCACGCACAGCGCGAAAGGCATCGGCGAGGCCCGGCAGGAATCGCAGATTGCCGGCGCCTTTATTCTCCGGCCGTTGTTGCGGTTCCACATCGAGGTGAATCCCATCGAATCGATCCGTGGGATGCCGCCGATTGAATTGCACGATTTCCTGGACGTGACGCAGCAGCGTCTCTCGGTGCTTTCCGGGCTCGTCCGCGTCCACGCTTGACAGCAAGGCTTCCGCTCGAATGTTCGACCGATGGAGCAAGGCGATCAGGTGAGCAAGTTGGCTCTCCTCAGACGCCTCGCTGCGCTCTGAAACTGACACATAGACTTCGTTGATGCCCTCGGATTTGCAGAAATCCCGCAATGCTTCCGCGCCACGCGGCACTTCGAGGATGGCTCCACTCTTCCAGACCCACAAACCATGAACCAGGGAGGGGGGTGCCTCCGCCGACGCGGTGAGGGAGAACGCGCCGAGAAACACTGAGATCAACGTCGACACGAAAGCGATATGAATACGCATCCCCGATTTTATTCGCAACAACATTGTCGGAAGATACCACACTTCCGTCTCCATTTTGATCAGTGGAAATCGAGAAAGCCACGACGCGCCAGACGTTAATTTGTCATAAGTATCAATATGGGCAATAGGGTAACTTATCCTTCATACCTCCGTAATTCACCCGATGGCGGCACACAGAGTTTGCGGTTATACTTTAAGTTGGGCTTGCAATTGAAAATGGATAGTTCGACTAACACCTCGGCGGAGGTCATCGTCGCCGGAGCTGGCTTGGCGGGCGCTGTGGCGTCCGCGGTATTAGGCCAGCAGGGCCGAAGGGTGATCCTTGTCGACCCGCGTCCAAGCTACCCACCTGTATTCAAGGCCGAAAAGATCGACCAGGAACAAGTGCATCTGTTGCGGAAGTTCGGTTTGCTGGAACCCTTGCTTCCGCATTCCGGACGAGTGCGAGAGATCCGGAAGGCGTTCGACGGCCGTGTTTTCAACACCGTTCGAATCGAGCAATACGGCATCAGCTACGCGGACATGGTGAACGCGCTGCGTGCGCATGTTCCCGCCACGGTTGAATTTCGATTGGGGCGGGTGGAAGACATCACGAACGCAGGCGAGGTGCAGCGCGTCAAGCTTGCCGGAGGTGAGCAACTTACGGCGCGCCTGGTCGTATTGGCCTCCGGAGTCAGCCGCGAACTCCAGGCCAAGCTGGGCCTGCGACGTCAGGTGCTTCAGAAGGACCAGTCGTTGGTTTTCGGGTTTACGATCGCGGCTCCCGAATCGATGCGATTTGCCTTTGACTCGGTTACCTACTACTCCCTGGATCCCTCGGCAGGTATCGACTATCTAACACTCTTCCGAATTCGCCAGGCCATGCGCGCCAACCTATTTGTTTATCGTTCGGCCAGCGACCCTTGGATCCGCGAGTTCATTCAGGAGCCTGACCGCATGCTGCGGCGCTGCCTGCCGAAGCTCGAGGGCGTGACCGGTGAGTTTCGCGTCGTCAGCAAAGTCGAGTCTGGACGCGTTGACCTCTACCGGATTGAGGGAGATCCTCAGCCAGGCGTGGCGATGATCGGGGACGCGTTCCAAAGCGTCTGTCCTTCTACCGGCATGGGACTCGACAAGGTTCTGACTGACGTGGACGTCCTTGCGGAGTGCGTTCCCACTTGGTTGGCCACTCCCGGCATGGGTACCGCGAAGCTGGCGGGTTTCTATAACCATCCGCGCAAACTTGCCGCCGATCTGCAAGCCCTTCACCGCGCCGTCTACCAGCGAAGGGCCGCTACCGATCTTTCCTTGCGATGGCGGATTCACCGATCACTTTTGCGCCTCAGGCGGCATTTCTTGAGTTCGCTAAGGCCGGAGTGCGGGGCACGATCATTTACGGAAGGGATCGCACATGGCTACGGGCCGTGAATTGATCGAGTCCGGCACGGTTGCCTCGTTCGGCCTCCGTCCTTGCGAGATACCCGGTTTGGGCCCGGGTATGAGCATTGAGGCGGGCAGGGCATCCCCAGAGGAGTGGGCGAGCATCCTTCAGAACTTCCGAGACGCGAACCTGTTCCAGACGTGGCCATACGCCGCCGTTCGTTGGGGTGAGAAAAGACTAGCCCACGTAGTTTTAAAGCGCGGCAGAGAGATAGCGGCGGCAGCCCAGGTCGTCTTCATGAAGGTTCCGCTCTTCTCCGCCGGACTGGCTTATGTCAAATGGGGACCCTTATGGCACACCCGAGGCGCAGCGGCGCCTCTCGACATCCTTCACAAGATGCTGGCCGCCTTGCGGACAATCTATGCGTGCCAGGGCCGCATGCTGCTTCGCGTTAGTCCCTGGGAGTTCGAGGATCAGGAACGGCATGCCATAATTCACGGTGCGGGGTTCAAGGTGAACTCGGCGGCAGAGCGCGTGCGCACGGCCGTATTGGATCTTTCATATTCAATGGACGAGCTAAGAGCAAGTCTGAGCCGGCATTGGCGCTACAACCTGAGGTTGGCGGAAAAGAACGAGTTGGAGGTGCGGGAGGGATTCACAGATGCCCTGATCGAGGATTTCTTCACCCTCTACGACGATATGCGCCAACGAAAAGGGAAAGGTAAAATTCCGCGGATGAAATACCTTTCTCATGTCCAGCGGGAACTGCCGGAGCCGTTGAGATTACGGATCATGATCTGCCGCCACGCGGGTTTGCCCGTGGCCGGCCTGGTGGTTTCGGCCATGGGTTCGAAAGCATTTGCCGTGGCGGCGGCGACCGGCACGTCGGGGATGGATCTTCGGGGGTCTTATCTGCTGCAATGGCGGATGATCCGCTGGCTAAAGGACCAAAATGTTCTCTGGTATGACCTGGCGCGCATCAACGAAAAGACACACCCAGGGACTACGCAATTCAAGCTCGGTTTGGCCGGCAAGTTGGGAATCACCGTGAATTATCTGGGAGAGTTCGAAGCGTACGAAAGCACGGCGAGTCATTTAGTGGTGGGTGCGGCCGACCGCCTGAGGTTGATCGTTTCGAGAGCCAGAATTGCCATTCAGGACCGTGCTCCAACTTGGAAAGAAGCAACGTGAGATTGCGTGCCGCGCCGACTCAATTCGGATTTTCGGGAGCAACGCCGGCTTCCAACCAGCATTGAGCTGCCGCGATAACGCTGTTACGTCGAAATTATGACCGCAATCCAGTATGACCATGCCACGACACCCGATAACACCAACAGCGTAATCCGATGTTGATTGACCTCACGCCCCCGTCGCGGAAATAATATAGGCCTCCCGATAAGCTCTGCTTGGAGGACCGCATGGAGATTCCCGGGCCCGGCGCTTCCGTTTTGAAGCCCTTCGTCAGCCGTGGTCCCTTCGCAGTCCGGCCGTTTGGCTTGGTGATAGCGCTATTTCTGGCGCTGCCGTTGCGGGCGGCCCCGCAAGCTACGCCGGACCAAAGCGTGATCCGAACCGAGACGCACGTAGTCCTGGTGAATGTGGTGGTGAAAGACAAGCACGGAAAACCGGTGGCTGACCTCCACCGCGACGATTTCGTGCTGCTGGATGATGGCCAGGAACAAAAGATTGCGCTCTTTGCGCTGGAAGAGGCTGGGGAAACGGCTACGGCGGCGTCTAGTCCGCCGGGCCGGTTGACATTCACCAACCGGCCGGGACCGAATGGCGCGGCCGTGACTGCGTTTTTGTTCGATGAACTGAACACAAAGCTCACGGACCAGGAGCTTGCCAAGAAAGACTTCCTTCATTATCTGCGTGGGTTGCCGGGGGACAGTCAGTGATTCCGTAAGGTAGGGACTAGGTCGGCTTCAGTTCGTTTGTTTACAGGGGTATCCACTCCCAGTTCAGTTTGGCGGCATTTTTGCAATTCTTTGCGGGGGCTTGACTTTGCTCGTTTCTGAC
>JBKQVI010000087.1:0-9077 GCA_052139985.1 Terriglobia bacterium
CCTCCGCACCCACCGCTGCCAAATCCCTACGGACGGATTACGGCCTGACCGACCTGCCGGTTCTTGGGATCTTTCATGTTATATTAAAGTATTGTCAGGGTTCGCTTCTGCTGGAGCACAAAGCAAAGACTCGGCCTGCACGGCAGCGGGCCGGCAGAAATTTAATCGTTGAATCCCCATCTGCGGGTCACGATCCGGAATCCGCACGGTTCCCAGCGGCCCTGCGATGAACGCAGGAACCCATCACAAGGAGTACGCGACTTGACTGAACACAAACACCCGGAAGCGGCAAGCGGCGACGACCGCCGTCAATATGTGAATTTCGGATTCTACAAAGTCGATCCCGCTTGGCGGCGATTGCCGGCCGAAGAACGTAAGCGCGGCAAGTGCCAGTTCATCGATGTGGTCAAGAGCTACGACCAGGATGTGATGACCATCGCCTACTCGATGATCGGCGTTCGCGGCGATTGCGACTTCATGCTTTGGCGCATCGGCTTCGACCTGCTGAAGTTTCAGGAGATGATGGCGAAGCTGCTTGAGACCGAACTGGGCAATTACCTCACCACCCCCTATTCGTTTTTGTCCATGACCAAGCGCTCGGTTTACGTGGATAAGCACACCCACACGGGCCAAGAAGGCACGCGGCTGAAGCTGATCCCCGGACAGTTCCGCTACCTTTTTGTTTACCCCTTCGTGAAAAGCAAAGCCTGGTATCGCCTCACCAAGCACGCGCGCCAAGGCATGATGGACGAACACATTGAGATCGGCCACCGCTACCCCACCGTGCGCTTGAACACCACCTATTCCTTCGGCCTGGATGACCAGGAATTCGTAGTCGCGTTCGAAAGCGATAAGCCCGAGCACTTCGTCGATCTCGTCATGGAACTGCGCCATAGCGAGGCCACGAGCTACACTGTGCGCGACACTCCCACGCTCACTTGCGTCCATCGGGAGCTGAATGAGGTGCTCGATTTGCTCGGAGGATGAGCGGGGAAGTGGACCACCAAGACACAAAGACACCAAGAATTCAGTGGATAGGTCGCCAGGTTCTCTTCTCTTGTGAATATCATTTTCTTGGTGCCTTAGTGTCTTGGTGGTTCATTATTTCTTAGGGACACACCAGTGCTACAATGATGCACCATGCCAACCAAATCCAAGTCTCCCAAGCCTGCGCGAACAGCCTCGAATCCAAAATCTAAAACCCAAAATCTAAAATCCTACACCGCGCCCGCGCGCCTACAGAAAATCTTCGCTGCACTTGACACGCTCTTCCCGCAGGCGGAATGCGCGCTGCGCCACGACAACGCTTTTCAACTTCTCGTTGCCACCATTCTCTCCGCGCAGTGCACCGACGAGCGCGTGAACAAGGTCACGCCGGAGCTTTTCCGCAAATTCCCAACGCCTCAGGATTACGTTGGACTGCCGCAAGAGGAATTGGAGCGGGAGATTCGATCCACGGGATTCTTCCGCAACAAGGCGAAGAGCATCATCGGCGCGGCCACCAAGATTGTGCAGGAGTTCGGCGGCGAGGTTCCGCGCACCATGGAACAGCTTCTGACTCTCCCCGGCGTCGCGCGGAAAACCGCCAACGTGGTTTTGGGAACGGCCTTCGGCATCGCCAGCGGATTGGTGGTGGATACGCATGTGTTTCGCATCACCCATCGCCTGAAACTGACCCAGCAAACTACGCCGGAAAAAGTGGAACAGGATCTGATGAAATTGGTGCCGCAAGACCGCTGGGTTTCGTTCAGTCACCAGGTCATCTGGTTCGGCAGAAAGATCTGCTTCGCGCGCAAGCCGCTCTGCGTCGAGTGTCCCCTGACATCCGTCTGCGACTCTCCGGATAAGACGATCGGACCGCAGTGACTTGCACTGTTCCCAATCCCTGCGCCTAGTCGACGTGTGCACCGCTTGGACGCGATCCTTTGCTTTCCAAAGGGTATAAGAGAGTCCAAACCGTTCATAGGTACTCCGTTCCAGTACCGTGTTCGCAACCGACTCGATTTGATTGATGCCCCATCCTGTGCTGCGTCTCGTCAAATAATCAAAGAAAATTGCCATATATCAAGATGGCATGCTCTTAGCCGAAAAGAGTACGGATCGGATGCGTTGAGATCAACCTACGAGAAGCCCCTTCGGGATCGCAGACTCTCCACGGCAGGAATCCGCGCCAGCCTGCGTTTGCGGAACGAGAGGGCAAAGGAGTATCTTTACAGTAGATGAGCATTGAAATTGGCCAAACGGTGGGCGGCTACCAGGTCATCGGCCTGTTGGGGCGCGGAGGCATGGGCAGAGTCTTCAAGGTCCGCAACGTGATTTCGGACCGCGTCGAAGCCATGAAAGTGGTGCTCGACGACTCGACGGCAGCGCCCGACCTCTCCGAACGATTCCTGCGCGAGATCAAGCTGGTGGCCAGCCTCGAGCATCCCAACATCGCCGCCCTGCGGACGGCCTTCGAGGTGGACCATCAGCTCGTGATGATTATGGAGTTGGTGGAAGGCTCCTCGTTGGACGAGAAGCTTCATGGTGGCAGGCTCAACCCCGCCTACGCCGCGGACTGCGCCTGCCAGGTGCTGGCGGCGCTCGCTTATGCGCACCGGCAAGGCGTGATTCATCGTGACATCAAGCCGGGAAACATCCTCATTACGGCAATGGAAGTCGTGAAGCTCACGGACTTTGGCATTGCGAGCAAGGTGGGGGATGCCAGGCTCACGGCCGCGGGAGTGGCGGTGGGCTCTCTGTACTATATGTCACCCGAACAGGTGAAAGCGGCGCCGCTCGACGCGCGATCGGATCTCTACTCGCTAGGCGCCACGCTCTTCGAGTGCGTGACCGGACGCCACCTTTTTCAGGATGACAGCTTCTACTCCATCATGCGAGGCCATCTTGAACGGACGCCGCCGCCCCCGGTCCAGTTGAATCCTGACATCCCGGAGGGGCTTTCCCGGATCGTCGAAAAATCTCTGGAAAAAGCGCCGGAAAAACGCTTCCAAACCGCGGAGGAATTCCGCCAGGCGCTTCTGGAGTTCCAATCGCACAACGCGAAACCCGCTTACGGCTTTGGCCTGGTGACCCCGGCGCCTGTTCCCGTCTACGCCGCGCTCAAATCTGCGGTAACGTCTGCGGTCACGTCCGCGTCCGAATCCTTGGATTCAACTCCACCGCGGGGGGCGGCGGCAGTCGAGAGTCGAGGCGCAAGTCGGCCCGTGAAATCTCTGGGCGAACCTGAGTTAGAGAAACTCAAAAAGGAACTGGCGGTTTACATCGGCCCTCTGGCCCGGATTATTGTGGCGCGCGCCGCGAAAAACTCCGGCTCCTTGCGCCAGCTTTACGAAACCGTGGCCGCGGAAATACCCTCGCCCGCCGATCGCCAGAAGTTCCTGGCTGCGCACGTGTTTTGAGCGCCCCGCTATTCAGACTCCAACATCCTCATAGCCTTCGCGAGGCTCACGTGCATGCGGTTGAAGGACTGGGCGAGTTGCGAGATTTCGTCGGAACCGGAGGCGGGAAGCTCGGGCACCTGCAAATTGCCTTTGCTAATCTCATCGGCCGCGGCCGAGAGCCTCGATACCGGCCGGATGACGACAACGACCAGCGCCAGGTCAAGAAGCAGCAACGTGGCCAGGAACACCGATCCCAGCGATATCATTAAAGCCTTGAACTCGCGAGCGGCAACCGCCACAGGCAGCGCCGTCGGCACGGATACGATTTGCGCACCGACCACGTCCCCTTCTTTCCAGTTGAAGCCGTTATCCCTCCCATATTCTGCCAGCAAGGCTCGAGGCGCCGCGGCGGGCTCGCCGTGGCATTCGAGGCAACTCGCGTCAACCTTGATCGGATGAGCGAGGAACAATGATTGTCCTTCCGGGGTCTCGCGCTCGCCGATGGTCTGCGCCTGGCTCGGATGGTTTCGGAAGCTCTGGATAATATCCGCCTCCCAGTCTGCCGCGCGATCTCGGGGATTCGTCGGGTTGAGGGCTGCTTCTTTGTAGGTGTAGGCCGGGTACGTCTTCCGCAAGTAAGTGAAAACTTCCGTAGCGCCGTAAAACGGGATGGTCTGAGGGATAAATCGGTGCGCGTGCGGCTCGCTGGCTTCCAGCAGCGGGTCGAGTTGCTCCGCCGTGTAGGTGCGCATGCCGCCCGCCGCCCCTACCATCAGTTCGGCCTGCTGGATGACCTGCTGTCGAGCGTCGCTCTCAAGAAAACCGTGGGCGATGTAGCCGGTGATGCTTACGGCGATCGCAAATATCAGGATGAGAATCAGGTTGAACTTTGCCAGAATCCGCATCGGAACCTCCGCTCATGTCTTTTGTCTGCCAGTGTGGGGTGAGGTACCAGCATAACTCAACCGCCCTCTGCGTGTTGCCTGAAAGTGGATAGCGTGGCCTGCGCCGGCGTGCTAACCGCGGCGCTGCCCCACCGTCTAATCCTCATGTGGCCGTACCACAGCAGATGTTTTGTGGCACCGGCGCAGGAGGATGGATGGGCGAAGGCAAACTCGATCTTCTCCAAGGAACATTGGACCTTATGGTTCTCCGCACGCTCGATGTCCTGGGACCGCTGCACGGCTACGGGATCGCACGCCGCATCGAGCAGGTCAGCGGCAACGAAGTCCTGCTGAACCAGGGCACGATTTATGCTTCTCTCGTGCGGCTTCAGCAACGAGGATGGATCTCCGCCGAGTGGGGAACCTCAGACAATCGTCGCAAGGCCAAATTCTATTCCCTTACGAAACACGGCCATAAACAACTGGCAAGGGATGCCGCTCACTGGCAGCGGCTTTCTACCGTCATGGGCCGGGTGCTCGCGCTCGAGGCAGAAGGGGGAAAGAATGATTGATTTTATGCGAGAGATATTCAGCCGCCTTCGCGCCTTTTTCCGAAAAGAACGTCTGGATACGGAGGTCGAGGCAGAAATGGCCTCTCATCTCGAGCTGGCGATTGAAGAAAACCTCCGGCGCGGAATATCGCTCGAAGAAGCGCGGCGCCAGGCGCTGGTCAGCTTCGGCGGAGTTGAGCAAGCGAAGGAGCGCCACCGTGAAGCGCGCGGCTTGCCGGCCCTCGATGTCCTTTTTCAGGACGTGCGTTACACGTTCCGGACGTTGCGGCGGGATCGCGGCTTTGTGGTGGTCGCGGTGCTGATTCTCGGCCTGGGGATTGGCGCAAACACGGCGGTATTCAGCCTGCTGAACACGATTCTGTTGCGGCCGCTTCCCTTCGCGAACCCTGGGCAGTTGGTATGGATTGCTCCTCAGATCGGCGCAAAATGCGGGTTCTCCTGCACAACCTACTCCGCCGACGCTTACGAAGAGTTCCGAGCGCAAAATCACTCGCTCGAAGACGTCGCTGGGTATTTCGCCTTCACTACGGAGGACAACTATAAACTAACCGGTCGTGGGGAACCTGTGCCCGCCACGGGTATTTTCGTGACCAGGAATTTCTTCCAGGTGCTGGGCGTGAAACCTTCACTCGGGCGCCTGTTCACGGTCGAAGACGGGAGAAAGGGAAGCGCTCCCGTGGCTCTGCTGGCCAATGCCTACTGGAGAAGGCAGTTCGCCGCGGATCCGGGAATTGTGGGCAAAGCGATTGATCTGAACGGACAACCGCTGACCGTGGTCGGCGTCTTGTCCCCGGGTTTTGATTTCGGAGCGGTATTCTCCCCGGGAGAAAGGGTCGATCTCTTTACACCTTATATTCTCGATGACTGGCGCGACGATGGAAACGATCTCGCCATGATTGGCAGGCTCAAGAGCGGCATGGGGCTTTCACAGGCGCAGGCCGACGTGAACCTTGTCGTTCCGGAGCTTTACTTCAGCGTCAAATATCCGGATTCCAAGGGGCGTTACCAGGCTACTCTGACCCCGTTGAAGGAATACGTAACCGGCCGTTTGCGCGAGCCCCTGGTGATGCTGTGGTTTGCCGTGGGGGCGATCCTTCTGATCGTCTGTGTGAATCTCTCCAACCTGCTTCTGGCCCGCGCGGCCACGCGAAGCAAGGAGTTTGCCGTGCGGAGCGCGTTGGGGGCGGGACGAATGAGGCTGGTCCGCCAACTGTTTACAGAGAGTCTTGCGCTCTCCGCGGCCGGCGCTGCTCTGGGCTTGGGCTTGGCCTTTGCCATCACGGCGTTTCTGGTGCACCAGGCGTCGATTGCGTTACCGCTGCTGGCCGATGTGCGGCTGGACGGCACGGCGCTCGCGTGGACACTGCTGACGACGGTGGTGGTGGCGGTGCTATTCGGCGTACTTCCCGGCCTCAAAGTTTCCGGCGGCAACCTGTACGAGTCGCTTAAGGAAGCGGGCAGGGCCATGTCGCAAGGCAAAAGGCACGAGCGCGTGCGAGCGGCCCTGGTGATTTCCGAAGTGGCCCTGGCCTGTGTGTTGGTGGTGGGCGCGGGCCTGTTGTTGCGGAGCTTTCTGCGCGTGCTGAGCGTAAACCTGGGGTTCCACCCCGCACAATCCGCAGCGATTAAAGTTGACTACAACGATGAGGGCAACCCGGCGAAGAGGAGCATCGTCTTTCAGCAGATCTTGAACCACGTTAAGGCACTGCCGGGCGTCGAGGCTGCCGGCATGGTGGACTTCCTTCCGCTCGGCCGCAATCGAAACTGGGGTGACCTGGAAGTGAAAGGCAAGCTGTACCGGCAGGGCGAAGCGCCGAGTCCACTTGTGTATGTGGTTACGCCGGGGTTTTTCCGGGCGATGGGCATTCGTCTGGTAGCGGGGCGCGACTTTTCGTGGGACGACGGCCCCAAGGGGCAGAGGGTTATCGTCATCAACGAGGCGCTGGCACGCGCTCTCTGGCCTGACGGAAATGCCGCGGGCCAGCTCGCGATGGGCGGTGGCGATCGGCCCCTGCTTGTAATCGGAGTGGTGGCCGACGTTCGCACGACCAGCATCGAGGGGGCGCCCGGTTGGCAAGCCTATTATCCCGCAACTCAAAACGGCCCGGATGGGGCGGAGTTGGTGGTACGGTCGAAGCTGGCGCCGGATGCCATTGCGGCAAGCGTGATGGGTACGCTTCGGCAACTAAACCCCACCCAACCCGCCACTGCCTTCGAGCCTATCCAGCAGATTGTCGATCGTGCGGTCTCACCGCGCCGGTTCTTTATGCTGCTTGTCACCAGTTTTGGGCTGTTTGGCCTCCTTCTGGCTTCGCTCGGCATCTACGGGGTTATCTCCTACTCCGTCGCCAGGCAGACCCAGGAGATCGGCATCCGCATGGCGCTGGGCGCAACTCAAGGGCAGGTCCTGCTCGGCGTGCTTGCCCGCACCATGAGGCTCACCTTGGTGGGCATCGCGTTGGGGATGGTCGCCGCGTTTGCCGCAGCAAGGCTGTTCGCATCGCTGCTTTTCGAAACCACCCCGGCCGATCCGGTGACGTTTGGCGGTATGGTTGTCCTTTTGTGTGCGGTGGCTTTGATTGCGGGATATATTCCCGGGCGCCGAGCCTCCAGCATTGACCCCATGAAAGCGCTCCGTGCGGAATAGCAAGTAGCGCGGACCTGTTTGTTAGGCCCGCGGTTCGTCCGAACCGTCCTGCCCCAGAGCCGCGGACCTGGGAGTGCAGGTCTGCGCTACGTGCTAGCCCCCTCTCGGGTGCGATCATTACGCCGGTTCGCCTGATGGATTTTCGTCGTGTCATGGGCCCAGGGCGTTGCCCCATAAGCGCTAACTTGAGCACCACGGCCTTTTTCGAAGCCGCGGCAGCGGCGTGGTCCCTTAGCCCACGGCGAGCCAGCCGTGGGAAAGTGACCGTATCAGAACTTTGTGAGCCCCGTCAGGGGCGACCTCTGGGTATTCGCATCCGAAATGGGGGTGGCCGACGTCAGAAAGGCAATCGGATATCGCCCCTGCCGGGGCTCAAAACCTCTGGCCATGCCGCTGTTTCCCACGGCTGGCTCGCCATGGGCTAAATGACAGCGCCCGCTGCGCGGGCTTCCGATCGCTTGAAGTCGATAGGCAAGTAGCGCGGACCTGTTTTTTAGGTCCGCGGTTCGCCCGAACCGTCCTGCCCCAGAGCCGCGGACCTGGGAGTGCGGGTCCGCGCTATTTGCTTTTCGTTGTTGAGTATTAATTAACATATGAATGTTTGTTCTAGTTGTTGCCATGTTAAGTATATACACGCTATCGGTCCTGTCCGAAACAGGAGGCTCGCATCAAGCATCGACCTCCGGCTTCGCCGCTTGCTGTGCGGGAAGGCTAGGCCTTTCCCTGGAGTTTCTACATTTCGAAACCGCCCAGCGACAACCTCTTCCCTCGCCCCTTTTGGGGGAGAGGGTGGACCGCAACCCGCGCCTTCACCAGCGGGGG
This sequence comes from Terriglobia bacterium, assembly GCA_052139985.1. GTDB lineage: Bacteria > Acidobacteriota > Terriglobia > UBA7540 > UBA7540 > Bog-366. Next base: position 8,309 of record JBKQVI010000087.1, read on the forward strand.
CGGGCCGGGTGAGGGGGTCAGAGCCGTGACGCTTAAACCGCGCTCGATTTTCAACCACAATCCCGCCATGGCCTGTAGTTGTAGCACAGGGATATAGAGCGCAGGCACCTTCACTTTTGCGCTTGGCGTTTTGCCTTGTTTTTACAGCCCGAACCCACTGTTTCCAGGTCGGTTCGAACCCCCTCTCCCCCAAGGCGGGCGAGGGAGGATCGTAGCGCGGACCTAAACCGCAGGTCCGCGCTACACGCTAATTTTGACGGAATGTATCGATCGGAAACGTACAACGCCGACAGCGCTTCCGGGGGATCAAACGCAGGAGCGGTTCAGCTTGAGACTTCCGCTTCCTCAGCGGCGGACTCGCCCAACTTGGTGGGCCGGTCGGCGAGTTCCATGGTCACAGCCTTCTCGTTGCAGCAAGTGTAGCGCTCGCAACGCAGGCAATCGCGCCAGACTTTGGTGGGAAACCGCTCGCGGGGGACTTCGTGAAATCCCAGCTTCTCGAAGAATGTGGGCGCGATGGTGAGCGCGAAAACGGTCTTCAGGCCGAAGCCTTCCGCCTCGTTAAGAAGTTCTTCCATAACCTGCCGCCCGATCCCTTTGGTCTTCTGCGATTCATCCACGCACAGGGAGCGGATTTCCGCCACTTCCTGGTTATAAAGTTTCAGCGCGCCGCAGCCCACCAGTTGCCCATCCTCGCCGGCCATCACGGTGAACTCCCACACGTTTTCATAGATGTCGGTAAGGGTGCGGGGCAGCATGATGCGCTCGC
>JBKQVI010000088.1:0-12241 GCA_052139985.1 Terriglobia bacterium
CTCTAGCAGGATGCAGAAAAACTCCAGTTTTGACTTGATAAGTCATGCGTAAATATGTTACATCCTCCTTAGGAATAATCCTAAGGGGGATATTAGATGCGCGGAGAAGACCTTCATCAGGACCACCTTTACAGCTATGTGTCGCCGGAGCAGCGAGTTCCGGCCGATCACCCTTTGCGGGCCATCCGCCAAATGGCCAATACCGTCCTGGAACGCCTTTCCCCGAAACTGGACGCCCTGTACTCGGCGCTGGGTCGCCCCTCGATCCCGCCCGAGAAGCTGCTGCGCGCTTTGCTGCTGCAGGTTCTCTACACCCTCCGCAGCGAGCGCCTGCTGATGGAAGAGTTGGACTATAACCTCTTGTTCCGCTGGTTTGTGGGCTTGAACCTGGACGATCCGGTCTGGAATGCCACCGTGTACTGCAAGAATCGCGAACGCTTGCTGAAAGGAGAGGTGGCGCAGGCTTTCTTCGAGGAGGTCCTGAAATTGGCCGGCGAGCAGCCGTTGCTCAGTGACGAGCATTTCACCGTGGATGGGACGCTGATCGAGGCCTGGGCGAGTCTGAAGAGTTTCAAGAAGAAGGATGCGGCGCCTACCCCTGCGCCGGAAGATCCCGGCAATCCCACGGTGAATTTCCACGGGGAGGAACGCTCGAATGCAACGCATCAGTCGACCACCGACCCGGAGGCCCTGCTCTCCCGCAAGGGTCCGGGAAAAGAGGCCAAGCTGAACTACCTGGGACACGTGGTGATGGAGAATCGCCACGGGTTGGCGGTGCAGACCGAGTTGACCCAAGCCACGGGGACCGCCGAGCGCGAGGCGGCGGTAACGATGATTACCGCCCAAGCCCCGGCGGGCGGGGTGACTCTGGGGGCGGACAAAAACTATGACCCCCAAGGCTGTGTCGCCCAGCTGCGCGATGCCGGCGTCACCCCGCACGTGGCGCAGAACACGGGTCGGCGCGGAGGCAGTGCCATTGATGGACGTACCACGCGGCACCCCGGCTATGCCCTCAGCCAGCGGACCCGCAAGCGGGTGGAAGAAATCTTCGGCTGGTTGAAAACCGTGGGCGGCATGCGCAAGACACGATTCCGGGGGAAGGCACGAGTGGGTTGGATGTTCACCTGGGCGCTGGCGGCCTACAATCTGGTCCGCCTGCGCAATCTGTTGCGGGAGGTGGAAGGATGAGGGAGAGGTGTCTTCAGAGCGCGAACCTAGCGCTCTCGGGGGCCATGAAGAGCCCCCCAGGAAGGGCCTCCGACCCCTCCTTGAGCATCTTGAAAACCCTGGACTCCGCCGAGTTCTATTTTTGAGGCCCATTTTTCAGCATCCTGCTAGACCGTTCTCGGTAGCGTTTTCGCCCGGTGGGGCAATGGACAGACGTGCAACTTCCGCCAGCTCAAGTCCCGCACTCTTACCGAAAGGACACCAAACTCCCTCGAAACGGGGTTCCGGGATGTCTGGACCTGCGCTCCTCTTCACCTGGCCGTTAAACGCCCTTGCCACCGAATGGTTTCGGGCCGGGGCCATTAGCTGAGATATCAACTGTGTGGTGTGAGGGAGCCCGAATAGCGGAGGTCTCTAGGCCGGGGGTGTCTTGCCAAGGGGGGGTGGTTTGGGCCACCGGAAATGTAGAAACTCCAGTCTTGCGCCGACGGAAAGCTTAGCCTTCCATCGGTGCAAAAAGAAAAGCTCAAGTCATGGGTCCGAAAAGTCGGAGACTTTTCACGGGGCAGGCGGCGGAGCCGGGTCCAATCGAATTCGGTTCGGTAATTTGGACAGCAGTGCCGTCATGTAGCCCACGGCGAGCCAGCCGTGAGACCACGCAGCCCACGATTCCGCGTGAGCCGCGCAGCGGCGACATCAGGACCCCGCTCGGCCTATCGCGCTGAGGCCGTCACTACGCAGTCTACGGGAAGGCGCGCCGTACGTTAGGGTGGTGGTGTTCGTCCGTAGCCTGCGAGGCCCCGCCCTTCTGAACCTGGGGTGAGGAATTCGAATTAATTCCCCTCCTTATCTTGTATTGCGCTTCTCTGAGCAAGCAGGTCCAAAACCGCCAGCGCGCCATCCCTCGCGGAGTGCGGGCGTGCCATCGCGCGCGCCTTGTCGCGAAGCGCGTTCAGTTTGGTGCGATCGGCAAGCAACGAATCGACGGTGGGCGCAAGATCCTTGGGTTCCCTGATCCAGATTCCCGCGCCCCATTTCTCGATCCACTGGCAGGTGCGCTCCTCATTTCCAGGCAGCGGGTCGAACGCCAGCATGGGCAGGCCGCAGGCGAATCCTTCCGTCAGCGTGCCGCCGCCGGGCTTGCTGACCATCAGGTCGGAGGCTACCATCCAGTCTTGGATGTTATCGACCCAGCCCAGTACACGGACGTGAGAAAAGCCGCCAAATCTGTTTCGCAGGTCGGCCTCGAGACGTTGGTTACGGCCGGTGATGATGACCACCCCGATCTCGTGCTGAATCTTCAAGACCTCCGGCAGGATCCGGTTCGGGTCGCCTAGACCTGTTCCGCCCAACAGAATCAAAAGCTGGACGGCGTTCGGCTCCAGGTCCAGCGCCTCCCGAGCGGTCTGGCGGTCCGGCAGGGAAGCGAACAACGGATCGATGGGCTGCCCCGTCGTCACCACTTGGGAGGAGGGCGCGCCCGCGGCCACCAGTTCGGCGGCGAGATCGACGTGGGTGGTCAGCCAGAGGTTGACTTCCGGCTGTATCCAGGCGCGGTTGAAATCCATCAACTCCACCCCGGCCAGCAGGAAGGCGGTCTTTGACTGGCGCTTGCAGAGGGCGGCAAGCTCGCAGGTGCCGACTTCCGTCGCGATTACGAGGTCCGGCGCGAAGTCACGCACGTAGCGGAAAAGAGGCCGCGCGCCGTGCTGATAGATCCATCCCGGAGTTGTGGCCTTCGACTGATGCTGGACGCTTTCAATCCGCCGCCAGAGTCCAGGCCAAAGCTTCAGAATGATCAGATAGGAATTGTAGTAGGCTCGAAACCACGCGGTGCAGTGCTGGAGGATGTCGATGACCTCGACCTGCGCGTCAGGGCTAAGCTCCAGAATAGCCTTTCCCAAAGCCTTGGCGGCGCGTTGATGGGCCGCACCTTGCGCCACGAAGAGGATCAGGATTCTGGGGAACAAAGTCGCGCGTCCTGACGGAATCGAAAATCGAGCGCCGGGCCGGCGCCGTATTCGATTCGCTTACGGCTGCCACTGCACGAGTGCCGAACCGTGCTGCAGGGCATGAATGAGGAACCGAAGGTGCGGACCATCGGTGGATTCAGACATTTTGGCCCTTTATGAATGCCAAGTGAAAAGCGCCCATCTCGGACATTTTCAGCATTCATAAGGGTGGGTTCACGAAGCCCACTCTTGGGTAATGGTGGGCAGTGGTGCTTTATCCACAATGGTCACGCCAGCTTTCGCGCTTCTTTGACGGGTTGCATTTCTGCTTGTGCTGATTCCTTCGCCGGTGGCACACCGTTCTGATACGTGGAAGGATTGTGCGTGCTCCTCCAGTTGACCTTTGGCAGCAATGTTTCCGTCCTCACCCTGTCCCGATATCGAATGACAACGTCCATGATGGAATCGAGCAGAACATCGGAGAGATTATGGGGAACCAAGCCCAAATCAAGCAGCTTGGTATGCTTGGCATTGTAGTAGTGGACCTCTGCCTCGACGCGCGGGTCCGGAAGGTAGTCGATGGCGACGTCAAGCCCCTTGCGAGCGCCAATCCGTTGCACAAGCTCGGCAAGCTCAAGCACGCTGAACTGCTCGGTGAACTGATTAAAGACCCGATACTCACCCGGCCGCGGCGGTTTCAGGATGGCGAGCTCGATACACCGCAGCGTGTCGCGAATATCCAGGAAGCCGCGCGTTTGCCCACCTTGGCCATAGACCGTGAGCGGCTTGCCAATCGCTGCCTCCACGCAATAGCGGTTCAGGACCGTGCCCCAAACACCGTCGTAGTCAAAGCGCGTGGCCAAGCCGTCATCGAGGATTGTCTCGTCCGTTTTCACTCCGTACACGACACCCTGGTTGAGGTCCGTCGAGGTGAGTCCCCAGATTTTACAGGCGAACATGATGTTGTGGGAATCGTGAGCCTTCGACAGGTGATAGAAGGAACCTGGCTGCTTTGGGTAGGGAAGGGTATCTGTCCGGCCATTGTGGGTTATCTCGATGAAGCCCTCCTCAATGTCGATGTTGGGAGTTCCGTATTCCCCCATGGTGCCGAGTTTCACGAGGTGTGCCTTGGGGCAGAACTCCTGCATGGCAAAAAGAAGGTTCAGGGTACCGATGACGTTGTTGGTTTGGGTAAAAACAGCGTGTTCGCGGTCGATCATGGAATACGGGGCGCTGCGCTGTTCGCCAAAATGCACAATGGCGTCGGGTGAAAACTGGGGAATGACTTCAGCGAGAAAATCGAAATTACGAATGTCCCCAATGTAGATCTCAATCGGGCGGCCGGTTCGTTCCTTCCACCGTTCGACCCGCTCGGGCAAGGTGTGGATCGGCGTCAAGCTATCCGTTCCACCATCGCGGTCCCAGGCGCGCCGCGCAAGATTGTCAACAATACCAACTCGATGCCCTTGCTTTGCGAGGTACATTGACTGCGGCCAACCGAGATAACCGTCCCCACCCACGATGAGGATATTCATTAATTGTGGCTCCTTTGCTATTGGTTTTGATACCCATTCTTAGGACAACCAGCGCCCTTTCCGGAAAGACTACCCTTGTAAATTTATGACAGGAACGGAGGTTAGTCCAGAGTCTTTTTTTTGCGTACCCATCGACGCTTTACATTTTTTGCCCCAGCGCTTAACATCGCCGATTGCTTTTATGGACCTACTTATTCTTGGCGCTGGCATGGGCATAGTGGGGGGGATGTTTCCCAACCCGCTGCACATGATTGCGCTGACGCAGGTTGCCTTGGGGCGTTGGGGGCGCGCCATCTTTGTGCTGATGGGGCCGCCCTTGGTGGTTGACGGCGCCTTTCTTTTCGTCACTTTGTTCTTCTTCCGTTTCATCCCCTTTGGCATTGTCCACTATGTTGCCTACGTTGGGGGCTCAATCGTAATAGGGTTTGCCAGTTACGCCCTCTGGGAACTGCGCCGTAAAACGCAGGAAGAAATGGCGACTTCTGCGGTGTATACCTTCACGGGTGTTACCGTTGCCACGTTGGCGGAGGTGTCCGCACCGGGCACCTGGATCTATTGGGTCACCATCGCCGGTCCCATCCTGGCGGAAGGTCGAGTGCGCGGCTATGCCCACGTGGTGCCTTTCTTCGTTGGAAGCTTGGTGGGGTATTATGGCGCGGCGGTGTTTTCCACGGGTCTCATGGCATGGGGCGCCGGCCTGCACAAGAAGTTCAAGCAGCATCTTATTCTGACGGCAAACATCCTCCTCTTACTGATGGGAATTTCCTATCTGATCCGCGCATACTTCGGAAGGTAGTCGTCCGTTCGCGATTTTCTCGCGCGGTCCAGCCCATCGGCATTTTCGAGCAACGCCCCTCAATACAGAACGTCCAGTGAGAGATCGAAGAAGCTATGCTCGAGGCCCGCGTAGTGGCCGAAGTAGGGCGAGGTTACGGTGTTATACACGTCGCGGTAATTGCCGTGGTTGGTGAGGTTGAAGACGCGAACCGTGCCTCGCAGGGTATGTTTACGCACCCAGGGGACAAAAAAAACTCGGAAATCCTTGGAAACCTGCAAATCGAGCGAGAGAAAGGCAGGCAGGCGGCGGCTGTTCGGGGGACCCACATAATTCTGCAGATCGTCGTAGATGGAAAAAGGGAAACCGGAATGCCAATCGAGCACCGGGCCGACCGCGAATTTTCGTGGAAGCTTGAAGCGCCCCCACGTCACCACGCGTTCCGGAACGTTGGTTGGGAGTGTTCCGAAGAGATTTGTTTCGATAACCGGCCGCTCGTAGGGAACGTAGGTGGAGGCCATCGTGTTTAAATCGCCGCGCGCCATGCTGTTCACGTAGGAAATGTTGATATCCACTTTGTCGGAAGGCCGCACCCTCAGCGTGGCCTCAAACTCGTGGTAGCGTGACTCGCCCATGTTTGAAAGCAGCAGCAAGCCACTGGAAGGGGCAGTGACTTCCGGGTTGACGGTGAATTCATTATAGGTCTTGCTGGCCAAGTAGCTTGCGCGGGCGATGATGCGAGGACTTATCTCCTGATCGATCTCCGCATTCCAGGTGAAGTTGTAGGGTGTGCTTCCCAGCCGCGCTCCAGTGGGAACAATCTCACGGCCATTTTCCTTGAATTCCTCATAATAAGGGAGATAGACGGTGGGCGGACCCAGCGCCACGCTATTGGTGTCGAAGAGAGTAACGATGCGGGAGGCATTTTGGGTGAAATCTCCCGCCAGAAGTGGCAAGCGGTCGTAGAACACGCCAGCGCCGCCTCGGAACACTGTTCTGCCCTTCTTGTCCGGTGAGAACACGACGCCGCCACGCGGCGAAAGGGCTGCAGGTGCGCCCAGTGTCTGGCCGGAAAACCGCAGTCCGTAATCAATGGCAATGTAGTCGTTAAAGGTCCAGTGGTCGCCGGCGTAGGTGCCGAGTTCCGTGTCGGCGGTGGTGAGGTGGCCGACAGGGCCGAAATCAATTTCGCCTGCCAGGGAGTTGTCGGCGCGCAGGAGTTGTACGGGGTGGTAAACGCTGGTCCCCTGATACGCGCGGTGCACGAGGTCGCCTCCCACCTTGTAATCGTGGCGGCCATGCCAGTGTTTGCGTGGGAAAAGGTAGCCTTCCTGCACTTCCTGCTGCGCGCTACTGCGTGACCAGGCGTTAAAGAAGTTGCCCTGCCAACCGGTGGGCGTTATCAGCAAATCCTGCGGCCCTTGGCCGTGCGAATAGCTGTCAAAGTCTGTAAACTGCGCCAGGGTGGTTAATATCCCGCCACCCTTGAACAGATAGTGATCGTGCCAGCCGATCGAATAACCACTCTGGCCGTAATCCGCGGAAGCCGTCTGGGGAATGAGGGAATCGATATTGTCATATTGCCGCCGAACGGGAAAGAATTTGACATCGACGCTGGTCAAATGCTGGGCCGAAATCGTGTAATAGAAATCCGTGAAGGAAGTCCATCCCTGCTTGTGGGTTTCGTTGTGCGGCCATGCCAAGCCCCGGACGGGCTGGTCGGAGAAGTCGTAGGTGAACGCCTCGGAAAAGGTAAACTTGTCGGCCATCAAGGGCCCCGAAAGGTAAAAACGAGGGGTGTCACTTTCAATTCCCACCATGTGTCCGGAACGGAAACGCGGCGAAGGGACAAAATCATTCAACTCATAGTCCCATCGGCTTGAAGGGGCTTTGGTTTGGAGAGTGGTAAGCCCGCCGGAAAAGCGCCCGTACTCGACCTGGTAAGCGCTCTTGAATACGTCGACCGACTCAACCGCGTCAAGCGGAACGTCAATCGAGAAGCTGCCGGTGACAGGATCAACCGTTTCGGCGGAATCCACCAACAATGTTCCCTGGTTCTCAATGGCGCCCTTGACGGCGATCCGGCCGTCGGGGGTGCGAACCACACCGGGAATGAGCGGCAATGCAGCTTTGAACTTTTGCTCAACGAGCGGCAACGAACGGAGTTGTTGTTCGCTGAGTGTCGCGGGCTGAGACGCTTCCTCCGCCGTGGCCTTGGGAGCCTCTCCCGTGACTTCGACTTTCTGGCGGACGACCACCTCTTCGGGAAGCTCCATTTGCAGAGCAGGTGGCGCCTCGCCTTGGGTAATATCGATATTGTCCTTGACGTTCGGTTCGTGACCCACAGCGGCACAGGTCAGCCGGTACGTTCCCGGAAACAGCCCGGTAAACTCGAAAACCCCTCTGTCGCCAGTAGTTACCGGACGTCCCTGCTCAGGCAGAGTCCTTCCCCACAAGGTGCAGACCGCGCCGGCAATGGGCACACTCTTCTGGTCTACAACCTCTCCGCGAAGCGTTTGGGTGTCAGGAGCAGCCCCTTGAACCGCGAACGGAATGCTGAAGATAAGCGGCAGGACCAAGCCGACACTCTTTAGGCGTGGCCGATGATGGAGCATTAATTACATTTACTAGTATGCGCGGACGTCATGCGCGCCAATAAGACATTATACTTCGAAATGCCGTCATGACACCATAACGAATCGCGCGTAGGCATTTGTCCCTTCCGTCTTTCCCGCAAAGCCTCTCTGTAATCTGATGCAGACTTTTCGGCTGAGGTATCGCAATTGCCGCTTGACTCCGCCCTTGCAAATTGCCCGGTGACGGAATATCCTTCGGCCCACTTCCAAAGCGGAGGGTACTATGGGTAAACCCAAGGTGATGGTGGCAGTACGTGATGCGGATTCGGTTGAGAGCATAGTGACCTTAGCGTGCCAGTTATCCCAAGGCATGGATGCTGATCTCGCGGCTCTGCATGTGGTTGTAGTGCCTCTCCTCACTCCCCTTGAGGCGCTGGATGAAACCATCGACCATGCGGGCAAGGAAGTGCTCGCCCAGGCCCAACGGGTGGCCGCGACGTTTTCCCAACCTCTTTCCACTGAGCTCCTCCGTGCCCGCGAAGTGGGCGAGGCCATTGTGGGCGTGGCCAAGGAACAGGCCATGGACCTGTTGGTGATGGGCCACCACAAACCCCATCCCCACACTCTCAGCGAGACGTTGCTGGGAGGAATCGTTCGCTACGTGGGCCACCACGCGCCCTGCCGTGTCATCGTGCAGATTCCCGCTCCTGCACACAAGTAAGATGGTGCGAGAAGTGCTACGGCCATCTCGCTCGTGTAATGTTATGGCCAGGATGGCGATGGCACAGGCGGTGTGCGCCGTCCGCGCTACTCTGCTTTGCACCGAACGTGCCAATCGTCACCGCGGCTCATCCACCGCCAGGATCTGGTCCGCCTTGACTCCGGAGAGGGTCTGAAGAATCCCGCTTGGCCAACGTATCTCCACCTTCTGTACGGTTGTCTCCGGTCCCAGACCGAAGTGCACCCGCTTGTCGCTGGAGGAAAGATAACTACCGGCGGTTGACACCGTCGCATACTGCGCGCCTCGAGAAGTGACCACTTTGACTTCCGCACCGATGGCGTCGCGGTTGCTCTTGTGCCCCGTCAGCTTCAAAGTCAGCCAATGGTTCGGCGTGGCTGTCTGGTTGAGCAGCACGTGAGCCGGACCTTCGCTGGTCGATACCACGGCATCCACACGGCCGTCGTTATTGATGTCACCCACCGCCAGCCCTCGCCCGGCCCACGCCTGGTGGAAGACTTCCCCGGATGCCGCCGAGACATCCTCGAAACCTTTGCCGGCGCTCCGGGCAAGAAGCATCGGCTCGCGATAATGAAGATTGGGGTTCACTTGGTCCACCGTGTCCATCACGTGCCCTTGCGAAACGAGCAAGTCTTTCCAGCCGTCGTTGTCGTAATCGATGAAGTGCAGGCCCATGCCCGAATGCTGCATCGTGATGTTTCCGAGTCCGCTTGAGTCCGTAGCGTACTGAAAAAACCCCTTGCCCACATTCTCGTAAAGGGCATACGTTTCAAGCGCCAGGTCGGCCACTGCTAGGTCCGGGAGTCCGTCGTTGTTGTAGTCGGCAAAGTCAACGCCCATGCCGGCATAGGTGCGCCCGCTATCCGTCACGCCGACTCCCGCCAATAGGGCTGCCTCTTCGAAAGTGCCGTTGCCCTTGTTGTGGTACAAGTACCCCGGCATCGAGTCATTGGCGACATAGATGTCGGTGTGCCCGTCGCGGTCGTAATCAGCGATCGCAATTCCCAAACCCTTGCCCAACTTGGAAAGTCCGATCTGGCGCGACACTTCGGTGAAAGTTCCGTCACCGTTGTTGTGGTACACCAGGGGTGCGACGGGCTGGAAAGTGTCCGGCCGGCAGTAAGTCCGGATCGTGCCGTTCACCATGCACACCCGGTCTTCGAAATCCCACTGCACATACCGAAGGACCACCAGGTCGAGGAGGCCGTCGTTATCGAGATCGACCCAAGCCGCGCTGGTGGACCACCCGCTGCCGCCCACACCAGCTTTTTCCGTGACATCGGTGAATGTTCCGTTGCCGTTGTTGTGGTACAGCCGGTTGCCTCCGTATTCGGTGACAAACAGGTCTTCGTAACCGTCGTTGTCATAATCACCGACCGCGACGCCGTATCCATAGCCCAACCCCTGCACGCCAGCTCTCTCGGTCACGTCTTCGAACGTACCGTCGGGTTTCTGGTGGTAGAGACAGTTCCAGTACTTGGGGTCGGTCTTGCGCGGGATCGTGCCCAGCGGAGTTGGATCGTTGATGGGCGCTCCGTTTACCAGGAAAATGTCGAGCCGGCCGTCATTGTCGTAGTCGAACAGGGCGACACCCGAGCCCATGATTTCCAGCATGTATTTTTTCGCCGTTTGGGAGGCGTAGTGATGGAATTGCACGCCGCTCGTGGCAGCGACGTCCACAAAGTTGCCCGGCACGATACCCGGCTGCGCTGACGTGCCGGGCTTCGCCCGTGCAGCCAGAAGCCAGAGACAAAGAACCAGGAGGACAGCCGCGGTCGCGGCCTGCCGGAAGCTCATATCACCTCGGGTCCACAGAGGGAGTCGAATTCGTGCCCACCAGGCCCGCGTACGAATCAAGTTCCGTTTTGGCCTTCTCCATTTGCCCAGCCTTGCGATACAACTGTCCCAGCATAAAGTGCAAACGCGCCACCTTAGGAGCAAGCTCGACCGCTTTCTCGATCTCCTGCTGAGCGGCGGCGAGCTGATTCAGGGAAGAGTAAGCTTTCCCCAGCTCTTCATGCGCCTCGGCCGCCTCGGGACCCAACTCGACCGCCTGCCGGAGATAGGGCAAAGCCTCCGCCGGCTGGTTCTGTTTCAGCAGCACGCGTCCGAGACCCAGGAACGGCGTGGGATCGTTCGGCTTCGGCGCTTCCCAGCCGATCGCCGTTTTGTACGCCGTCTTGGCTTCCTCCAGTCGGCTCAGCAGCTCCGAGGACAGCCCGATGCCGACTTCGGCGGTAACGACCCGCGGGGCGAGCGTAAGAGAACGCTGATACGTTGCGATGGACTCTTCGAAGTGTTGCTCGTCGGACTTGACCTGCCCCAGCGCCTCCCAGCCCTTTGCATCGTGAGCGTTCAATTCCAGGGAGCGAGTGAGCCATCTATCGGCGTCGCTGGCAAGATGCAGCTCGGCGCAATCGAGCCCCAACATCTTGAGCTCGGAAGCGGTGAGGTCGCGGTACTTGGCGGCTTCGACAAACTCCGCTTTGGATTCCGTCCATCGCTGTTGAGTGAAGTGAATGAAACCCAGCAGCGCATGGCCATCCCCCGCATTTCCGCTTATCTCCAGGTAGCGCCGCGCCAGCGCCTCGGCCTGGTCCGGATCCAGTTCGACCGCGCGGGTAAGGTACGTCAATGCCTCCTCGGGTTTATTCTGCTTCTGGAGGACGCGGCCGAGACTCCAATAGTGTGTCGGGTCCTGAGTCTTTTTCGCCGACTGCCACTGAATGACGTTCCGATAGGCTGCCGCCGCCTCGTCCAGACGGTTCATGCGCTCGTAGGCGCCGCCCATGCCATTCTCCGCAAACACATTCTTTGCGTCCAGTTTCAGACACTCGTGAAAAACCTCCACGGCCTCGCTGAATTTCTCGTGCAGGAACTTTATCTGTCCGAGATCATTGCAGGCCTCGAGGTCTCGGGGATTCAGCTTGAATGACCGCGCGAGCCACGCGTCGGCGCTCGCATAGTCGTTGAGCATCGCCTCGCTCAAGCCCATGATCTTCGATTCAAAAGCCGAGAGCGGACGATACTTCGCGGCTTGCCCGTACTCGCGCAACGCGTCGGCGGGTTTCGATTGCTTAAAGAGAATGAACCCGAGCACGGCGTGCCCGTCCGGAGAGTCGGGCCGTCGCTCAAGAAACCGGTGAATGAAGGGAAGCGCCTCATCCAGCTTCCCTTCGCGCACGAACGACCGGGCCTGGACCAGGAGTGGATCAGAGGGAGTCACTCGAGAGGTTCCTGCGGTTGGAGCATTGGCTTGCCCGAAGAGTTGCAGCGCCGCGCACAGCCATGCGGTCGCGAGGGCAAGGGATCGAGCCTTCACCTTTGCGTTACCTCCAGGATCTGATCGCCGCGCGTCATCATCGGTCGGGCTCGAACGAGATAGCCGAGGCAACCCTGACGGACGAGGATACTCCGCGGACGGTTGGAAAGTACAGCCTTGCGATGGGCCTGGCACGTGTAGCGCGGACCTGTTTTGTAGGTCCGCGGCCTTTCCT
>JBKQVI010000089.1:0-9413 GCA_052139985.1 Terriglobia bacterium
GAGGAGAATGGTGTCCGCGATCAGCCGATGCACTTCACGCATGTTCACCGCTTCGTCCACGGTGTGGCGGCGGCAGCGGTTATCGCAAGGGTGCTGGCAAACGCGGCCCGTAGACGCCGGCAGCGGGTTATCGAGAATAACGGATTCAAAGGCTTCGTCCAACCGCCCTTCCTTGTAGAGCTCGAGGAAACGCGGAATGTTCATGTGCAAGGGGCAACTATTCTCGCAAGGCGAAATCGCCAGGTTCTGGCATACGCCGGCGCGGCACCGGTGGGCACGGAGGTGATCCTCAAACTCATGCCGGAAATGCCGCATCGTGGTGAGTACCGGATTGGGGGCTGTCTGCCCCAACCCGCACAGGGAGGTATCGCGAATCATGCGCCCCAGCTCGTCCAGGGTGTTCAAATCCTCTTCCGTTCCCTTCCCCTGGGTGAACTGGTTCAGAATACGGAGGCCCTTATCCAACCCCACACGGCACGGAACGCACTTGCCGCAAGACTCGGAATGGGTGAACTCGATAAAGTAGCGGGCGACGTCAACCATGCAATTGTCTTCGTCCATCACCACCATGCCGCCCGAGCCCATGATGGAGCCGAGTTTCCCCAGCGTTTCGTAATCCACCGGCGTGTCAAACATCTCCTGGGGAATGCATCCGCCGGAAGGCCCGCCGGTTTGCACTGCCTTGATGGCGTGCCCGCTGGACGCGCCCTCGCCTACGTCATAGACAAAGGTCTTGAGCGGCGTCCCCAGGGGCATTTCCACCAGACCGGTGTTCTTGACCTTGCCAACCAGAGAAAAAACCTTAGTGCCGGGACTCTTGGCGCTGCCGGTTTCCGTGAACCATGCCGGACCTTTGGCAATAATAGGCGCCACGTTGTACCAGGTCTCGACGTTATTGATGTTGGTGGGAAATCCCCACAAGCCTTTCTGCGCGGGGAAAGGCGGCCGGGGCCGTGGACGCCCGGCATGGCCTTCGAGTGAACTGATCAGGGCCGTCTCTTCGCCGCAGACAAAGGCGCCAGCGCCTTCCACGAGTTCAATGTTGAAGTTAAAGCCGCGGCCGAGGATATCCTCGCCAAGCAATCCGTATTCCTTCGCCTGTTCGATGGCGCGTTCGAGGCGATGCACGGCCAGGGGATACTCCGCGCGCACGTAAATGATTCCCATCGTGGCGCCGGTCAGAAATCCGGCGATCAGCATTCCCTCGAGCAGGGAATGCGGGTCACTCTCAATTTCGTTCCGGTTCATGTAAGCGCCGGGGTCGCCTTCATCGGCGTTGCAAATGATGAACTTCTTCGCCGCCACGGCCTTGCGCAGAAAATCCCATTTCTGGCCGGTGGAAAACCCCGCGCCGCCGCGCCCGCGCAGTTTTGCGGCTTTGATCTGCTCGATCACCACATCCGGCCGGTTATCGATCAGGACGTTGTAAAGCGACTGATAACCGCCCACCGCAATATACTCTTCCACATCGTCGGGATTAATGAGCCCGCAATTGCGCAGCACGATCTTTTTCTGGCCCTTGAAGAAGGGGACGTCACGCCAGAAAGGAATGTTGGCGTAGCCGCTCCCGTACTTGACTTGCGCCGTGATATGGTCCCAATCCTCAATCTTGCAGAGGGCCAAGCTGGTGGGGATATTCCCCATCATGACGTCGTCAAGAACTTCGTCGATGTGCTGGCTCTGCACGCGGTGGAGAATCACCAGGGGCCGGCCGGGAACCCAAACATTCACCAACGGCTCCTGCGCACAGAAACCAAAGCAACCAACGCGGGCCAGATGAATGTCCAGGCCACGCTTGTCGATAGCATCGGCAAAGGCGTGAAAAACGCCTTCCGAGCCATTGCCGGCGCCGCAGGTTCCCATCCCTACGGCAATGCGAGGACGGAAAGGCAGAAGCTTGGCCATCCCCGCCCCACGAACGGTGCTGAACGTGCTCAAATCCCGGATGCGCGTCATTTCTTTGCCGTCTCCCTTTCCAAGTGTTCCATCTCGCGTTGCAGTGTCTGCTCGTTCATGTGGCCGTAAACTTCGTGATTCACTTCCACCACCGGAGCGAGAGCGCATTGGCCAAAGCACGCCACGGTGCGAAGCGTGTACTTACCATCGCTGGTATTGAGCGCGATCTTGTCCGCCGACTCATCTTCCGGATCGTGAAACCCCAGCTTGAACATCAAGCTCTCAAGCAAATCGCGCGAGCCGCGAGTGTGGCAAGCTGTTCCACGGCAGATGCAGATGGTATTTTTTCCCTGGGGTTCGAGATTGAAAAGGGCGTAGAACGTGACGACGCTGTAGACTCGCGCCAAAGGCGTGTCAGTCTTGGCGGCGATGTACTCAAGCGTCTCGCGCGAAAGAAATTTGCGCGGTTCGCGTTCCTGCGCTTTTTCCAGGATGCCCAGCAAGGCACCGGGGCGCCCGTTCTGTCCAGCTATAGTCTTGTCGAGGAATTCCTGGTCGGATTCCACCAGCGGAACTGAGGTCAGCGTGATCATGGGCCTACTCCTTAAGCGGTTCTAATCACACCTACAACAACTGCACCACTACTCAAGGGCTCTACACTCTTGTTTGCAACCGGCCTACCAGTTCAGGGACACTCACGGATTGGAATGCGTAGCGCGGACCTGATTTGTAGGTCCGCGGCTCGTCACCCGCGTGCACTGAAAAGCCGCGGACCTATAAAGCAGGTCCGCGCTACAATTACTTTGCTGATCCGTGTTCATCTGTGTTAATCCGCGGCTCCCCTTCGAATCTCATCCAGTACTGCGCCATCCGGCGCTACCAATTGGACCTGCAAGGCCATGTGCCCAAGGGCATGGGTGGAGCAACTCAGGCAAGGGTCAAATGCCCGCACCACGGCTTCCACGCGGTTCAGCATGCCTTCCGAGAGCTTCTCGCCATTCACAAAATGCTTCGCCACTTGCAGAACACCACGATTGATAGCGAGATTGTTGTGCCCGGTGGCGATGATGAGATTGGCCCAGATCATCAGGCCGTTTTCATCCACCTTGTAGTGGTGGATCAGGGTGCCGCGTGGGGCCTCGGTGACGCCGATGCCCTCCGGATTATTAACCCCGGCAAAGGCCCGGACATGCTTGGAAAGGATATCCGGCGCCTGGAGCAGTTGTTCCATACGCTCGATGCCATAGATGATTTCGATGAGCCGTGCGTAGTGGTAATAGAAGGAACTGAGCACCGCGCCGCGGTCAAGCTCGCGAAACTCCGCCCACTCCTGGTCGGCGCGCGGGGTTCCGCAACGGTCGGCAATGTTCAGGCGGGCAAGTGGCCCTACGCGGTAAATGCCTTCGGGATAACCGCGGGGCTTGTAGTAGGGGGACTTGAGGTAGCTGTCGGGTTCGCAGGCTTCGCCGATGTAATCCGCGTAGTTGAGGACGTCCAGCTTATCGGCCACGATGTTGCCGCGCGAATCCACCACGCGGAAGAATCCGTTATAATGTTCGAGCTCCCCGGTGGGACTCACGAGTCCCAGAAAATAGGTCGGGAAATTTGCGAACGTCCGGATTTCTTCGCGGAACTGATCCAGAATCTTCTTGAACCAGTCGAGGGTCTTTTGCGCGAGTTGCATGGCTTCCGGCAGCACAGCCAGAATCTCGTCGCGCACCGCCACCGGCAGAGGGTTATTGACGCCGCCGGCCACTACCCAGGCGGGGTGAATGCGCTTTCCTGCCATTTTCTCGATGATTTGCTGCCCAATTTGGCGAAGGCGCACGCCATCGCGCGCCATCTGGGGATGAGCTTCCGCCAACCCAAAAATATTCCGCCGAGCCGGGTCGGAATCCATTCCCAACAAGAGATCGGGGGAAGAAAGATGGAAGAAACTGAGCGCGTGAGACTGAACAATCTGCGCCAGGTTCAGGATAGTGCGCAGCTTGACGGCCGTCGCGGGAATGCGCGTCGCCAAAATCGCATCGCAGGCTTTTGCCGAGGCCACCAGGTGGCTGACCGGGCAGATGCCGCATGTCCGCGCCATCAACGAGGGCATTTCGTAGAACGGCCGGCCCTCGCAGAGTTTTTCAAAGCCGCGAAGTTGCGTTACGTGAAAACGCGCGTCCGATACTTTGCCCTGCTCATCGAGATGAATTGTAATCTTCCCGTGGCCTTCGATGCGAGTCACGGGGTTGATAATCAACGTCTGCTTGCTCATCGCTTTTCGCTTTGCCATCCCTCTCCGTCTCGGTACGGCCTCTACTTAAAATTCAAGATTCAAAATGACTCCGGACTGCGGACACCAGACGCCTTTATGCTCCAAACCTCGTCTTCGCGCTCAGCTCGGGACATTTTCCCTCCAGGAGATCCGTCAAAACCAGGAAGATGGTGTCGGCGGACGGAGGGCAGCCCGGTACGTAGACATCGACACTGACGAATTCGTGAATCGGCCGAGCCTTCGGAAGCAGGGTGGGGACTCCCTCCCGTGGCGCTCCCGTGTTGAGCGTGACATTCTCCACATACGCCCGGTCCAGCACGTCTTGAACCTTAAAGGGATTCCGCATGGACGGGATATTGGCGGTCACCGCACAGTCGCCCAGCGAGACTAGAAGGCGAGATCGGGCGCGGATCTTCAGGAGCTTTTCCAGATCTTCCTCGCTACTCACGGCGCCTTCCACCAACGTCACATCCACGTTTTCAGGGAATTCCTTATGATCCACATAAGGCCCGAAAACGACGTCGATTTTTCCTGCCAGTTCCAGAAGGCGCTCGTCCATATCCAGAATCGACATGTGGCAGCCGGAGCAGCCATCCAACCACGTAGTTGCAACTCGTACTTTACTCACCAGCGTCTCTCCCGCATTAACGTGAGATAGGGCAGGAATTGGCGTTGTTTCGTCATTTCCTGCACCGACTTGCCTTTTTCTACCAGCGCCCCGGTGGGGCAAACATTGATGCACTTGCCGCAGCTCGTGCAGGTTTCCGAATCGCCCCATGGCTGGTGAAGGTCGGTGATCACCTGAGTGTCGACGCCACGGCCCAGCACATCCCACGTGTGCGCTCCCTCGATTTCGTCGCACACTCGCACGCAGCGCGTGCACAGAATGCAGCGATTGTGGTCCACCACAAACCGCTCGTGCGATCCGTCCACCGGCAAGCGCGGATACCGGTAAGCATAGTGTACGTGGGTCATTTCCAGGGTTTGCGAGAGGTTTTGTAATTCGCAATGTCCGTTGGAGACGCAAACCGCGCAAACATGGTTGCGCTCGGAAAAGAGCAATTCCAGTATCTGCCTTCGATACTTGCTGAGCCGCTCACTTTTCAGTGACACTTCCATGCCCTCTTCCACGCGTGTCACGCAGGCGGGAAGCAATTTGTTGATACCTTTAACCTCCACCAGGCAAAGGCGGCAGGCGCCGACGCGGGAAAGGCCCGTGATGTGGCAGAGCGTGGGAATCTCCATATTGTTCTCCCGCGCCACCTGGAGGATGGTCTGGTCACCCCGTGCGCTGATGTCGCGCCCATCCATGGTAAGAGTGATTACGCGAACTGCTTGGCTCAAGCCTCCACCTCCTTATGAATCTGGCAAACTCCCGAAGGACACTTTCCTTCCTCGACGTGAGCCAAATATTCGTTGCGGAAATACCGCAGAGTACTCAGCACGGGATTGGGGGAAGACTGCCCCAGGCCGCAAAGGCTGGTGTTCGCCACCAAGTCGCACAATTCCTCGAGCACTGTCACGTGCTGCGCGGTGGCATTCCCCTCCGTGATCCGGCTCAGGAGTTCGTGCATCTGGTAGGTTCCCGCACGGCAGGGAACGCACTTGCCGCACGATTCCGACATGCAAAACTCCATAAAGTACTTGGCGACGTCCACCATGCAGGAGGTATCGTCCATGACAATCATGCCGCCCGAGCCCATGATGGAGCCGAGCTTCTTAAGCGACTCGTAATCAACCGGCATATCCAGGAATTCCGCCGGGATGCATCCCCCCGAAGGCCCGCCGGTTTGCACGGCCTTGAAATTGCGCCCATCAGGGATGCCGCCACCGATATCAAAGATGATCTCGCGCAGTGTGATGCCCATGGGCACTTCGATTAGGCCAGTGTTTTGGACACGGCCAGCCAGAGCAAAAACTTTCGTTCCCTTGCTCTTTTCCGTCCCAATGCGCGCAAACCAATCGCCGCCGTTGCGCAGGATGGGCGGAATGTTGGCGAACGTCTCAACGTTATTAATCAGGGTCGGATAGCCCCAAAGCCCTTCCGCGGCAGGGAAAGGAGGACGCGGCCGGGGGGTTCCCCGTTTGCCTTCAATGGAGGCAATCAGGGCCGTTTCCTCGCCGCACACAAAAGCCCCGGCGCCCAAGCGCAGTTCCACATGAAAACTGTGAGTGGTGCCGAAGATGTTATTTCCCAGCAACCCTAGTTTTTCGGCTTGGCGGATGGCGGTTTTCAGATTTTTGATGGCCAGAGGATACTCAGCGCGCACATAAATGTAGCCCTGCGTGGCGTCCACGGCATAACCGGCGATGGCCATGCCCTCAAGAACCCGGTGGGGATCGCTTTACAGCACGCTGCGGTCCATGAAAGCCCCAGGGTCGCCCTCGTCGGCGTTGCACACCACGTACTTGCGGTCGGAATCGGTTTTCGCTACGGTGCCCCATTTCAGTCCGGTGGGATAACCAGCGCCGCCGCGACCACGCAAACCACTGCGCAGGACCTGCTCCACCACTTCGCCGGGTGAGAATTCCGTCAGCGCTTTGACCAGAGCTTCGTACCCACCAGCCGCGATATAGTCTTCTACCTGCTCAGGATCGACGCGACCACAATTCTCCAGCACGATTTTCACCTGGCGGCGGAAAAACGGCATTTCCGTGGGACATTCGAGGCGCGCCACCGGCTCCGTCTCAAGACTCTTGACGATATCCGCGGCGTCGTCTGGGGTAACATTCTGATACATCACGTTGCGTGGCTTATCCGCCACCAGCGGACCGTTGGCGCAGAGGCCCATACAGCCCACGCCTTTTACCTTGCACTGGTGTTCCAGGCCTTGGTCCTTGACTTCCTTCTCCAGCGCGGCCTTGACCTTGTCGCTCCCGGAAGAGAGGCAACCCGCTGCCGTACAGACGTGCAGGCGGTGCTTGAATTGCCGTTCCGCTTCCTCTTGTTTGGCGGTTATTTCGCCAAGTTCTTCCGGCGTCATTGACCCCACCTCCCAGCTCTTGCCACCATCTCTCCGGAATTCATCTTCCCCGCCACTTGGCCGTCAAACACTACGGCGGGCGCCAGTCCACACGCGCCTAGGCAGCGCGCGGTGAGGAGGGAAACATTGCCGTCCGCAGTCGTCTCGCCGGGCTTAATTCCGTACTTATTCTCCATATCGTTCAACAACTTCCCCGCACCCTTGATGTAGCAGGCCGTACCGGTGCAAATCACGCACGTGTGCTTGCCGGGGGGCTTCATGGTGAAATAGTGATAAAATGTCGCCACCCCAAACGCCTGACTCAGAGGTACACGCAGGCTGGTAGCCACAAACCTCAGCGAATCCGCATCCAGATAACCGAAGGCCTCTTGCACCGTATGCAGCGCCTCAATGAGCGCGTGCGATTGGTTGCCCAGCCGCCGCATGGAAGCTTCTACGATCTTCCAACGTTTGTCGGTCGATGGGGCAACCGGTTTCCGAAAACTCGTACCCATTTCACACTCCTCCTCCGCTTTTCCCGCAAGCCATTCGTCCGCTCCCGATACCCTTCGGCATTACTTCTGCACGACGTGAGCCAAAATGGTGCTGACAAAACCGCCTGTGGTGCTAATAATTTGAACAGGTTACGTTTACCCGAGAGAACAAACTGTCCAATATGATTAGGGTCATATGACACAATGACTCCACGCCGATTCACCCTGCGATGAATGCCCCAATTTTTGAGTTTGTCCTTGCGGTATTTCAAAGCGCGGAAAACAATTTGCCCGAAAGCACAATTTGTGGCTATTCAGGCACACCCGAGGTAAGAAAACGTGGGTCGGTCGATCAGTCTAACGATTATCGCTTGAAAGAGAACACAGCGCCGTGCAGCGTCATGCGGCCTCGAACCGCCTCTAGTCCCACTTACTATGCCGTCACCACCTACTAACCGATTCCCTTCGGTCTTGCGCCGGAACACACTGAAAAAGGCTCGGATCACGTCCCGTAAATATGATCCCCCGGGTTCCCTTCCAGGAATCGGTAATCCACTCCCTTCCAGTAATTAGGAGTTGGGCGCATGCCAGAGCGCCCTACGGCACGTAATCGGTGCCTCTCCAGTAATTCGGGACAGTCACGTACTCGAAGCGATTGGGATCGGCCTTCACCAGCGCGTCGGCCTGGGAGTTCCACAGGGTGCCGTGGCCGATCATGCCGTTGTTATACATGTTGTTATCCTGGACGACGGTCTGATCGAGGATATAGTTGCTGAAGCCTTGACTGTTCCTGGCATTGGTGTCCTGCTGGGCCCAATAGCCAGCGTGTTGGGCGTCGTGGGCTTGTTGGTCCGAAGCGATCCGCGCCGACGTGGCTGCGCCGATGGCGTGAATGTTATCGATGGCCACTTTGGTTTGCGCCCTTATTTGCGCGTCGTCGGCCTGCTTGCGCCGGATGAGCTCCGCATTTTGCTGATTCATCACGTCCGCATTCACATTCATGGTGGGAACCATGGCCTTCACAGTGGGGTCTTGCCGATCGGCGAGGGAATTGGGGAAGAGCGACTGGTGGCGGATGACCAAGTAGCCCCTCCACTCGTTGGCCGGCAAGGTCGCGCACATCATTTCGGTCCATGACTTCATACCGCTCCCGTCGGGATCCAACTGCCCCTTCACTTTAACGCACTCCTCGCCTTGCGGCCCCCCTGGGGGTGGCGGCATCTGGTCGATTTTTTCAACCTGAAGCTTTGCTGGACCCAGTCCGCCGGCGCGCCGCCATGCCTGCACCAGGTTCGGGAATTCCCGCGTGAGGTTCCCATGATAGGGATAGAGAATTGTTCCCGGTATAGGTTTGCCGCCCATTCGCCAGAAGTTCTGCTGCCACTGGCTCGATGAATCCACGGCGTTTCTCATCATGCCGAATGCAACCACTTCTCCTTGTGGACCTTTGGTGATGATGGTTCCGTGCCCACTGCCTGGATCCACCGTCCACCCCTCCGGGGCGCCGATACTCACCGAGTTGTCGGGAGCGCTTACCATGTGCAGCTTCCCTGCCAGAGCTGAATGCCCACCCGTGGCTGGGCCGGAAGCTTGCCCCGCCCCGCCCGGATGCCACACGCCGAACAACTGGGTCAGCAGGGGATTCATGGTCGAGCCAAAACGCGCCGCCGCATCGCTCACCAGGGCCGCTTCGACCGCCTTGGGACCTGTCTGAGAAGCGATCACCATGCCCGCCAGTGGGACGTTGCCGCCCGGATGGTTGGTTACCGTAAAGAACACCGCGTCCGAATTGCTGCC
>JBKQVI010000090.1:0-7623 GCA_052139985.1 Terriglobia bacterium
CAACCGCCCTACTTCGACTTTCAGGCGGATGACGCTCTCAACTACGGCGCCATGGGGGCCATTATCGGCCACGAAATGACGCACGGCTTTGATGACCAGGGAAGCCAGTTCGATGGGCAGGGCAACATGAAAAACTGGTGGACGCCGGAAGACCAGAAGAACTTCGACGCGCGCGGCGCTTGTGTGGCCAGTCAATTTGATGGCTTCTTTGTGGAAGACAAGCTTCACGAGAATGGGAAGTTGGTGGAAGGGGAAAGTATCGCGGACCTCGGCGGCTTGGCCATCGCTTATGCCGCCTACCAGAAGTCGTTGGAAGGCAAACCACGGCCCCAGGATATTGGCGGCTTCACGCCGGAGCAGCGTTTTTTCATTGCTTACGCCCAAAGCTGGGCTGAGAACATGCGCCCGGAATACGCGCGGATGCTGACCAATGTGGACCCCCACCCCATACCGAAGTTCCGCGTTATCGGACCGCTGTCCAATCTGCCGGCATTCGCCAAGGCGTTTGGCTGCAAGGCGGGTGACCGCATGGCGCGCCCAGCGAGTGAGCGGTGCACGATTTGGTAGGGGTGAAGTACAAGTCAAAAGGCAAAGTGCAAAAGGCAAAACGCAAAAGTAATGTTCACCACCAATCCACGAAGGCGTAGGCACAGAAATCTGGCGTCAGAGACCAGTGCTAAGAGTAAAGGGCGAACAATCGGGGTGTGAAACCTGTAAGGTCATTGTTCGTGCCACTCGTGCATCTGCCTTCTGAGCTTTAACCCTTAACTGCTGGACTGTTAATTGACGATGTGTTGATCCTTTTGACTTTTGACTTTTGCGCTTTGCCTTTTGACTTGCTCGATTTGCACCTTACGGTCGCGCACCCACTACCAAACTCGACGGTCCCGGCAGGCGGACTTGCCGGACCTCCTGGAATCCCGCCTCACGCAACCAGGCGCTGTATTCTTCGGAGCTGTACGTGCTGCCGGCCGGGGTTCCCACCAGCATGTTGAGGGCGAAGAGCGCACCCTGCTTGGGAGCGGTCTTGTCTGCTTCCAGAATGAAGTCCTGGATTACCACGTGGCCGTGCGGTTCGAGCGCCGCAAAACAGCGCCGGAGCAAATCCCGATTCTCTTCGGGACTCAGCATGTGGCAAATGGCGAAAACCAAAGCCATGCTGAAGCCGTTGCCCAAGAGGTCTCGACGCAGGTCGCCGGCGCGAGTTTCCACCCGCCCCGCCAGGCCCGCAGCGTCGATGTGCCGCTGCGCGATGGGAAGCACGGTCGGTAAGTCGAGCACGGTTGCGTGCAACTTCTCATTGGCTTGGGCGAAAGCGATGGAGTACGCTGCTGAACCTCCGCCCACATCCAGCAGGCGCTCGCCCGCTTCAGCACCGACGGCCTTCACCACCAGCGGCGCACGCTCTGCCGCATTGTGATGCATGGCGGCGATAAACGGCTCGGTCCAGTCGTCGCCGCGCGCCGCCATTTCCTGGTGGCCAACCGCTGTGCCGGCGCGAACGCAATCCGTCAGGTTGGACCAGCGATGCCAGATATTCGCGATGTGGATCAGCCCGGGGCGGGCATTGTCCTTCGAGCCTTCGGTGAAATACCGCGCCGTCGCGGGGGTAGTGTGAAAGACTCCTTGTTGCTTAACGAGCATGCCCATGGCGGCAAGGGCATTCAACAGCATTTCGGTAGCGCGCGGGTGGGTGGAGATTTTCTTCGCTATGTCTGCTGCCGTTGCGCCGTTGCCCACGGCCGTGAAAACGTCGAGTTCAAGGGCCGTTAGCAGCGCGCGGCTCTCCATGTAACCGCGGAGGGTTTGGTTCAGGTCATCGGGTAGGGCGCGGGAGGCTTCCTTGGCACTTTGCGCCGCCATAAACTTGGCACGGTTCGATTGGATTTCCGTTCGTAGCGCGGACGCGTCGCGGTTCACCAGTCGCTCCACGGGGCGGCCCTGCACAAAATGCGACTCGACGAGTTCCGGAACGTCTTCCGCCCGCATTCCTGAGTACCAGACGCCCTCGGGATAGACCACGAGATTAGGTCCGCCGTCGCACAGCCCCAGCGACCCGCACGTGGTGATCTGAACTTCGTCCAAAAGCCCGCGCGCCGCAACTTCTTTGCGCAATGCCTCGATAGTGTCCGCCGCTCCGCGAGCGGGGCAGCAGGGAACTCCTTCCGGCTTCTTTTGATCGCAAATGAAAACGTGGTAACGAAATGGTTCCATAACTCCCCCTTGGATGTTTTAGATTGCGAGGCCAAGAAAGGCGCCAGCCCCCGCCCAGCAGGGCGCGAACAGAGCCCAGCCCGATCCAGCCCGCGCTTGCCTCATTGACTCCGGCGAGTCGGATCTTTCCGATCAGCGGTAATGCCAACCTTGTGTATTTTCACTCGGCGGAGCGTTTTGAGTGATGTAGTCCCCCATCATACGGACCAGGTCTTCGAAGTTCATGGGCATCCAACCGTGACCTTTCATGGGCCGCCCGTATTCAAAGGAGCCTGCATAGAATGGGTCCGTGGTGCCTTTCAGGAAGTCTTCCAGCAGGTAGACGGCGAGGTTGAGATAAAAGCTGTCCATGTCACCGCAGTACAAGTGGAGTTTTCCAGTCAGTTGGGGGCCGATCCTGGGCCAGTTCGTCTCCAGGTAATACCTCAAGTCGTATCCGTGGTCCCGCATGTAGAGTGCCACGGAATGGTCGATGACGCCTGTGGACTTGTCCCACAAGGGCTTGGGGTAGCCATCGTCGCTGACTGGCCCGTAGGATGCTTCCCACGCCGCCAATTGTTCTCCCGACCTGTCGTGGCTGCCTAAAACAGCCTCGTAGTGGCTGTAGTCTTCCGTCGTGAGTCCGGGCTGGCCGTAAGGCTTCCGCACAATGTAGCGCCGCGAATGGATCCAGAAAGACCCTGGCTCGAAAAAGGCGTTTTCATCTTCGTAGACATTGGCCAAGCCGTAACGCCGGAAATCTACCGGATCAGGATAGAAGGTCCAGGTACCGCCGAAGAAATCCGGGTGATAGACCTGCAAGGCGAGGGATTCCCAACCGCCGGTCGATCCGCCGGTCAGAAGGCGCGCATACGGTTTGCGGATGATGCGGAAGTGCTCCTCGACATAAGGAATTAACTCGGTCAGCAACGCGTCACCGTAGGGACCGTTATTGGCGGAATTGACGGCGTAGGAATCGTCGTAGAACGGCGTGGGATGTTGGAAGGTCACCGCGATGAAGCGCGGAAAATCTGGCGAATTCCAGGCTTCAAAGAACTCGTGGCCCTCTGTAGCGCCCCGATCCTCCGCTCTGGCCGGCTCGCTGCGAAAGCCGAATGGCGGATTGAGGTTGAAATGGTTTTGAACGTAAACAACGGGATAAAGGAGTTCGGTATGGTCGGCGTATCCCTTGGGGAGAAGAACGGTCGCGCCCAGGTAAATAGGGTGTCCCCAGAATTGCGTCAAGAGATTGCTTCGAATCTTGACGCGTTTCACCCACTGCGTGTCGGGTGGGGCTTCAACCGGCGGGATGACCTGAGTTAGCTCCAGTTTGAAATCATATCCCGCGTGCGGATCGACATGAAGCTTCAAAGGTTGGCTGTACAAATTGCCGGGAGAGCGGTTGGCCTGTTGGCCCTCCCACTGGTCCATGTGAGCCCAGATGACGTGGCCGTCGGACCTGTGAAACTCCGTGTAAACGTTCAGGAGCGCCTGGACGAAGTAGTCACCCGCTGGCAAGTCCCTCATGCTGGGAAAGGGACTGCTGGAACTGCCGGCATCAATTACCGCTGGCGCACCGGGCCGGAGTTGGTCTACGTCAATCCCGAAAACGGGCGGGGCATCACCCGGCCAGCCCAGTTGCAACCGTGGCTCCGTGCTGGCCTCGCGCCCAATCAGCACCAGGAGACGCCCCGTGATGGGTCCCTGATGCACGGAGGCAGGGAATGACACCGCGAACTTCGGGCCACGGCTGTCCGCAGCCTTGCCCAACAGTGCAGGCCCTATTGCCACCAGCAGTAAAACCAGCAGCAGGCTGCCCGCTCGAGCTTTTGGCAAGATGATTTTCAAAGCAGTTCGCATGAAGCATTCTTGAATACTTCCTCCGCAACCGCAAGCGTGAATATGTTGTGACGTGGCCTGCACCTGTGGGGCAAGTGGATCGCCTGCGGAGCGGGATCGGCGACAATGCTGCGGCTGCTGCAAGGGCAGCGAAAATGCTATAATCCGCCTATGCCAGTCGATACTCGCCTGACCTACGACGACTTTTGCCTGTTGCCCGAAGACGGCAAGCGGCGTGAGATTATTGAAGGAGAACTCTTTGTGACGCCGTCACCGCAAACGCCGCATCAGAGAGCAGTCATGCGCCTGAGTGTCCGCCTCTGGCAATTCGTGGACAGCCACAAGCTCGGGGAGGTATTTGGCGCTCCGTTCGACGTCGTGTTTTCCGAGTTCGATGTTGTTGAGCCGGACCTTCTTTACATTTCGAGCGCTCGCTCTGGTGTGCTGACCCACAAAAACGTGCAAGGGGCTCCCGACCTTGTCGTCGAGGTATTGTCGGAGAGCACGGCGCGCGTGGACCGGTCCATCAAGCTGAAACTCTATGGAAAATTCGGAGTCCAAGAGTACTGGATTATCGATCCCAACGGTCCTTCCGCGGAAATCTACCGGCGCGGGGAAGAGGGGT
The DNA here is from genome assembly GCA_052139985.1 of Terriglobia bacterium. Classification (GTDB taxonomy): domain Bacteria; phylum Acidobacteriota; class Terriglobia; order UBA7540; family UBA7540; genus Bog-366. Next base: position 4,658 of record JBKQVI010000090.1, read on the forward strand.
TGGATTTGATTGCGAATCTCGCCGCCGCGGACGCGCTAAGCTCCCCCTTGTTCCCGGGATTCAGTGTGCCCCTCCGCGAACTTACCGATTAATCGCTGGATTGAATTCGGATATTGGCGCTTGACTTGCGGTGCCCCGCTGTTTGGGCGCGGAAGGTGGCAGGTGATATTATTGCTGTATGCCAGTTGATACTCGCCTAACATATGACGACTTTTGCCTGATGCCCGAAGATGGCAAACGCTATGAGATCATCGATGGAGAGCTTTTTGTGACTCCTTCCCCGAGAATTCTTCACCAAATCGTCGTGTCCCGTCTTTCTTCCGAACTGTTAACTTTTGTCCGGCGGGCGGGTCTGGGGCGAGTCCTTGTCGCACCGGTGGACGTGGTGTTCTCGGAGTTCGACGTGGTTGAGCCCGACATCGTCTATGTTTCAAAGGAACGGGTTTCAGTGCTGACTGAGAAAAACTTGCAGGGTGCGCCCGACTTGGCGATAGAGGTGCTTTCTGAATCAACCGAACGAAGAGACCGCACGACCAAGCTGAAGTTGTATGGAAAATTCGGGGTGCAAGAGTATTGGATTATCGACCCCTACGGTCCTTCGGCAGAGATTTACCGGCGTGGCGAAGAGGGCTTGGAATTATTTGCCAATCTTTCCTCAGTGGATACGCTGGCTTCGCCGATGTTTCCCGGATTCAGTGTGCCCCTCCGCGAACTTAACGAGTAATCCCCCGAAGCTTCCGTCGCAACATTGCAAGGGCGACTGTGCTGTATTCAGTAGAGCACATGGTTGTGGTCATAACTACCCTCGCATGCTGGGTTGCATGAGCAGTGCCAATCCGCATCCTCCGTGCTTTTCACTTGACAAGACATGTATCATAGGCTAGCATGAGGAGGTGGCCGCCGGCTTGCGCCGATACAGGCTGCCGGCTGGCCCGGCCGGTAGCCCACAGCACCTTCGGGCGGCGAGGCGCGCGGGAGATGCGACATGAGCGGATTGGCGATGAGACTCACGAACCCGGCGGGAAACTCATTGGCGACTCAATGTCCGTTTATTGCGAAAACAAAACGAAGCTGAGAACATCTTGAAAACAAAGGGTCGGACGAGGCGGTTTTTTGAAAACGAAGCTGAGAACATACTGAAAGAAAAGGCACTTACCAAAATTCATAGAGCACTGAATAAATGTGACAAGCTGTCCGATTCAGTGGCTGCTGCAGGATGTGTTTTAGGCTAGTATTATGGGCTTTTAGCTCCCCGCAAAGATCTCCCCGGCAGATGGGCTGATGTTGCGGGGTTCGAAGGCCTCTTCCTCAGACTCACCTAGTAATTCCTCGATCAAATTTCGAGTTTCACGCGTGGCCGCTGACTCTAAACTATTTTGAATTGTCGTGGGCGGTGCTTACGCGGAGACGTTTTTGCCGCAGCGCTACGGCACGGCTACGGGAAGATTCGCCGGAGGAAACGGCTGTGTTCAACAATCCAAATCTCTTTGTAGTATCAGGCGGGCCCGGTTCCGGGAAAACGACGGTTCTTCAGGAGCTGACAAAACTCGGCTTTCCCCATGCACCCGAAGTTGCCAGACAAATCATTCGGGAACAGATCGCCATAGGCGGCGCGGCGCTCCCTTGGCAGGACCGGCAACGCTACACCTCGCTCATGCTCGAACGCTCGATAGAATCGTATCTGCAACACTTCCCTCTATCGACGCCGACATTTTCCGACCGGGGCATTCCGGACACACTCTGTTATGCCTGCCTGATCGGTCTTCGCGAGACAAGCCCGATTGAGAGAGCTTGCCGTGAGTACCGATATGCGCCTGTCGTGTTCCTGGCTCCGCCCTGGAGGGAGATTTACGAGACGGACAGTGAACGGAAACAGGATTTTGCCGAGGCCGAGCGCACCTACGACCTGATGGCAAAAGTCTATGCGGAATGCGGGTACGAACTCGCAATATTGCCGAAAGTGCCCCCGGCTGCGAGGGCTGAGTTTATTCTGGACTGTACCCGGGCCGCAGATTGACGTTCGGCCGGGCGCGAGCCATGTGGGAGTGGCACGGGCATCCGAAGGTGTGAAGAAATCGTCGAACACCTCTTCACCACTGAGGCACTGAGGCGCAGAGACCAGAAAAGAAAGGGCATTTTCTCTGTGTCTCAGTGCCTCAGTGGTGGAGTTGGCATTTTTTCACCCCTTCTCCTGCCCGTGTGGAGTCATGGCCATCTTGGCCATGCCACGTCAATGCGAATTGCAGGCGGCACCCTCCGTTGACGCCTTTCGAACGGGTCTGTTACCATAAACAATTAACTTGACGGTGAAATTCCTATGAAAGTGGGTGTTCACACTTCGATTGCGGGCGCTTTGGAAAACGCGGCGCATCATGCCAAGAAGATTGGTTGTGACACCTTCCAGATGTTTTCCGCGAACCCCCGAGGCTGGCGCACGCTTGATCCCACGCCCGCGCATTGTGAGGCTTTTCGGGCGGCGCGCCAAGCCCATGGCCTCGCGCCAGTCGTCATTCATGATAACTATTTAATTAACTTGGCATCATCCGATGCCGTTATCCGTGCGGGATCGATCGGCGCCTTCCGCCGCGAACTTGAGCGGGCCTTGGCTTTGGGCGCGGATTTCCTGGTCACTCACCCCGGCAGCGCCAAGGGAGCCGGGGCGACGGCGGCCATCGCGATTTGCGTGGAATCGCTGCGCCAGGCGGCGGCAGGACTGAAGCTCGATGGGTTAAGCATCCTGATTGAAAACACCGCCGGGCAGGGAAGCTGCATCGGCCGTAGCTACGAAGAAGTGGCGGAGATCATCGCGGGAGCAGAAAAGGATTTGCCGGTCGGCGCGTGCATCGATACCGCGCACAGCTTTGAAGCGGGATACGCGATTCACACCGCCGAAGGGCTGCGCGCCGCCGTGAAGCAACTGGACGCGACGATTGGCGTGAAGAAAGTGCGGGTGATTCACGCCAATG
>JBKQVI010000091.1:0-24295 GCA_052139985.1 Terriglobia bacterium
GAACACGCTTGCCGGAAATGCTCGACTTCATTGGCGGCATCGAAAAGAAGTATGACTTGCGTATTGGCAATATCTTCCACGCGGGCGATGGGAATTTGCATCCTCTCATCATGTACGATCAGCGCGACCGCGACCAGACCGCGCGTGTCGCCAAAGCTGCGAAAGACATTATTATGCGTTGTGTGGAAATGGGTGGATCGATCACCGGTGAACACGGCGTGGGCTTCGAGAAGAGCGATTTGATGCCGCTGATCTTTTCCGAAGATGATTTGGAATTAATGAGCCGAATCAAGAAACTGTTCAATCCTCTCGGACGGTTGAACCCTGGAAAGCTGCTCCCCACCGGGAAAATGTGCGGCGAACTCCGGGGGGGACTGGCTGGCGGAGGTCCAGTGTGACTCTGGCAGTCGATTCCGTGCGCGCAGACCTGGCGGATCTCGTGGGCCCGTCGCATGTTGTAGCAGATTCCTCTGCCTGTACGTCTCTTACGGTCGATGGTAAGGCGCCGGAGTGCGCCCTGTCTCCGTCCACGCCGGAACAGGTGGCTGCGGTCCTGCGCTATGCCGGTGAGCACCACTTGGCACTGATCTCCCGCGGCAATGGGACGAAGCTTTCGACGGGCAATCCTCCGCGACGGTATGACGCCGCCTTATCCCTCGGTGAATTAAACCGTGTCGTTCACTACGAGCCGGCTGACCTGACGATCACCGTCGAAGCGGGAATGAAATTCGGAACATTCCAGCAACTGGTTGGCCGCGACGGTTTGTGGTTGCCTCTGGATCCGCGCGGTGGGGCCGAGTCAAGTATCGGTGGGATTATCGCCGCGAACGCAGTAGGGCCGCTGCGACAGGGATACGGCGGGCCGCGTGACATGGTTTTGGGATTGCGAATTGCTCTCCCGAACGGAAGAATAGCTAAGACGGGCGGAAGAGTTGTAAAAAATGTCGCTGGCTACGATCTGGGGAAATTGCTTACCGGCTCGTTCGGGACCCTGGGCGTGATCCTGGAGGCCAGCCTAAAGCTCTTTCCCAAACCGCCTGAGCGTGCCACTTTCGCGATGCGGGCCGGATCCCTGGGCATTGCGAGGGAATTGCGCAGGAGCGTTTTGCGCTCGCCGCTTGATGCCATGCGGCTGGTGTTACTCGATTCACAGGCCGCGGCGTTGTTGGATGATTCGGCGCGAGGTGATGAGCGGCGGGGAACAGAATTGTGGGTTGAACTGGGCGGATCACATCGTGTGATTGAGCGTTGCGAGCGTGAACTCAGGCAGCTCGCCGCGGCTGTCGGCGCAGCTCTGGCGCGCATTGACGCTGCGGAACAAGCGTGGGAGAGCGTGTCAAACCTGGCCCGTTGGCTTCAACAGAAGTTCCCTGGCGTTACGGTTTTGAAGGCGGTACTGCCCCTAGTGGCGAGCGAAGAATTTCTCAGCCGCGCACAACAAGAAGCCGCAGCGGACCGCATCGCGCTTGCAGGGTTTGCCCAGGCTGGGGTGGGAACCGTTCACCTTTGCGCACTACAGGAAACACTAAGCGCCGGTCTTGCGGGCTGGGTAACCCGCCTGCGACGAGCGGCAGCCGACCTTGGGGGCACGCTCACGATCGAACATTGTCCACTGGACCTTAAGAGCCAGGTGGATGTTTGGGGCGCGGGCGGCGACGATCTTGCCGTCATGCGCGCAATGAAGTCGGCATGGGATCCCAATGAGATTCTGTCACCAGGGCGATTCGTAGGGGGCATTTAGAGGACTACAGCGCGGACCTGTTCTTTAGATACGCGGCTCCGCTCGTGGTCGCACGGAAAAGCCGCGGACCTACAGAACAGGTCCGCGCTACACACCTTTTATCGAATTCGGATGATGGCGTGAATGAACCACTCAAAAGCGGGATTCCCGTAGACGAGGCAAGGACGAAGCGGTCTGGCTACGGCTCCGGCGAGGCCCCGCGCTGGGTGGACTATTCCAGATGTGTGCACTGTGGCTTGTGCTTGAACGCCTGTCCCACTTACCGCGAACTGGGACTCGAAATGGACTCGCCGCGCGGACGCATCTACCAAATGATCCAGGTGGAGAATGGCCGCTTGCCTCTGGGCGAAAGTTTCGTGCGCCACATCGATCTCTGCCTCGATTGCCGCGCGTGCGAGACGGCCTGCCCATCCGGTGTCGAGTACGGCAAGCTGGTGGAAGTGGCGCGGAGCCAGATCGAGAAGTACTATCACCGGCCGCCGCTCACCACTTTACTGCGCAAACTCTTTTACTACGAAATTCTTCCTCATCCCGCGCGGCTGCAACTGGTGGGGAAACTGTTGCGGCTGTATCAACGCTCCGGACTGGAAAAGCTGGTGCTCGCTTCACGTGTGTTGAAGTTGCTTCCCGGCCGGCTCGAGCAAGTGGCGCAACTCGCCCCGCGCATGGAGAAGCCGTTTTTCTACGAACGCCTGGGCACGACAATCCCGGCAGAAGGGAAGCGGCGTTATCGCGTGGCGCTGTTCGCCGGATGCATTGCCAACCTTTCCTTCGCCCGGTTGAATGATGCCACCGTGCGCGTGCTTACCAAGAACGGCTGCGAGGTGGTGATCCCGCCTGACCAGGGATGCTGTGGCGCGCTACATGTGCACGCGGGCATTCGAGGAGTCGCGCGAGATTTGGCCAAGCGCAATATTCAGGCATTCCTGGCAGGGGGATTTGATGCGGTTATTTCCAACGCCGCCGGCTGCGGTTCCGTTCTCAAAGAGTATCCGCTTCTCTTTGAGGAAGAGGGCAAGAGATTTCACGAAGACGCTATCGCCTTTGTGGCGAAGCTGCGTGACGCCACAGAATTCCTGGCCGGGATTGACTTGAACCCGGAACTGGGAATAATGAAAGTACGGGCGACTTATCAGGATCCATGCCACCTAGGGCACGCACAGCGCATTCGAACAGCGCCGCGCAAGCTGTTGGCGGCCATCCCTGGGCTGGAACTGGTCGAATTGAAGGAAGCGGAAATCTGCTGCGGCAGCGCCGGTGTTTACAACGTTGTGCACAACGAGATGTCTGATCGGCTGCTCGCAAGTAAAATGCGCCGCATCGGCGAAACGCAGGCGGAACTGGTTCTGACCGCCAATCCCGGCTGCCTGTTACAGCTTCGCGCGGGGGTGAAGCGCGAAGGCAACAACCGGCGGGTGATGCATGTGATCGAATTGCTTGACGAGGCGTACAGAAGGGCAGTGACGAGTAACAAGTGAAGAGTGACAAGCGGACAGTACGCTCATCCCCGTCAAGGGGATGCCTGCTCGTTACCTGTCACTTGTCACTGTTTTTTGAGCAGCGCCAACTTCCACTGACGAGGTTTCCATAATGTCCACGCAACCCGTGTCTGACGTGAATAACGTTTTGAAGCCGCTGGACGATCCCCAAACGCACCACTTACAGGACTACGAATCTCGGTACGCGTCGTTCCGCTGGGAAGATATTTACGCGGAGTTTGATTGGGCAAAAACTGGCAAAGTGAACATGGCGCATGAGGCCATTGACCGCCACTTGACGCGCGGCCGCCGCAACAAATTGGCCTTGATTTACACTGACAAAGAACATACCGAGCGTTTCACCTTTGAGGATATGTCGATTCAGTCCAACCGCTTTGCCAATGTCCTGCGTGGATTAGGAGTTGGGAAGGGCGATCGTGTGTTTGTATTTCTGGGACGCCGGCCGGAGCTTTACATTGCAATCCTCGGTATCCTGAAGATCGGAGCGATTCCCAGCCCGCTGTTTGAAGCTTTCATGGAGGACGCCGTGCGTGATCGCATGGCCAATGCGGAAGCCGTGGCTTTAGTGACCTCGCCGGCGCTGGTGGAACGCGTGCCGCAGTACGATCTGCCTGCCCTTAAGCACATTATTCTGGTGGGCGCCTCAGCGAGCGAGCTCGGTGAGGGGCAGAAGAGTTATGAAGCCTTGATGAAAAAGGCTGAAGACAAAACCGAGATCGAGTGGCTGACGCTGGACGACCCGCTCATTATGCACTACACCTCGGGTTCGACGGGAAAGCCCAAAGGCGTGCTGCACGTGCAAAAGGCTATGCTAGGGCACCTGATGACGGGCCGCTGGGTGCTCGATATGCGCGAAGATGATGTTTATTGGTGTACCGCGGATCCCGGTTGGGTGACGGGAACGTCGTACGGTATTTTTGCGCCGTGGCTAAACGGCACTACCAACCTGATCCGTGGCGGCAGGTTCAATGCCTCTGATTGGTACGAGACCATTCAGCGGTTCCGGGTCAACATCTGGTATAGCGCTCCCACGGCGTTCCGAATGTTGATGGCAGCGGGGGAGGACGTGGCACAACGATTTGACCTCTCCAGCCTGCGGCACGTGTTGAGCGTGGGCGAGCCGCTGAACCCTGAGGTGGTTTGGTGGGGATGGAAAACGTACGGACGGCGGATCCACGACAATTGGTGGATGACGGAGACGGGTCATATCCTGGTTTCGAATTATCCCTCCATGACTATCCGGCCGGGCTCCATGGGACGGCCCATTCCCGGAGTGTATGCGGCCATCGTCGATGACGACGGTAAAGAATTGCCGCCCAATAGTCTCGGCAACTTGGTGGTAAAGCCCGGATGGCCCGGCATGATGAAGGATATCTGGAAACAGCCCGAACGCTATGAGACCTACTTCCGCATTCCCGGGTGGTACGTTACCGGCGATAGCGCTTACAAAGATGCGGACGGATACTTCTGGTTTCAGGGCCGTGTTGACGATCTGATTATCACCGCAGGTGAGAATGTGGGGCCGTTCGAAGTGGAAAGCTGCCTGGTGGAACACCCCGCCGTTGCGGAAGCGGGAGTGATTGGGAAACCCGATGTCATGCGTGGACACATCATCAAGGCGTTCATTTCCCTGCGCGAAGGCCATGTGCCCAGTCCGGAGTTGAAGGATGAAATCCAGAAATTCGTACGGCAGAAGCTGGCTGCTCACGCGGTGCCGCGCGAAATCGAATTCCGCGAAAAGCTGCCCAAAACACGCAGCGGCAAGATCATGCGCCGTGTCCTGAAAGCCTGGGAACTCGGATTGCCGACCGGCGATCTTTCCACACTGGACGATTAGCGATTCTCCTGCATTGACTTACGCCGCTATGCGTCCTAATATGCGCGCAGCGGAAGGAGACTCATCAATGCAGCTCAACATTAATGCTCGGGAGATTCAAGACGTCGTGATATTGGAGTTGAGTGGTAGAGTTGTGGCGGGAGAGGAAGTGGACAGTGTTCGCACGATGATCCACGATCTTGTGGACCACAATCACAAAAAGATCTCGCTCAACCTCGATCAGGTTACTCGCATCGACAGCACCGGAATCGGCATGCTGGTGGAAGCGGTCATCTACACCGCGAAACAGGGCGGGCGGCTGAGCCTTTACATGGTTCCCCGACTGGTGCGCAGCATCTTGACGACTCACCGTCTCTTGTCGGCCTTTGACGTTTACGGTACGGAAGCGGAAGCCGTTGGTGCGTTTGAGAAACCCGCTGCGTTGCCCGGCGTACGGGCTTGACCTTCCATGGGCGGAGTAGGGTGGGCGTCTCGCCCGCTGCCGTGGGAGCGTCCCGTTCCCGCCGAAAGGCGCGGGCAAGACACCCACGCTGCAAGTGGGGCATAGCAGGTCTAGCGCCACGGTCCGTACGGGAAGGCCAGTCTTCGACCTCAATGTCGGGCACGTGTGGGAACCCACCGTTTGCTTTTTTCGGTCTAAGCGCGTACATTCGAGCCTAAGCAGGACCCCGCGCGGGCCATTCGCCCGCCTCCTCTCGCGCAGGAGGGTATCCATGACTCACATCATCAGCGGAGCAATAGTTGGTGTATTGGTATGTTGGGCTGTCACCACTTACTCGATTTGGAAATGGGGACCGGGCCTGAGGCGACGGTCCGTGCGCTGCCCGGAACAGAAGCGGCGAGCCCGCGTGCTCGCGGACCAGCGTGAGGCGGAATTCGGTTCGCTGCATGTGGTTGATGTGAAAGCTTGCTCGCTCCTTACCCCTGCACGCCCAGACTGCTCGAAACAGTGCAGGGTGTGTCTCTGACCGGAAGCTCTTATTGATTGCGAATGCGGGCGAAGACTGCCTTGACTTCGGTAGCAGCTATTCATTCTCCGCTCTTTGCCGCGGTGCCGTATGGACCGAAGGCGAAAAGCGGTGTTTTCTGCTACCGCAGTCAACGCGCTTCGCGCATGTGCATTCTAGAACTTGAGCCACGTGAAAGGTATCGGAGTGGCACGCTTGAATTGGGATTGAAACACCTCGCTATCCCTATGGCAACCACTACATTCATTGAGGGCAACCTTTTCCATGTTATTAAAGACCATGCTTATCGCCTGCATTGCGCTCTTTGGTGTTTCATCCGCAGAGAGCCAGGAACCCCTGTGCCTTCTGCCTATTCCCTCGCAAGTTAAGCACGGAGACGGCTTCCTTCCGATCGACTCTTCCTTTTGCGTGTCTCTGGGTGGTTATCAAGATACCATGATCCACAACGCGGCCGTTCGTCTGGCCAGGAATCTGAGTGCGAAGACCGGCTTGAATCTGGGCTGGGAGCCCGCGGGCGAACGGAAGCCGGCTACGTTGCATGTCCACTGCGACGGCGCTGATCCTCACTTCCTTACTCCCCAGGCGGACGAATCCTATACGTTGGAAATCACGCCGCAGGGTGCGGAACTGCGCGCGCACGGTCCTACAGGTGTTCTTCGCGGCATGGCGAGCTTTTTCCAGCTCGTACGAATTGATACGACTGGATTCCGCGCGCCCGCAGTGAAAATATCCGATCAGCCGCGCTTTGCCTGGCGAGGGTTGATGCTCGATGTGGCTCGCCACTTTCTGACCGTGGAGACGGTCAAGCGCAACCTCGATGCTATGGAATTGGTAAAGATGAATGTCCTTGAGCTGCACCTAAGCGACGCGGAAGGCTTCCGCGTGGAAAGCAAGATCTTCCCCAAACTGCACCAGGTGGGCTCGGGTGGCGAGTATTACACTCAGAACGAAGTGCGCGAGTTAGTGGCCTACGCGCGCGATCGGGGCATCCGCGTGTTGCCGGAAATTGAAATGCCGGGACACTGCAAAGCCATGCTGGTGGCATATCCGGAATTGGGCGCGATGCCCGGCCCCTATGTATTGGGAGGCGACCTGAACGTTATGAATGCGACGGTCGATCCCACTCGCGAAGAGACCTACCAGTTCCTTTCCCGGCTTTTGGGGGAGATGACGGCGCTTTTTCCCGACCCCTATTTCCAGGCCGGCGGCGACGAAGTTAACGGTGTGCAGTGGACCCAGAACCCCAAGATCCAAGCCTTCATGAAGGCGCGGAAATTCAAGGATAAGCACGATCTGCAAGGGTATTTCACTGAACGGATTCGGCAGATTCTCACCAAAAATGGGAAGACCATGGTCGCTTGGGATGAGGTTCTTCAACCCAAGCTCGCCAAGGACGTTGTTATTCAGGCGTGGCGAAGTTCCAAACTGGTCCAGCGGTCTGCGGCGGAAGGCCACACTACCTTGGTTTCAGCCGGTTACTACCTGAACCTGGAATTGCCTGCCTCCCGGCACTATAGCATTGATCCCTTCGACTCTCGCGCCGATGGAATTCGCCCAGAAGCCTTACAAAAAGTAAAGGGCACTCCGCTCGAGGCCTACATCACGGAAGACAACGTCGCGTCTGACAGCCCGACGATGAAGCCCGAAGAGGAGAAGTTAGTAGCTGGCGGGATTGCTTGCTTGTGGTCGGAATTCGTCTGGAATGACAAGGAGGAAACGGAGGCTTGGCCGCGCGCCGCCGCAGTTGCGGCGCGCCTCTGGTCACCCGCAGGCATCAAGGATGTCGATTCCCTGTATCGCCGGCTGGCCAGTCTGGATGCGGACCTTGAGGTGATGGGACTCCGGCATCGTTCCGAGGAGACATTGATGCTACAGCGGCTGGCTGGCGACCAAAGCGTGCTTCCGCTCGCGACCCTGGCGGAGACCGTGGAACCGATTAAGAACCTCGCCCGCTTCGGCCCACGAGTGCAGGCAGCGCTGGCTACCGGCAAGGGCTTCGACAATCGCGAGGTATCAAACCGCTTCGTGGATGCGATTCCAGCGGAGAGTCTGGTGGCCCAACGGTTTCGCGAATCCGTGCGGCAGATGCTGGCCGCTGAGAGCGGTTCGGGGGAATTGCGCCAGGCGGTACGCGAGCAGCTCGTCCGGTGGCGCGACAATGATCCGCTCTTCCAATCGGTAGCACGAGACTCCTTCTTGCTGAAGGAAGTGATTCCCGCCTCGCAGGATTTGAAGGAACTCGCCGATGCGGGGTTAGAGGCGCTGGCGATTTTGGAATCGAAGCAACCGCCAAGCTCCGGCTGGCTGGAAAAGCAGAGAACCGTCCTCGATAAACACCGAAAAGTCGCCGAGGCGAGCTCGGACAGCCTCGTCGCCATGCTGTCTCCGCAGCCGCCCCACGAACTCATGAATGTGATCGCTCCGGCGATCGAAGATCTGGTGAACGCTACCGCCGCGGTGCATTGACGGCGTGCCGTGTTGACGCTTACAGGCCAGTGACCTACGATGCAAGACATGGGGGAGAGGGTTACCATCAGGCTGGACGCACAGCACGCGCGTATTCTCCACCAACTGGAGAAGCTGTCCGGAACCTCGAAATCAAAGGTCATCCGAAGTTCGCTTCGCAGTTATTGGAGGACGGTGATGCAGGAAAGCGGCCCGACAGCCTGGGAACGCTATCAGCGACTATACCCTCGGCTTACGCCTCATCGAAAAGGTGCACCGCTTCATGAACGAGCCCGTAACGTGTCGCGCCTTCTAAAGGAGAAACTGCTTGCCAAGCGGCGAGAAGGCACTCTGTGATACTCGTTCGCTCGTGGACATTAGGCGCAGCAACGGCTCGGCCCAGGCTCCTCCCTCGGCTCTTGGCTCAACGCTAGTCCCAACATCTTGCCGCGGCGGACATCTTGACACCGACTGGCCATTGTCTTACGATGTAAGACATGGGCGAGACGATCACATTTCGAGTGGATGCAGAGACGCACCGGATTTTGCGAAATCTAATGGACCGTAAGAAGGGGAGCAAGTCGCAAGTTATAAAAGAGGCACTTCGCGAGCATTGGTCGTTCTTGGAAGAGAACTCACGGCCGAGCTCTTGGGAGGTGTACTCAAAGCTTGATATCCCCCCGGCAAGAGGTCCGAAGCACAATCGGGCGCGCAACGCGAAAAGGCTAATCCGGGAGATGCTCCTTGCCAAGCGGCGAAACGGCACTCTGTGATACCGGCCCGCTGGTGGCCATCATCGACAGTAATGATACGGCCCATGCTCAGTGCCGGGCCGAGTTCGGGCGTTTTCCGGGCACATTAGTGACAACATGGCCGGTTCTTTCTGAGAGCTTCTACTTACTCCGGAAACAACATTTGCGTGAGCTGCTTTGGCAGTTCGTCCTAGGTGGGGGGATGGAAATAGCGAACCCCAACTCAGCGGAATTGGCCCGAATCCGATCGTTGATGGCTCAATACGCTGATTTGCCCATGGACTTCGCGGATGCGACGCTGGTTGTTTTGGGGGAACGGCTGAACGTGAAACGTATCTTCACGATCGACCGGCGGGACTTCCGCGTTTACAGGCCACGACATACGAGCGTGTTTGAAATATTTCCTTGAGTTTGCCAGGAGCCCCATGCCATTTGAATCTGACAAGATCATGTTCGAGATTTACCGGGAAACGACGTACACGGGGAAGTACCGCGTCGTCTACTTCACGGAGCTTCAGGATCACAATAAGGAAACAGAGATCAGCCGGGCGATGGCGGGCGAGCACTTCTATGATGGTTTTATTCGCGCCTACCGGAAGGATCAGGCGAAGGAAATGATCGACAAGATCCTTGCGCGCATGAACGAGGGTGAGAAACTGACCCCGGAGCAAGTCGAAACTGAGATCAAGGCCTTCATTCCTGTGTAAAGAAAGTTGTTAGTCATCAGTTGTCAGTTTTCAGCGAGTTCTTACTGATAACTGATGACTTAAGACCCTTTCCTATGCCCGAGCATTTTTGGCGAAAGGAAGTCATCCAGCCCGCGCTTAACCGCGACGTGGACGCAGCCGTCGCGGAACAACAGGCCATCCTCACGAATGACCCCAACAATGCCAACGCCTATTTTGCGCTGGGCACACTCAGCCATTTCAAAGGCGAGAGTGAACTGGCTGTCCAGTACTTCGAGAGGGCGATTGAGATTGACCCTGCCAATGCCGCCCCTCACGTCAGCTTGGGACGCCTCTACGCTGTGCGTGGGGATTACGACCTGGCTTGGAAGCACGCCCGTGCCGCCGACGCCCTCGGCTCGCGGGAGTTGGTGGGGATGCTTGAAAGATATCCGAACCTTCGGTAAGAGGAGCAAAGAGCAAGTCAAAAGGCAAAACGCAAAAGGCAAAAATGCAGTTCACCACCAAGTCACCAAGAAAACCTTTGAATGCACAAAGCAAGGAATACCATCAATCTCCATTGTGTTTCTTGGTGCCGTGGTGTCTTGGTGGTGCGATGGACTTTGCCTTTTGACTTGCCTTTGGCTCCCTCAGCTTCCGCCTTGCGGCAAAATCTGGTTGAGCAACTCAGGTGGGCCGGACACATCCAATTGCAGGCGAGCGCCGTCGCGATGAGCCTGAATATCTTGGAGAATAGAGGGTAGAGTTACTCCGCCTGCCGGGCTCGGTTTCTGGGCGGCTTGTTGCAGAAGGCCGATGAGGGTGGCAAAGCCCGCGGCATTCTCGGGGCTATTGCACACCATAATGAGGTTACTGGAAAAGCCGGTATCCCACTGAACGCGGTAGAGGAGGGCGCGCACGGAGCGTCCAAAGGAGCTGAGGTCCACATTTTTTTGGCCGCTGGGGGCGAGCCACAGGCCTGCCAGATTCCCGGCAGACTTGCCGTTTAAGATTCCCCATTGGGGGGCGGTGCCGTCGAGCTCGCCCTCCCAGTTCACGAAGTCCGAATTCGAATTCAGCGCGTTCGCCGAACCTTGCCGCGCGTCGATCATGGCCTTCAGGTCGCCCAGCCGGCCAAATCCTGCCAGAGTGCTATCGAAGAAAGTGAAAAAGAGGTCGTCCGGGTCGCCACCGGAACCAAACGCGTACAGGTTGGAGCCGTTGTATTCGCGGATCGGAAGGCCGGTGCGGTCAAAGTACTGCTGGATCAGAGCGGGCTGGAAGCGTCCAGCCGCCAATCCCAGGTAGCCTGACGGCCCGATCATCTCCCCTCGCCAACCCAGCATGACCTCGTCAACGTCCTTCTCGGGATCAATGCCCATAGGCCGCAGAAAATCCTCAAAGGCGTGCAACTGTTGATTCAGAATGCGCTGGCGAATTTGCGGATAAATGGAAAGTGAGCGCAGGGTGGCGAGATTCGAAAAGGAGACCTGAAGCGTGTCCGCCGGAAAAGTATTGAGCGCCTCTCCGGGTAATTGATCGGCTGCGAGCGGTGCGGGGAAGCAAAGAATGGCAACGCTGGCAAGTGCCAGTACCACAGAACGAATTGCCCGCATTATTCGCATTTCGCAAGTCTCCTGGCCAAGCAACCCCATTTCCGCACTGCCATCAAGTACAGGGGCCTTGGCACGGCGCGCTCGCCTCGGAACGATTCTACAGCCAATCGTCTATGTTTACGATGCGCCGCACGGACGGGAGGTTTTCGCGGGGTGCGCGACACAATAGTAAAACCCGCGACCCCGCCGAAGTTGCGCGGACATCCTGCCCCGATTCATCGGGGTCTTGCCCCTCTGAAGTCATGGCCAGGATGGCCATGCCACCAAACGTAGCGTGGGCGTCCCGCCCGCGGTGAAGGTGTGAAAAAGAGAACCGCGAAGAGCAAAGGCATCTCGCGCAGAGCCGCAAAGGCGCAGCGGCCGAAAAGAAGGTGCAGGTGCTATCTGTAATGACTCTCTGCGTCTCTGCGCGGGTTTATCCATTTCTTTTCACACCACATTCTCTGAGGCGCAAACTAACCGCGGATGCTGCGGACTTCCCGACAACGGGCCGGAGGGGCCACTTGGCACTCTCGTAAAGTGCATTCCTTTTCTCTGGGGACCGTTCCGTGCAGGCTGGCTCTAACTGTCCTTGAGGTAAGCCACGGGTTCGACCAGTGCGACTCGAAGAGGTTTGACCGTCGAACAGACTAACATCCTCCTCCGAGGTGGCTTGATGAGAACCCATCCCAAAGGAGGGTGTCATCTCAGACCTTTATCAGAGCCTATCCCATTCAAGATGGGACTGCAAATACCATGTCGTGTTCGTCCCCAACCGGCGGCGCAAGGTGTTGTTTGGAAAGACGCGTCGGCAATTGGGAGAAATCTTCCCGGCTTTGGCCCGGCAGAAAGAGTGCCAGATTCTGGAGGGGCACTTGATGCCGGACCATGTGCAGATGTGTATCGCGATTCCCCCCAAGCATCCGGTCGTCTCGGTGATCGGGTTTCTCAAGGGGAAGGGAGCTATCGCCGTAGCCCGCCTGTGCGGCAAGGAGCGAAATTTCACGGGCGAGCATCTCTGGGCTCGTGGCGACGCGGTGTCCCCGGTCGGTTTCGAGTTGGAGCAAGTTCGCCAGTACATCCGCGAACAGGAAGAAGCGGATGGAACCGGCGGACAGTTTTGAGTCCATCACCAAGGCGCGCCTCGGCGCGACGCCTAAACTTAACGGGTGACCGCCTTCGAGGCGGCCCCACTCATCAAGCCACCCGCTCTGCGGGGGGTGTCTGACTCTTTCCGTCAGCTCCTGTGAGCAGCGCGTTTTTTCCGAGCCGGAACTTGCCCGTGCGCCCGCCTTCCGTAAAAATCGCTGATGGACTCAGCATGGTCCAGTCGAGATCATTCACACGGCGCAAGGCGTCAATGAAAAGCTTGCCTAGCATGGCCTCGAGCTTCACCCACTCCGGCATTTCTGCAAAATGGGGCATTTCGAGGACAAGGGTTCCCGGAGTTGCTTCAAGACTCCCGGCACCTCCAACGACCAGGTAACGCTTCACGCCTGATCGCCGCACGGCGTCAATCAGCTTCGCAGGATGGGTGCTGCGAAACGGTACGCTGCTGATAACCGCGTCATGCCCTTCGAGCAAGGGCGAGAGTGCTTCGGGTCTATCCGCGTCCCCGGATACCAACTTGTAGTGTTCGCGTGTTGTGGCATTCGACGACTCACGCGCGATTCCCGTTACGGAATGCCGTCGTCGCAGGGCTTCGTCGAGGATCCGCTTTCCCACATTGCCGGTGACGCCAATGATCGCAATTTTCGTCTCATATCCTCCTCTTATTGGTCCAGCTTAAGCCTTGGCATATTGCGATCCCCGCCCGGGTCAGCTTTTTGCGCGCACCATTGCGTGCTCAAAATTGATCGCCGTCACAGCAATGCACTCCACGTCGGCGAGGTTCTCCCGGGTCAGATCGGCGAGTATGTGTCCCGGGGGAAGCTCCAGGAAGAGTTCGCCGCCAAGTTCACGGGCGACCGCGACGGCGTCGTGCCAGCGGACGCCATGGGCAATGTTGTCCGCAAGATCCATTCCTACCCCGCTGGCGGAACGAATCGCGCGAGCCCTGACATTGCCGATGTAGGGGATCTTAGGATCGCGTACCTGCATCGATCGCATCTGTTCATGGAGGGACGCGGCGATGGGTTCGAGCAACGGGCAGTGAGACGGGACCGAGACGGGCAATATTTCGGCCTTACGCGCGCCGTGTTCGACGGCCAGTTCAAGCACCCGCGTCATCCCGGAGGTTGTGCCGACGATGACAATCTGCCGCGGAGCATTAATATTTCCGACGAAGACCGGGTTGCTGGCGGTGTGCACGCGGTTGACCAGACGCGTGACCTGTTCCTCATTCAGGCCGACGATCGCCGCCAGTCCGTAGCCGGCAGGGTACATCTCTTCCATCCGCTGTGCGCGAGAGCGTACGAGCCGGGCGGCATCCCCCAGTGAGATCGCCCCAGCAGCGACGGCCGCCGCAAATGCACCGACGGAGAGCCCCACGACGGCGATCGGTGACACACCACTTTCAATCAGCGCTCTGGCAGCGGCGATGCCCGAAGTGAGCAATGCCAGATGTACGGATACGGTTGAGGCGAGAGCGGCCGCAGAATCAAGCGTCCGGACGTCGATATCCAGCGCCATGCTCATTTCACTCAAGGTGCCTTCGACAGCCGGATGCCGAGGGAGATCGTGCAGCATGCCTGGTTTCTGAGAACCCTGTCCTGGAAACAGCAGTACAGTCTCCATTCACTCGTCCTCCAAACTCCAGGGATCCGCCGCGAGCCGGCTTCCTGCGGGCGTGCGAACGAGCAGCCTCGCAGGACACTGTACATATTCCTGCAAGCTGAAGCCGCAGGCGGAGGTTTCGACGCGCACATCGACCAACGCAGGCAGAGCGCGTGCCGCCGCCAGGAGCCGCTCGGCGGTCGCGAACTCGAGCCGCCGGGAGGAATGGATCACGATGTCGAGATCACTCTTGGAGCCCACCGCGGCCATGCCGGTGGCCAACTCATATCCAACGCTGCCGCCCGGGCCCCATTCCAGGTGGAACGTCCGCCACGCATCCTCTAAGATTCGCAGCGTTTGCATCGCCGGCAGCGCGAGCCGGGCCTTCTTCGCCAGGCAGGAGCGAAGCTGATGCGGCGCGAGCGCCTGCCCGACCTGGTCGTGGGCGACGAACCCGCCCCACCGCAGGAATCTCTCATTTCCTCGCACGCCCACAGCGATCCGCGAATCTGGCACCACGGCACGACGCACGACAACCCACGGGCAGTCCTGCAAAGCATGTGCGACCCACCAGGGTTGTGCCTGGGAGGGCTGAGCGACGCAGGGGGAATCCAGGCGCAACAGGTCATGAACGCGCGGCGATGTGCATGTTGCATCCAATCGACTATGTCCACTTGTTCAGGATCAGGATCCACAGCGGCAACGAAAGCACGCTGACGGCATAGTTGGCAATCAGGCTCGAGCTTGCCGCCTGGGCTTTCGCATTGAACGCTTTTCCGAACACCAGTCCGAGGAAGCCGCCCGGGATGGCGCCGATGAGTGTGACCGCGCGCAAGTCGGCCGCGGGTAAGCCAAGTAACAAGCAGATGCCCAGTGCCAGTAGCGGCTGGCCAACAAGCTTGGCGACGGTAGAAAGGATGACAGAAGCATCGGGATGAAAGGGCTGTGCGGAGATCACCAGGCCTGTGAGCAGAAGGGCGCTTCCGCTGGAAGCGTTGCCAAGGGTTTCGAAGGTGCCCTGGATATAGGATGGAAGGTGAATCTCTGCGGCAACACAGATTAGCGCCACAATCGGAGACCACACGGCCGGCTTCGCAAAGGAACGCAGCATGCCCCGCATCAGTGCCGATGGCGTGACGGCAGGATGTGCTGGGTTGCTGCCGAGTTCCAGCAGAGCGAGAGTAACGGGCGACAACGTAATGGAGCCGACCGCGATGGAGAGTACTGCCGGCACCGCGGCTTCGGTGCCGAAGGCGCTCGCCAGCAGCGGCAAGGCCACGGCAGCGCTATTGGGAAATCCGATGGTCAACGCCAGCACAGCTCCATCTGGGATGGACATCTTGCCCCAGCGGCGGGCTGCCAGAAAGCAGGCGAGATAGAGCGCCCCAAACGTCAACCCAATGACGACCGAGACGACGAATTGCTGTTCGAGGATATGCCGTGTGGTGCGGATGAGGATGAAGAACATGGCGGACGGCACAGCAACCGTCATGACCAGAGCAATGAGGTTGCGGACATTGCTGCTGTCCATCCATCCGCGCCGGCCCGCCCAGTAACCGAGCAAGAGGCCGGCGAAGATCGGTACCAGGGCATTGGCAAGGAGATGGATCACGGCCGTCCTTTAGGCGTTCCGCCACTGTTGCCGCAAGAGTTCGCGCACGGCGATGCCAGCTTTGCGGGTGTTCTTTGCCTCGAGCGATCCCAGCCGATTGCTAAGGTCCGCGGGACCCGAGCGCGCGTCTTCAATTGCCTCGGCAAGCGCCCGCCTCACCAGTTCGATTTCATCGCGCGTCGGTCGGAGAGGTTTATCGACATGGAGCAGGCGATGAAGGATGCCAAGCTTCGCGAAATCCCGAATGTCGTACGACATGGGGGCGATCTGGTGTCCGAGACGTTCGAGGTCGGCGACCGACCGCCGCGTCACACGCGCCGCGGCTTCTTTATGCATGGCATGGATCATCACGCCCCCATCATCGAAGGCAAGGATGCGATTGGCTTGATAGCCATGAGTCAGGAACCCGCCGGAGAATGCGTGCCCGGCGACCAGTGCAATCACCGGATGTCCGGCGAATCGCGCCGAGGCGTAAGCATCTGCGGCCACCGCGGCTGCAAAGTGGATGCCAGCGGTCTCCTCGCGGCGGCCATACGTCTGGCTCTTTACGTCGACGATAGCGATGATGGGACGCTTTTCTGCGCGAGGCTGGGTGCGATCTGCCTCTATCGCCGCGCGCAAGTGAATAGCCAGCGCGTACGCTTCTTCGAGGCCGACCTGACCATCGCGTACGCACGGAAAGCGGCTGCCGGCATCGGGGACGACACACAGAAACAGTGCTTGCTGTTCGCCGGCCAGTGCCCACGCCCTTAAAATGGTGCCCGGATCTCCGCTTTGCGGATTGTTCAAGCCCGTGAGTATCTGAAACCATGCTCGACCGCGCAAACCAATATGCTCGCTCATTTCGTACCTCCGGCAAGTCGCTTTGCGGCCCACTGTTCTCGCAGAGTCAATGGATCGAACTGGTGCGTTGTGTCCAGGGCGGCAATGCCATCCCGGTATAACGCTGCCTGTTCGCTCCGATGGACGGCAGGCGGCCCTACGGCGACATACCTTCGGACCGCGGCGGCGATGTCATCGACGCTGTCCTCCACCAACGCGTCGGCCAGGCCCATGCCGACACGTTGTTCGCCACCGTGGATGGCCCAGATGAGCGTGCGATCCGAGGAGTCGAACTCGTCGACACCCGACTCCTGTTCGATGATCTCGGGGCCGTTCGGGCCGAGGCGTGCTTCGCGGGTCATAATGATGTAGCTCGAAACGCCGGCGGCTAACGACATTCCACCAAAGCACCCAACCGTCCCGGCGACGACGGTGATGACCGGAGCATAGCGGCGCGGGGCGAGGATCGAAGCGACGACTTCCGAAACAGCGGCCAGTCCGAGATTGGCTTCTTGCAGGCGAACGCCCCCGGTCTCGAGCAGCAGAGCCGCAGCGGTGGGCTTGCCTGCCAGGGAGTCCTCGGTGGCCAGATCGAGCGCCGCCGTCATCTTTGCTCCCGATACCTCTCCGATGCTGCCGCCCTGGAAAACGCCCTCGAGAGCCACAACCACGACGGGCTTGTTCGCGATCATTCCCTTAATCACGACGCAGCCGTCGTCGGATTGTGGAGTGACTCCCTCGAGCGGCAGCCATGGGGATTCCATCCGGTCGAACGGTCCCGCGAGCTCCTTTCCACTCCCTGAATCAGTTAGGCTGTGAGCTCGATCTCTCGCATTCAGCTCGATGAAACTTTTGCGAGCAACGAATGCCGGTGTCTGAATGACGCTCATTTTTCGATCACCTCCACGGCCTGCTCAAGCCGCAACAGAACGCTGCCGGGCGTTGCGCCCGCGTCGTTGATCTGGATATTCACGGCGCCGTCGCAACGGCTGAAAAAGCGGTCAACACCGCCTTCCACGTGTCACGAAAGCCGTTCACGCTGGTGGTGATGTACACATGACTTCCGTTTCTCTACATTACGAAGGGGCGCTTCACGGCGTCCGACAATGGCGACCCTGGCCCCACGCTCTGCGAGCAGAATGGCCGTGTCCGCACCCATTCCCGTGCCAGCACCGGTCACGATGATTACCTTGCCTTGAAACTGATCATTCTTCCCCATCGGCTTTGGTCCCTTACTCCTGAATTTCCGCTGCCTGTTGAACGACCACTCCAAACAGGATTGGTTGTGGTCTTCTATTGTCGAACGCGACGGACACGCTGAGGTCGTGCCACTTCTCATTCGATTCTGCAAGTCCCTTGGCTGCTGCTAAGGCATACTGAACCGCGTCGGTGCCCAGGAGAAGCCGAACCGGCGCATCGTCACGACCGGCGAGTTTCAGCACAACCTGTGCGACCTTGACGGGGTCCGTCGGCTCTGATCCGGAGAAATCCCGCAGCATCTTGGCGAAGGCTCCCATTGTCTTCTCGTAAGGTGCGCTCACAGGAGGGATAGTCATCGAAGAACCAGCCCAATCGGTCTTCATGCCGCCTGGTTCCAGAACCGTTACCTTGATGCCGAGTGGGGCCACCTCTTGAGTAAGGACCGTCGAGAAGCCACCCACCGCCCACTTCGCGCTCTGGTAGGCTCCGAGTCCGACCGAGCCAACGCGGCCCCCCAGAGAGGAAACCTGGAAGATGTGACCCGCACCTTGTTGCCGCAGAATCGGAAGGGCCGCCTTCGTCGCATACACGACGCCAAGAAAGTTGGTGTCGATCTGCTTCTTGAAGTCTTCAAGCGTGGTGTCTTCGATGGAGGCGGTATCCCCAAAACCTGCGTTATTGACGACCACATCGTACCGGCCGAAGGTTTTGTAACCTACTGCGACCGCCTTCCCAACGTCGGTGCTGCTCGTCACATTCAGGGCAACAGGAAGCACGCGCTCGCCGAACTTCTCGGCAAGGTCGTTGAGCTGCTCAGGCCTGCGCGCCGTGGCGACGACCTTATCCCCAGCATCGAGTGCCGCTTTAACGATCTCCCGGCCTATTCCTCGTGAGCTTCCGGTAACGAACCATATCCAGGTGCCCCGACGCGTGACATCATGCCCACTTGGTCTTTCTCCGATAACGTGTCGTGGGTGCGCGGCAAGCACTCGGTGAATACCGGCATGGTGCTCTTCCGGAATCGAGTCAACGAACTGCAAAACTTCCTTACTGGAGGCGCGCTGAGCTTCAGTGGCCAGTTCACGGGCGACGGCGCCGCCGACTTCTTGTTTGGTGACGCCAGCAGTTATGAGCAGATCGAAGCCTTGACCTCGCGGCTCCATCAAACTCTGCCTTCCGCGTACGTACAAGATGATATCAAGCTGACCCGGCGGGTTTCCGTCAACCTGGGACTGCGCTGGGATCCTATTACTGGCTACAACTCGGAAGATAGCCAACTCTCGACATTTCGGCCGGGCGCGCAATCCACGTTGTTTCCACTCGCCTCGCCTGGATTGCTTTATCCCGGCGCGGCCGGCCTTCCCTTCAACATTGTTGGTACCCGTTATGGCAACGTGGCGCCGCGCCTGGGCGTAGCCTGGGACGTGTTCGGAAACGGGAAAACTTCTCTGCGGGCGGGTGCGGGAGTTTATTACATTCCGCTGACGCGCGGGATCACGTTCAATCGCTTCATCCTGATTCAGCCTTTCGTGGTCGATCTTACCGTGGAACGTCCGAACGCCGCCAACGTCTGGGGCGCTGCTCCCTATAATGGTGTCAATCCTTTTCCCAGGCCCATGGCCGGCGATCTAGCTGGGCTGAAACAACTGCCCTTCCTACCTTATGCCGGTGAGAGTGCGTTGGCGCTGCCCTTCAAAAGCGAGGCCGCCAACGAATGGAGCTTTTCCGTGTCGCAGGCATTGTGGAACAACGCCCTCTTGGAGGTAAATTACGTTGGCTCGTCTTCTTCGCACCTGACGACTTCTGTGAACATCAACCCTGGGGTCTACGTACCGGGCGCCTCGACCATCGCCAACACGCAGACCAGGCGCCTCGACCCGCAGATTGGTCCCATCAACACCATTGGCGACCTATTGAGCGGGAAATACAACGCCTTGCAAGTTAGTCTTCTGCAGCGATATTCCCACGGAATCACCGTACAAAGCTACTACACCTATTCTAAGGCACTGGGGAATGTCGGCGCGGAAACCGAAGGCAGTAATGGTCCGCGCGATCCTTTCGACGACGGACTCGATTACGGGCCCTTGCCATATGACCTCACGCACAATTGGGTAACGTCGGTGCTTTGGCAGCCCCCGCGCTTTCTAAAATCTGCGAGCGGATGGGTACGCACGCTGGCAAACGGCTGGGGACTTACCAGTATCGTCACGGTGCAGAGCGGACCGCCGCTTAACCTTGCGTCCGGGGTGGACAATTCGTTTACTAACATCGGCAGTGACACGCCTGACCAAGTGGCAAGTTGGCAAGTTCCCGGTGGCCGAAGCAAGGCTGCGGAAATCCAAGCGTGGTTCAAACCCGCGGCCTTTGTGCCCAACGCGATCGGCACGTCTGGTACGGTGGGAAGAGATTCGCTTCGCAGTCCTGGGTATTGAAACTGGGATGCTGCGGCGCTGCGGAGCTTCACGACCAGAGAGGGTTACCGGCTGAAATTCCGCGCCTCGTTCTATAACTTCCTCAACCACGCCAACCTGGGTGCGCCGGTCAGTACTCTAATGTCGCCTTCGTTTGGGCAGATCTTGTCGACGACCACTCCGCGGAATATCGAGTTCAGCTTACGGCTCACGTTTTAGAGTGGTTCACCGGCCGCACGGGGTGGCAACCCGTGCGGCCAGTGATGAAGGTTCAGTGTACGCTCTGGACGCCTTTCGGTTTTCGGTAAATCCACCTGTCGGCTGTCCGTATTCATTGCTTATGACCTGCTTTCCTGATGGCGCGGAGCGTTGGTCGGCGGTATACTCTCCCGCGCCGCCACTACCTCGAGGGAGGGCTGCCTGGCTTCGCGCCGGGTGGCTTGGCCGCATGCGAACTAAACGCGCTGCCTTTTCGCTGCCTCAGAAATTCTCGGAGCCATTAGAGACACTGACATCGATACGAATGATAGGGGAGAATCGCCATCCCGCAAAAAATCTCATCTTCGCAACGCTCGCTCATAGCGAGTACATATCTGTTCCCAAGGATTAACAATTTGCGATTGCAGAAATCGGCAGTCTGGAATCATTCTTGGCTTGTCGCACCGATGGTAATGCTGTTCATCGCCTCGACCATGCTGAGTCTCGGGAGCGCTGACGACCGACAAGCATTTATCCTGACGCCGCAGCCCGGCGCCGCACCGAGAATCAACGGCCCGAAGGTCTACGGCGCCCGGCCCGGCCACCCCTTTGTATACCGCATCCCCTGCACAGGTGTCCGGCCCATCCGCTTTACAGCAGAGGGTCTGCCCGCCTCGCTTCGCCTGAACGGGGGAACGGGCATCATTGCGGGACGCCTGCCTGAGCAACCGGGCAGCTACGCGGTTGTGTTTCACGCTTCCAACGAGAAAGGCACCGACCAGCGAGCGTTCAAACTCGTGGTTGGCGACACGCTGGCCCTGACACCACCGATGGGCTGGAACGACTGGTATACGTACCACGAGCACATTACCGAAAAGGTTGTGCGTGAGGCGGCGGACGCCATAATTACTTCGGGAATGGCAGACTTCGGCTATGCGTACGTTGACATCGACGGCTGTTGGACCATGAAACCCGGATCCACGGATCCCGACATTAGCGGCGCACCGCGCGATGCCTCGGGCAGGCTGTGCCCGAATCGCCGGTTCGGAGACATGAAGGCGCTCACGGATTATATCCATGCCAAGGGTTTGAAAGCCGGCATTTACTCGTCGCCGGGTCCCGTGGATTGTGCGGGCTACGCGACTTCGTGGGGTCACGAGGAGGCCGACGCGGGAACTTTTGCGCGCTGGGGGTTCGATTTCCTCAAATACGATTGGTGCTCCTATGGAACCGTGGCTCCCCACAAGACACTGGAAGATTACCAGCGCCCCTATCGGCTGATGGGTGTGGCCCTTACCAAGGCCGACCGCGATATCGTCTTCAACATGTGCCAGTATGGCATGGCGGACGTCTGGAACTGGGGAGCCGAAATCGGGGGCAATCTTTGGCGCACCACAGGAGACCTCGGCAGGGTGAAAGACAGTCGATTGCCGGGTTTCTACGAGATCGGATTTGCCAATGCCCAGCATTTTTCCGCAGCCCGCCCCGGACACTGGAACGATCCCGATTACATTTTGATTGGCTACGTCGGAAACGACTTCCAGCGGCAGGACCCTGCCAAGCTGACACCGCTTACTCCCGATGAGCAATACAGCTATATGTCGATGTGGGCGCTGATGGCCTCGCCACTGTTCTTCTCCGGCGCCATGGACGGCCTCGACCCTTTCACCCTGAACGTTCTTTGCAATTCCGAAGTCATTGACATTGATCAGGACTCGCTGGGCAAGCAGGCGCGGATCGTGCGACGCACGGCGGATGAATTCGTTCTCGCAAAACCCCTCGAAGACGGAGGGCTTGCCGTCGGGCTCTTCAACCTGGCCGATACGCACGAGAAGCTGACCGTTAAATGGGAGGAACTCGGTCTGAAGGGCCGATTCCGCGTCCGTGATGCTTGGCGGCAAAAGGATCTCGGCGCTGCTCGGGAGGAATTCTCCAGCGAGGTCGGCCCGCACGGCGTGGCCCTTATTCGCCTCACGCATGTTGACTAAGGCCCACGGGAGGATGATTACTTGTGGCGTAGCGTCCATGACACCTCTGCACCCGCTCGACAATCGTGCTGAGTTAGGTGGATTCACAAAGGAGCAGCAACATGCAAGTCTTAAAATCGGCAGTGTGGAAATGTTCTCGGTTAATTGGCGCCATTTTTCTGTTGCTTACCGCCGCCGCAACACCGGCATTTGTCGGGGCGGAGGAAGTCCAGGGGCCGATCCTGACGCCCAAGCCCGGATCGACGGCGAAGATCAATGGACCCAAGGTATATGGTGCCCGGCCTGGCCACTTCTTTATTTATCGTATTCCTTGCACCGGCCTCCGGCCCATCCGCTTTTCTGTAAAGGGCCTGCCGCCCTCGCTTCATCTCGACGAAACGACGGGCATCATCTCCGGCACCGCTCCCGAAAAACCGGGTGATTTTGCGATGACGCTTGAAGCCTCCAATAAGCATGGAAAGAGTTCGCGCCCGTTCAAACTCGTCGTGGGTGACACGCTAGCGTTGACGCCGCCGATGGGATGGAACGACTGGTACTCATACTACAACCGCGTCACCGACAAGGTGATCCGCGAGGCGGCCGAGGCCATGATTAACTCCGGCATGGCGGATTTTGGATATCAATATGTCGACATCGACGATTGCTGGATGAGAAAGCCCGATTCCAGCGATCCCGCCCTGGGTGGAGCACAGCGTGGCCCGGCGGGAGCAATTCTGCCCAATGGCCGATTTCCCGATATGAATGGCCTAACCGCATATATCCACGAACTTGGACTCAAGGCTGGTATTTACACGGGCCCCGGTCCGTTAACTTGCGGCCGCTTCACGGCCAGCCTCGGCCACGAGCAGTTGGACGCCCAGCAGTTTGCCGACTGGGGGTTCGATTTCCTGAAGTACGATCTGTGCTCCTACCGAAGGGCATTTAAGCTTGAGACGGTGGCAGATGACCAGAAACCGTACAAACTGATGGGGGGAATTCTTGCCAATCTCAATCGCGACATCGTCTTCAATCTTTGCCAATATGGACGGGCTCGCGTGTGGAACTGGGGGGCAGAAGTTCACGGTAATCTCTGGCGCACCACGGGAGACCTGGGGGCGGAAAGGGGTGATCGACTACCAGGGTTCTACAGAATCGCTTTCGCCAATGCCGAGCATTTCGCTGCCGCGGGCCCTGGACACTGGAATGACCCCGATTACATTTTGATTGGCTATGTAGGAAACGCCTTCCATAGCGACGACCCGACCAAGCGTACGACTCTGACCCCCGATGAACAGTACAGTTACATGTCGATGTGGTCGCTGATGGCCTCGCCGCTGTTTTACTCGGGCGTGATAACCCAACTCGATGCTTTCACCCTGAATGTCCTTTGCAACTCAGAAGTCATCGATATCGACCAAGATGTGTTGGGAAAGCAGGCGACGATCATTCGGCTTACCGCCGGTGACTTCGTTTTGTCGAAAACGCTGGAAGACGGGTCGCTTGCTGTCGGCGTCTTTAACCTGTCCGATACAAGCCAAGAGCTCTCCGTGAAATGGGATGAACTGGCGTTAAAGGGCCGCTACCGCACCCATGATGTCTGGCGGCAACAGGATCTAGGCACGGCCGAGGGTGAACTCTCCAGCGAGGTGAATCCACACGGGGTAGCCTTCATCCACTTGACTCATGCCGACTAAGGGGTTAAGCGGACGCGCCCAAGGTAGTGACCAACCGGTACTGGTTCACTTTGCCGTCGAGGCGGCGTTAAGCCGCCATTTTGCGAGGTAAACTCACCGCTACAACATCAAAAAGAAACCGTACCGACCAAGGGGGTGCGACATAGAAGTTATGGTTAAGCGGCGATAGCCAGG
>JBKQVI010000092.1:0-10285 GCA_052139985.1 Terriglobia bacterium
TCGCTACTCCTTCCTCGTAAGGATTTTCCATCCCCTGCTTCCTGCCGGTTTATCCCGGCGCTTTCCGGTCCGCGTCTTTTCTTCCTTGCTCCACTACTTCGAGACGACACTCAAATATTTTGGGCA
The DNA here is from genome assembly GCA_052139985.1 of Terriglobia bacterium. Lineage (GTDB taxonomy): Bacteria > Acidobacteriota > Terriglobia > UBA7540 > UBA7540 > Bog-366. Next base: position 127 of record JBKQVI010000092.1, read on the forward strand.
GCAAGAAACTGCCAGGGAGGAGGCTGTCAGAAGAGACGCGGACCGCAAAGGCGGCGGTCCGCGCTACGGACTCGCGATCCGTGGGCGGCGGGCGCAAGAGGCGCGCCCTTGCCCACGGCTACTCTAGAGATCCCCTGCGGGGATCGGCAATGGTGATCGCTTTTTCCGCAGCCTCTCAAGCCAGGCGCTACACTCGAAATTAGGACACTACCCCGGGCTCGCTCGATTGACAGCCGCAACCTGAATCTTGTACGCTCAACATTTCTACTTGGATGAGCGAACGGACTTCTATTTAGGAGAGCGAGAAAGAACATGAAAACAAGATTCTTATTGTTACTGGGGCCGGTATTGCTCCTTTCGAGCACCCTTTTTGCTCAAGCGCCGACAGCGGCGCCGGCGCCGATGACCGAAAAGGAAGTGGTAGCAGAACTAAAGAAGGAGGGGGCTGACCAGCTCCTTAAGGACCTCAGTGCTCGCGGCGTGGTATTTGAAATGGACGCCGACACTGAGAAAAGATTGCGCAAAGCGAAAGCGACAGACCAGGTTATCCAAGCTGTCACCGCTGTCGGCCCGAAGGAAAGAGCGGCTGCCGCCAAAGCCGCGGCGTTGGCGAGCGGCGAGGTCGTGGTGCCACCGGAGGAGAGCGCTGACTTGAAGGCGCTGGAAACTGAGCTCGATCCCGACAAGGCGATCGCCCTATCGGACGCTTTTGTACAGAAGCATCCGAAGAGTGAAGTTCTCACCTATGCCTATGCGTTTGAAGCCAATGCATATCAGACGAAGGGAGACGCCGCCAAGATTGTGGAATACGGTGAGAAGAGCCTGGCAATCAAGAAAGACAACCTGATGAGCCTGTTGCTGGTAGCTTACGCCCTGCCCACGCCGCAATATATCAATTCCCACCAAGCGGATGAGGAAAAGCAGCTTTCTTTGGCCGAAGGTTATATCCAGGACGGGTTCAAGGCCATTGACGCCCTCAAGAAGCTGCCCAACGAGTCGGACGCGGACTTTGCCAAACGGAAGGCCAGTTACGGCTCCAACCTTCATGCCGACTTGGGAATGGTTCACCTGGACCGGGCGCAACTGGGGCTGATGGGGCTGGACAAAGAAGAACTGGCCAAAGCGGAACAGGAATACCACCAGGCCATTAGCACCACTGATAAACCTGACCCCAGCGACTACTACCGGTTGGGCGAAGCGTGCCGCCTACAGGGCAAGCTCGACGACGCCATTGCGGCTTTCACGAAAGCAAGCGAATTAGGCCAGGGAGCGGTGAAAGATTACGCCCAGAAGCAAATCGAAGCGCTGAAGAATGCGAAGGCACAGCAGGCGGCCCCCGCCAAGCCTTAGGCGCATAAGGCGCCGCGCGAGTGCGCCTGCCCAGAGCAGCGATCGCTCAGGCGAAATCCCGAAAGGGCGTGACGGCATAGCGTGGGGTGCACAGTCCGCCTTCATCATCTCGCCATCAGAGTGCACGGTTAGGACTCCTCTGGGACGGCACCCCGCGCGACCTAGCGGATGAACCCGGAGTGTCGCCCGGCGCGGCCAGAGGAGGCGGGGCTCAACGAGCATGGCGGAAAACTATACCGACCAATTCGAGAGCACCATCGGCTACCAATTTCGCGACTACCAATTCCTCCAGGAAGCCCTCACCCACTCTTCGTTTGCACAGGAGTCGGCCGACCGGCCGAGGGACAACGAGCAAATGGAGTTCCTGGGCGATGCCGTGCTCACTTTTGTGGTTAGCGTGATTCTGGCAGATGCGTTCCCGGATTGGGAGGAAGGGAAGCTGACGCGGGCGCGCGCGCATCTAGTAGCGGCGCCCCACCTGCACGCTGTGGCCAGCCGTTTGAACCTAGGCCAGCACCTACGCCTGGGACGGGGTGAGGAGAAGACCGGTGGCCGCGAGAAACCCGCCCTTCAAGTTAATGCGCTGGAAGCCGTGGTGGCCGCCCTTTATCGCGACGGAGGCCTGGAAGCAGCGCGCGACTTCATCGCTCGGTTCATCGTGCCGCAGGATATCGGAGCAGCGGCCAATGAGCTGTTCTCGATTGATTACAAATCGGCCCTCCAGGAACATTTGCAGGCGGAAAGGATTTCTCCCGCCGAATATCGCGTGGTTGAAGAATCGGGCCCCGAGCACCAAAAGACCTTTACGGTGGAGGCCCTGGCAGGTGACAATCTTATTGCGCGCGGGCGGGGCGCTAGTAAGAAAACAGCGGAGCAAGAAGCGGCACGACTGATCTTGGCGAAACTGGGGGAGAATTCCGAGACGAATGGCTGAAATTATCAAGAAGTCGTCCACGCGTGACACCTTTGAGTCTTTGGTTGTTACTGTTATCCTGGCCATTTTCGGCACCACTTTCGTCCTCCAGGCGTTCAAGATTCCAACGGGCTCGATGGAGAATACGCTTTTGATCGGGGACCACCTGCTGGTGAACAAATTCATTTTTGCCCCGCAGAACGGAGTGTTGGCGCGCTTCCTGCCCTATCGGGATCTACGCCGTGGCGATGTGGTGGTGTTCAAATTCACGCCAACCGATGAACAGACGGAACCGGGCGAGCACTTCGTGAAGCGCGTCATCGGCCTCCCCGGCGACCATATTCGAATCTTCCATCGGCAAGTTTATGTAAACGGCAAGGCGCAGAACGAGCCCTACGTTCGCCATGATCCGGCTTATGCCGGAGAACTTCGCCCCGGCGATGACTTTCCGCCACCGAGTGACGAGTATTTGTCCGGAGCCACAGCTCCCTGGGAAGCGGAACTGAGCAGCGCGGTTCAGAATGGGGAACTTGTAGTGCCGCCGGAGAAGTACTTCGTCATGGGGGATAACCGCGAGCAGAGCTGGGACAGCCGCTTCTGGGGATTCGTCAATCGCAGCGTGGTAACTGGCCGCCCGTTGTTGATTTACTGGTCCTTTGAGACCCCTCACGATGAATACTTGCACAACTCTCTCAGCGACCGCATTTCGCAGGTCGTCGACCTGATTATCCATTTCCCGACCAAGACCCGCTGGCGGCGCACTTTCAATTTTGTACGCTGATGCCCTTCCGCAACCGCCATCGCTTTCGCAGGTTTGCGATCGCCCTCCTGCTGTTGGGACTGGCGGCGTGGATCCTGCCGTCTTACCTCAGTGCCGAGCGCTATCGGCGCCGCCTCCAGGCTGGTTTGGAACAAACGTTGCATCGGCCCGTGAAGTTCGGTGGGGCGTCGTATCGTTTATTGCCGCGCCCGGGTTTCACCATCGACGACGCGGAAATCAGCGAGGATCCCGATTTCGGTTCCGAGCCCTTTGCCCGCGTCGACCATATTGATTGTGACCTGCGCTGGCACAGCCTGTGGCGTTCGCGCATGGATTTCTCACACCTCCGGCTGGACCGCCCCAGCTTCAACATCGTGCTAAACAACCGCGGCGAATGGAACGTGGAAAAGCTCTTCTTGCAAAGCGGGGTAGACGTCCCTGACGGCGAGGCCGCCGACGGAAAACCTTTCATAGCGGCAGAGCCCTTGGACCTGAAGGTGGATGACGCCCGCATTAACTTCCAGGTGGGTCCTAATAAGAAGCCTTTTGCTTTAACGGACGTCCAGGCTGTCCTGCAGGTTAATCCCTTCGATCGCCGCGTTCAGTTCCAAATCATCGCCAGTCCGGTGCGGTCGGATCTTGCGACTCCGACACCCGGTCCTGTGGAGGCCCGTGGCATTTGGACGCCGGGGGCGAATCTACGCGGTCCCCTTGATGCGCGGCTGCAAACCAGAGGTGCGCTGCTCTATGACTGGATCCCGGTGATCACCGGCAAGAATCCCCAGGTTTATGGCGTGATAGATTCCAACGTCCACATGTCCGGGTCCCTACCCGATCTCACCGTGGAGGGAGAAACTCACCTTTCACAGCTCCATCGTTGGAGTGAACTCCCGCCTTCCGATCCCATGCCTTGGGACGTCCGATTTCGCGGCCGTCTGGTGCGAGGGCGTGAACGTGTGCTGGTCGAAAGCCTGGAAGCCTCCTTCGCGGATTCACACCTGCATGTTTCCGGTTCGGTGGACAACCTTACATCCGCTCCCCAACTGGATTTGGTGATGTCGCTGGAGCGCTCGCGCCTGGAGGATGTGCTGGCGTCCATCCGCCGCTTGTGGCCCAACAGCAGTGCCTGGAACTTGAAGGGCCGGGTGGATGCCATGCTGGCCATCCAAGGCCCTTGGAAGGAGCGGCGGTATGGCGGTTTTGTGGGCGCGCGCCAGGCGAGCCTAGTGACGCCCTCCGGGTCATTTCCGCTCTCCGAAATTGCCGTGCGCATCAACAACCATGGTGCGATCCTCGCGCCGACGCAAATCCTCCTGGCGCCCCGCGTTACACTCGCGGCACAAGGCACTCTGGAGCGCACCCATCAGGGTCCTCGCTATGAATTACAGCTTGCGGCTAAGGGCGTTCCATTGCACGCGGCGGTGTCATTCGGGCGAGCGCTGGGTATTCACACCCTTCAAGAGATTGACGCCACGGGAGCCGCAAGCGCCTCCGTTTATCTGGCGGGGCCAGCCTGGCCGCCAGCGCGTCCAATCCTGGCGGCGCGCGCGGAAATTCGGGCGGCGCGGCTGCTGATCCCGGGGCTGACGGAACCGCTTAATCTTCCCCGCGCGAGGCTGCAAATCAATGGCGATCGAATTGTTGCTGACCCGGTGGTGGCGGTCTTAGGGACCAGTGTCTTTACCGCCGCGCTGATGCATCAAGGTGCGCGAGCCAATCCCTGGAAGTTCACCTTGCGGGCAAACAGCTTAAGGCTGGAACAGGCCGCGCTATGGTTCGATGCCCTGGGTCTGCGACGCGCTGTCCCCTTGCTGGAGCGATTGCCGGGGCTCTCGTCCTTTACGGCGCGGCGCGAAGCGGCCAGGCAAATATTTGAGAGTTTGAATGCCGAAGGTCAATTTGAGACTCCCGTCTTGACCTATCGCGGCATGTCGCTGAGAGATTTTCAGGGAGGCTTTGACGTGGCGGGCCGTACTATTCGGATGACGTCGGCGAGGTTCCGTACCGATGGTGGCCGTGGCGAAGGGGAAGGCATTGCCGATTTTACCACCTCTCCTCCCGGTCTTTCCGCTAAGGCTTCATTCGCGGCCATTTCCTTGCAGTCTTGGACCGCCCGTCTTCCTGGCCCGGCGCGGGGCCTGCGCGGCGCGGTGAATGTATCAGGGGAATTCCAAACGCGCGGCATGGCTCGCGAAGACTTGGCGGAGAATCTGACCGGTCAACTGGTGGTGCGTGCCAAGGATGTTTCCTTCGGGGAATTCGACCCTCTCGGAACCTTGGTGGAGCAAGCGCATTGGGGGAAGCTCGAACCTTCTCGCTCGCCGGTGACGCTCTCTCCGGTAACACTGAATGTGGAAATCCGAGATCGCCGCTTCATTCTGAGAACCACCACGCTCGACCTTAGTGGAGCGCTTTTGCAATGCAACGGCGCGTACGCCTGGAGCGGGGCGGTGGGCTTGAATGTGCAGGCTAACTTTCGGCGCCTTCGCCGGCGCTGGCGCGCGCGCGATGATGCTCCCCGGGCCTCGGCGAGCCCTCTGGAGGTTCGGCTGAGCGGGCCGATTGACCACCTGGCGGTCAATCCTCCACAAGGGCTCGCGACTGTGGCAAGGAGCCGGGGCGTAACAGGGCATTAGGCGGACAGATTTCCATTGTGGCTCGATGATGAGGCTGTAGAAACAATGCTTTACGGCGCAAGCGTCGCTTACGGGTGGGATCGCTGGATTATTGAATATGTGCACCCGCACCCAATGACCGGAGAAAACTTTGAAACCAACCGCCAGAACTACTCCAGTTAACGCTCGCCCGTATCCGGGTGACGCCACGCGGTTAATTACTTGTATCCGCGCCGTGGCCGCGCTGGCTGCTTTTCTGATTGTTGTGGGCTCGGCGCTCGAAGGCAAAGGCGCTACAGGCGACCCCGCCACCTTGGCGGCATCCAAGTCCCTGGAAGCGAAGTTGCAAATCCTGGGAAGTAAGGACTCGCAGCCTTCCGCGACGTATCCGGCGGTGGTAATTACCGAATACGAAGTGAGCTCCTACATGAAGGTTCATTCTGGCGAATTTCTCCCGAAGGGCGTACGCGCTCCCACGCTGAACATCCAACCTGAACACTTGGCGGTGTCGGCGGACATTGACTTTGATGAGCTTAGCCGCTCCTATCCCAATCCCAATGATATGGGGCCGAAGATCCTGGCAGCCATGTTCAAAGGGACACAACGCGTGACTCTTACGGGCAACGTCCAGTCCGAAAATGCGGGGTATCGGGTGCAGATTGAAAGCGTGGTCGTGGGAAGTACGACGGTGCCTAAGTGGCTGGTGGACTACGTGATTCAGAATGTCTTGCAGCCGCAGTACAAATTCGATTTGAGCAAGCCTTTGCCCTATCCCGATCATGTGACGAAGATTGTGCAGGGTTCTCGTCAAGCTACATTTTTGCGGGGCCCGATGAGAGGGGGCAGTAAGCAGTAGGCAGAGAGCAGAAGGCAGTAGGCAGAAGGCAATATGCTAGGTCCACCAAGCAGGATACCTTGGCGAATCAGCGGAAGCAATCCACTGATGACCCCTGAAATCCGCTTTGTGCATTCTGCCGACGACGGCCTTCCGCCTTCTGCTTTCTGACTACTGCTTACTGCCCCCTGATCTCCTATGGCGCATCGCTACAAGTTCTACGCAGCGGAAACCGGCACGGCGTATCAATACTTCTTCGCGGGGAGCCGGCGGGTGACTCGCCCGGAGGGACAGGGCAGAGGCAGCGACTATATTTTCGTCGTCACGCCCGATCAAAAACCGCCGTTCATCTTGCGGGTGTTCATTTCGGCCCGTGCAGTTGGGGTTTGGCGGCAGACACGCGGCCGCGATCTGGACTCCAATGAAATGTACGCGGCCGCCAAGATGCGGTTATATCGCGCCTTCGACGAACTCGATCAGCCTCGCGACGATGGGCTAAACCTGCTCGTGGATGAAGGCAATGTCGAGGATCTGCTCGAGCCTCTGAACCTTTAAGCCTGAATTCGGAGTCGTTTCGGTTTCGCGGACGTTGTATACTGTGGCTTGGGCTCGCTCAGACCGATATTTTCCATGCGTAAATTCCGCAAATTCGCCGCGGCGTTCGCCGTCTTTTACCTGGCAATTTCGGCCGGGCTCCTGTACGTGATGCGTCGCCCCATCTTGTTTGGGGAAGTGATGCGCCATGTTCCCGACCCGGTGATGATGGTCGTTCCTTTCAAGCGGCTCTGGTTTATGGCGCGTGCCGGAAGGCTCGGGATCGGAGATCCTGCTCCGGGATTTAGCTTGCCAACGCCCGACAAGCAGTCCATTGTTTCGCTTGCCGCCTTCCGCGGTCAGAAGCCCGTGGTACTGGTTTTTGGGAGTTACACTTGACCGCCGTTCCGCCGGGAGGTTCCCGCGCTCAATGTACTCTATGAACGGTATAAAGATCACGCTGCTTTCTATGTGGTCTACATCCTGGAAGCCCACCCCATTGATGCTTGGCAAGACGAGGATAACCAAAAGGACAAGATTTCGGTAGCAAGCCCAAAGACCCTCGCCGAACGCTGCGAGTTAGAGGGAACTTGTGCCACTAAGCTGGCGTTGCGAATCCCCGCTGTTATCGACAACCTTGAGAACACTACGGAAGCGGCTTATACCGCGTGGCCGGACCGGCTTTATGTGATTGACCGCGATGGCCGCGTTGCCTACAAGAGCAAGCCATGGCCCTTTGGATTTAAACCTGCGGAAGTTGAAATGGTTCTAAAACAGATATTGCCCACACCTGCCGCCACGGCTCAAGTCACCCAGGTTCATTAAGGCGCGTCTACCCACGTTCACTTCTACTCTTTGCCGCTTCATTCTCTTTTCGTCTCAATCTACTGAGTGACCCCAAGTCTCATCGTTGGCTCATCTCTCTCTCAATGACCGGAATCCAGTACGCCTGCCACTTGGGGTGTATAGTCTTGGCAAAGCGCAGGGCATCCTCAAAGGCTTGCTGCGATTCACTGTTGTGCCCAGCCGCCTTGAGGACGCGCCCCAAGACGAACAACACATCCACAGAATGCGGCGCCAGCGACTCCGCCTCGCGCGCCTCGGCGAGGGCCGCGTCGAGCTCGCCTCGGTTCGCCAGCGCCACTGCTTTCCAGAGTCGGCTGAGCGCGGACGCGAGCGGAACCTGAAAACTTCCCTGATAAACCAGGATCGATCCCGCGAGGCAAGCTACCGGGCGTGCGGTTCGGAATTGCTCATAGGGATTGAGCTCCCCGGGTCCCCAGGCTTGGCCTGACATCTCTGTCGCGCTCACCAGCACTGTGCCCCCAATAACCGGGGGGATTTCGCCGAGTGGCCGTTCCCAAATTACCGCAGAGGAGACGGTGAGCAATCTGCAGGGTATTTCGTATTGCGCGGGATCCACGGTGCCGAAATAGGCAAGCCAGCAGGGCGTGTCGGCGTGGGCTTCAAGATAGCGCTTCACGGCTGGGAGGCCCTGCCCCCAATCCACGTTTGAATCCGTGAGCACACGATAGCTCTTTGACGGGCCACCCCACAGTTCGTTCGAATAGGACAGGTAGTTGGGGAAGGCCCGGAGCGACGAGGCGGCGTGGATGAACAGCAGGCCACCCGCGAGGATTCCCCATGCTCGGCGCTCTTTTGCCAGTTTCCACGCGCCTGCTGCCGCCAGTACTCCCAGAAACGGATATATCGGAAGAATGTGACGCAAGCCGATATCGAGATTCGAGGTCATGCTCGCCGCGAGGAAAGTGGCGGCAGGGACCAGCATCCACAAGGTTTCGCGGCGCCCTTCGCGCGTGCGTGGCAGTCCAACCAAGAGCGCAAGAGCGAGGAGGAGAAGAAACCCGAGGGTGGACTTGATGACGAATGCGGTGGGGAAATAGAACCAGACTCCGTGCGCGTAGAGCTTGCCCAGAAGGAACGTGGGGCGGGAGTTGGTGGTATAGAAAAACGTCCAACCGTCCAGATAAGCTTCCGGGAGCAGATGTGCTCGCGCCGCCAAACCGATCGCGGCGGCCGCCCCCCGACTCTGCACTGCCCCCAATGATGAGTTCAACGGGGGCGAATTCGGTTGTGCGTCGGGTGTCGCGCTATAACGGAAGCCGTAAAAACTCCAAAGCGTCGCCACGGCAATGGCGGCAATAACGAGCAACGCCATGAACAGCCGTGGGGCGAGGCTTCGCGAAGGCGTGGCGCGGGCATCCTGCCCGTGTGGGGTCATGGCCGTGATGGCCCCGCCACGTGAGTCACTCCCTTGGCTAGAGCACGCTGCGGACAGTAACTCCACCAATGCCAGCAGGAACAGAATCGGAAAAAGGATGATGCCGGAGTGCTTCGCCGCCAGGGAGAAGCCAGCGGAAATTCCGCAAGCGGCCAGCCGCCACGCATTGGGCTTCAACACGTAGCGCCAGAAGGCATACACTGCAGCGAAGAGCCAGCAGGCCAGGGACACGTCATTCGCTACCAGGGGGCCATGGGCAAGAATGTTCGGCTCGAATGCAATCAACCCGAGACCGATAAACGCCGGGACGATGCCGAACATTTCCCACGCTGCTAGAAAGACGAATGCGGCCAGGAGCAGTGGAAACACCGTCATGGCTGCACGTGCCGCGAAGAGTAGCTGGTCGGCGCGATTCGCGTACAGAAAAACGCGGCCGCCGCGGAAGTCAGACGCTTCTGCGTCCGTCATCGGCGGGACACGTGGCCGGAGGACCAGCAAGGGTAAGGCACTCACCTCCTTGGCCAAGGGGGGGTATCCGGGACAGATAGCAAAATCACCGGCAGTGAGGTGGAGATAACCTGCCAACATGCTGTAGGCTTCGTCGGAGGTTTGTGACTCCTGGCGCACGGCGAGCAGCATCACTGCTTCCATGATGGCAAGGAGGGCAATCACCGCGGCCCAAGCCAGGATTCGGCGTGATAAAGCAAGATGCAAAGTGTTCTCCCTGATCTTCCAACGGCGAGGATTCTAACATGGCAGCCTTGTGCCCCGCGCTGCCGCGGAACCCGTAATCCGTCCGTAAGTAGATGGGTTCGACTCGAACTTGGTAATTTTGCGTTAGCCACGATAAGAATGAACTTGCCCGGGGCCGTCGAGGGCGCGAGGGCGGCGCAGTTGGCCCTTACTCGTG
>JBKQVI010000093.1:0-26005 GCA_052139985.1 Terriglobia bacterium
TCGTAAATGTCGGGGACGAGCACGCCCTCGCGCAGATTGTCGAGCACGACGATGCGAGTAGCGCCGCCCAGCCGGCGAAAGGCTCGTTCGTGCAACTCGGCCCAGATGCGCGAACTGGAGCGGAAGGAGATTACCCGGGCAATGAAAATGGTAGCGGCGGCCCGCCTGCGCCGTGCCCAGGACCGCATTTTCAACGCGCGGCCTTATGCCAACCAGATGATGGCGCTGCTTTCGAGCGTGGCAGCGCGCACTACCGACCGCTGCCATCCGCTGCTTGTCGAGCGGCCCATCGAAAGGCAACTTCTGGTGCTGGTCACCGCTGACCGCGGTTTGTGCGGGGGTTTCAACACCAACTTAATTCGCGCCGCGCAGAGTTATTTGGATGAACACCGCGATCGGGACGTTTCCATCCTCGTTGTGGGGCGGAAAGGCCGCGACTACTTCATCCGGCGGCCGGTCAAGGTGATTGGCGAGCACATCAATATCTTTGGCCGTTTGGAATTCAGCCAGTCACAGCCCATTGCCAAGCGCATCATCGAGCTTTACGCGGAAGAGAAAGTGGACGCGGTGGATTTCATCTACAACGAGTTCAAATCCATCATGACCCAGCGCGTGATGACGGAGCGCTATCTTCCTATCAAGCCCATAGTTCCGGCCGCCGGTGAAGCGCTGATTGACTATATCTACGAGCAGCCGGCGCAGGAAATTTTCAACACCCTGCTCCCGCGCTACGTGGAGATTGAAGTTTACCGGGCGCTGCTGGAATCGCAGGCGGCGGAGTTGGCGGCGCGCATGACGGCCATGGATGCGGCCACGAACAACGCCGCGGATATGATCGATTCCCTGACGCTTTACATGAACCGCGTCCGCCAGGCGGCCATCACCCGCGAGATCATCGAAGTGGTGAGCGGAGCGGCGGCAACGTAGGAAAAAAGCGGTCAGCTATCAGCGTCCAGCTTTCACCTAAAGCACTCCCAATTGGGGATGCCCGGAGAGTGATGACTGAGAGCCGAAAGGTGATAGTTGACAGCTTTTCGAAAGGATCAACGATGTCAGAGCAGCACGTTGGCAAGGTGGTGGAAGTCATCGGACCGGTAGTGGTGGTGGCGTTTGAAGGCGGCCATCTTCCCGCGATTTACAACGCCGTGCGGATCACATCCCAAGGCTTCGAGGTACCCGCCCCCATTGATGTCATCGCGGAGGTCGAACAGCACTTGGGCGAAGGTCGCGCCAAGTGCGTGTCCATGCAGCCCACGGATGGAATGGTGCGCGGCATGACGGTGGAGGACCAGGGCGGGCCCATCACCGTGCCCGTCGGCAAGGGCACGCTGGGACGGGTGATGAATGTCATCGGCCAGCCCGTGGATAAACTGGGTCCCGTGGCTTGCCAGGACCGCTGGCCCATTCATCGGCATGCGCCTTCTCTGGAGGATCAGAACACTAATCTGGAGGCTTTTGAGACCGGGGTCAAGGTGATCGACCTGCTCGAGCCTTATTTGAAGGGCGGGAAGACAGGCCTGTTCGGCGGCGCGGGCGTGGGCAAGACGGTCATCGTCATGGAAATGATCCACAACGTGGCCATGAAGCACGGCGGCGTTTCGGTGTTCTCCGGCGTGGGCGAGCGTACGCGCGAAGGCAATGATCTGTGGCTGGAAATGCAAGAGGGCGGAGTGATGGTGGCGGGCGACCCCGACAAATCCAAGGTCGCCTTGATTTACGGCCAGATGACCGAACCGCCGGGGGCGCGCCTGCGCGTAGGCCTGACGGGGCTTACGGTGGCGGAGTACTTCCGCGACGTGGGTGGCCAGGACGTGCTGCTGTTCATCGATAACATCTTTCGTTTTACCCAGGCAGGTGCGGAAGTCTCAGCGCTGCTTGGCCGCATGCCCTCCGCCGTGGGCTACCAGCCCAATCTATCGACCGAAATGGGCGAACTTCAGGAGCGCATCACTTCCACCAAGACCGGTTCCATCACCTCCGTGCAGGCAATTTACGTGCCTGCCGACGACCTGACCGACCCGGCGCCGGCAACAGCCTTCTCGCACTTGGACGCTACTACGGTGCTTAGCCGTGCGCTGGTCGAAATCGGCATCTACCCCGCCGTCGATCCCCTGGCGTCCACTTCGCGGGTTCTCGATCCCCGCATCGTAGGACACGAGCATTACGAAGTGGCGCGCGGCGTAAAAGGCATCCTGCAAAAGTATAAGGACCTTCAGGACATCATCGCCATCCTGGGCATGGATGAGCTTTCGGAAGAGGACAAGCTCACGGTGGGACGGGCCCGCAGGATTCAGCGCTTCCTTTCCCAACCCTTCTTTGTGACCAAGCAGTTCACGGGGATGGAAGGCCGCTACGTGAAGCTGGAAGACACCATCAAGGCTTTCAAGGACCTCGTGGCCGGCAAGTACGACGCCCTGCCCGAACAGGCGTTCTACATGGTGGGTACGATCGAAGAAGCGCTAGAGAAAGCGGAAAAGCTGAAGGCGGCAGCCTGAGAGAATCGGGTGATCGATTCATCGGGTCATCGGGTCATTGAAAAGCTGTCCGTGGTCGGTTGCAAGCGATAGGCGGAGATCGAAGGTCAAAAGCCACTGGCGACGGACTACGGACAACGGACAGTCTTTAAATGACCCGATGACCCGATGATTCAATGACCCGATAGAACAACAGCTATGGCAGAAATTACTTTACCAACCGAAATTCGCCTCGACATTGTGACTCCGGACCGCCTGGTGGCGCACGATGCGGTGACCGCCGTGACGATTCCCGGGAAGAATGGCTGTTTGGGAATCCTGCCCGGACACGCTCCCCTGCTAACGGAGCTTGCTGCGGGCGAGTTGGAGTACACGTCCGGCGGCGCAAAACACGCCCTGTGTGTGGACTGGGGATTCGCTGAAGTGCTGGGCGATCGCGTGATTGTACTGGCGCAATCGGCTGAACGCGCCGAGGAAATCGATGTCGATCGCGCGGAGAAAGCCAAAGCCCGTGCGGAAGAACGCTTGAAGCGATTTGACGACCCGCAAGTCGACATGGAGCGCGCCCGCAAGGCCCTCGCCCGCGCCATGGCCCGACTGGAAACCGCCCACAAGCATTGAGCGGATTCTGCCCTGCTCCCCTGCACATCGAATAGAGTTTCGGTTTGGCGTAGCGGCGGCTTTACGCGGCCATCTCAAGTTTCTACATTTTCCGTGGTGCAAACCAGCTCCGCCCGGCAAGGCGTCCCAACCTGGATTCCCCCGCGATTCGGAATCCCGCACACCACGTAGTCAATACCTTAGCAAATGGCCTCGGTCGGAACAATTCGGCGGCAAGGCCGTTTGCCGTCAATGTGGATTGTTGCGGCTGCGTGCCGCTCCCCAGTGGCTCCCCTGCGCATTGCACGCGAGGCCCGGTCAGATGCATACTAGCAGTCATTGAGGAATCGAAGTGAAATCCAAGCTTTCGGAGACAGCATGGCAGGCACAACCATATCGAAGCGCCTGAACGCGGCCCTCGAACTTCCAGACGGCGCGCGCTTTTATCGTTGCGCCTTGCAGATAAACCCATTTGCCTATTTGAGCAGGCACAAAAAGCAAACCACCTTTAGCTCGGAAGACGAGTACAACACGGCGATTGTGAGCGCATGCGTGGATTTGGGGATCGAGGTCATTGGTGTGACGGATCACTACCGCGTGGAGCATTCTTTCGGGCTGCTGGAATTTGCTCGTGACGCAGGGTTGAAAGCGTTTGGCGGCTTTGAGGCTGTTAGCAAGGACGGCGTGCACTTTTTGTGCCTGTTCGATCCTGAAAAGGATCGATTCCTCGAACGGTTCATAGGTGAATGCGGCATCCACGATCAAGATACGCTTTCACCGATCGGGGAGAAAGATAGCCTTGAGCTTTTGGAATGCGGAGAAAGCTGGGGAGCGATATGCATTGCCGCGCACGTTACCTCCGATCAGGGAGGACTTCTGAAAAAACTCTCTGGTCAGACGCGGATTAATGTTTGGAAGTCGAAGTATCTTCTGGCGTGCGCGATCGGAGGACGTGTTGAGGATACTCCCGAAGGAATACGTCAGATTTTGGATAACAAAAGCGCGGAATATCATCGTGACCGGCCTGTCGCAATTATAAACGCTTGCGATGTAAACGGTCCGGAAGACCTGCAAAAGGACGGCGCGTCATGCTACATCAAAATGTCGAATGTTTCGCGCGATGGACTCTGGCAAGCGTTCCTTGACCCGCGTTCACGTGTTCGCTTGAAAAGCGACCCACAGCCCGAGCCACATTCAGAGTTTATGGCCATGACGTGGGAAGGCGGATTCTTAGACGGCACGTCGGTTCATTTTAACGAGAATTTGAATGTCCTCATCGGCGGTAGGGGAACAGGCAAATCAACAATGATCGAGAGCATGCGCTACGCACTAGGCCTCGATCCGGTTGGAGAGGAGGCAAGAAAAACGCACGAAGGCGTCGTTCGATACGTACTCCGTCCCGGCACGAAAGTGTCTGTTTTATTGCGTTCGCATAAACCTTCACAGCGGTGCTACACCATCGAACGGTCGGTTCCAAATCCTCCGATCGTCAAGGATGAATCCGGGGAAGTGATGACGCTGTCACCACAAGATGTAATGCCGGGTGTTGAGGTATTCGGACAGCATGAAATATCTGAACTTACCAAGAGCCGTGAGAAGCTTACCCTGCTTTTGCAGCGCTTCGTGGAGCGCGATCCAAGCCTTGCAGGACGGAAGTCTAAGATTATGTTGGAACTGGAGCGCTCGCGGGGCCGCATTGTCGACAATCGCCGCGAGTTGAAAGCCATCGAAGAGCGCCTCGCGGGGTTGCCAGGACTCGAGGAAACACAAAAGCGATTCCAAGAAGCCGGAGTGGAGGAACGGCTTAAAGAAAAGAGTCTTCTTATTCGCGAGGAACGTGTGTTCGCAATTGTTGACGAGCGACTGGACCCTATCCGCACACTTCACAAGGACATGGCAGAAGGGCTTCCGCTCGATGCGGCCTTTGTTTCTCCGAAGGCTCTTGAAGGTCTCCCCAACGCGGCAATTTTAGCGGAAATAGAATCCATATTGGGTGCCTTAAGCGCGAATCTCCGCTCTGAAGCCGATCAGATTGCCAAGCTGCTGGCCGACGCTGACATCGCGCTTGCCAACACCAAAGCTCGGTGGAGTGAGCGCCGAAAAATCATCGAGGATACTTACGAGAAGCTCCTGCGGGAATTACAGAAGTCCAAGATCGACGGGGCAGAGTTCATCCGGTTGAGAGAACAGATTGAGGGGCTTCGTCCGCTGCGAGAAAGGACCGACGCCCTGAATCGCGAACTGGCCGCAAACAACTCTCGCCGCCGCAACCTGCTTTCAGAGTGGGAGGACATCAAAGCAATTGAATATCGGGAGATTCAGAGCGCCGCGAAGAAGGTCTCGCGCAAGCTCCGCGAGCGGGTGCGGGTCGAGGTCACTATGGCGGGCAACCGCGAACCCCTTGAACAGTTGTTGCGCGAGGTGGGAGGAAACCTAAGTGCCGCCCTGGAACGGCTTCGAGCTGTCGATCAACTTTCTCTACCTGATTTGGCACAGCGTTGCCGGGAAGGAAAAGACGCGCTTATGCAGCATTATGGAATGCCCTCAGGATCCGCGGAGAGGATTGCCCAAGCCAACCCCGAGCTGATCATGAGAATCGAGGAGCTTGACCTCCCCGCGACAACAATGATCGAATTGAATACCGCCGCCGAGGGGGAACCTGCAACCTGGCAAAGTCTCGAAGCGTTGTCTACGGGCCAAAAGGCAACTGCTGTGCTGCTCCTGCTCTTACTCGAGTCTGAGGCGCCGCTCATTGTCGACCAACCGGAAGACGACCTCGATAACCGCTTTATCACTGAAGGGGTCGTGCCCATCATGCGGCTGGAAAAACGTCGGCGCCAATTCGTTTTTTCGACACACAACGCGAATATTCCAGTATTAGGCGATGCCGAGCTAATCCTGGGATTGACTGCCTCGGGTGAGGCTAAAGAGGGCCACGCCAAAATTGCAAACGAAAATATGGGATCGATCGACTCAAAACCAGTTCGCGATCTAGTGGAAGAGATTCTCGAAGGTGGCAGGGAGGCCTTTGAGATGCGCCGTTCGAAATACGGATTCTAAGGAACTACGTTATGACACGCACCGAACTGTTGGAGGTCATCAAAAACGGCGAGAGCTCCGGGGTTGAGTTTAAGCGGGATGTCGTTGAAAATCACGCACTGGCCAAGGAGCTTGTGGCCCTGGCCAACTTGCGTGGCGGCATGGTGCTTCTCGGTATCGAGGACGACGGCAGCATTTCAGGCCTGACCCGGCCGAATATTGAAGAATGGGTGATGACCACATGTCGCGACAAAATCAGGCCTCCTATGGTCCCTTTCTTTGAAATCGTACGCGACGTTGAGCCCGGGAAAGATGTGGCTGCTGTGAGCGTGACGCGCGGCTATGACGTTCACAGCCTTTGGCATAACAATCGCAATCTTTATTTCGTTAGAGTCGGAACCCAGAGCAGAGACCCAAGCAAAGAAGAACTTGGCCGGCTCTTCCAACAAAAAGGTACCTTCCGCGCCGAATTGCGGCCGGTATCGGGCGCAACTCTCGCTGATTTGGACCGTCGGCGGCTTGAGGATTACCTCGGCCACATTCGCCAGCAAGCCACGCCACCTATCGCCGATGACGCAGCTTGGCAAACCCTGCTCATCAACACTGAGATCATGAGCGAGGAAGGTGTGACGGTTGCCGGCATGCTCTTGTTTGGGAGGACGCCCAACCGTTTCCTGCCGTACGCCGGTATTGATGCGGCCGCCTTCCCGGGCAAAGAGAAGGATTATGCTGCGCGGGAACGCATGGGATTGCGAGGCCCCGTGTTACCCTTGCTTGGTTCTGACAACACCATAATGGAGAACGGCCTTGTCGAGCAGGCCCTCGAATTCGTAAGACGAAATACCCCTGTGGGTGCGATTCTGGAAAACGGTACCAGAAGAATCGATAGGCCCACCTATCCGCCGGAAGTAATTCGCGAGGCAATTGTCAACGCCCTCGTCCACAGAGACTACCTTCTGACCAGCACCGATATCGAGCTCGTGATTTACAACGATCGTTTGGAGGTCGTGACGCCAGGGCGGCTTCCGAACGGCATCACACCGGAGCGGATGCGTGCAGGTTGTCGAGCCGCGCGAAATCAGCTCGTAAAGGATGTGATGCGCGACTATGGATATCTGGAGCATATGGGGATGGGTATTCCCCGCAAGATCGTGTTGGGCATGAGGGCACACAACGGCACAGAACCGGACCTGCTCGAAGGTCAGGAACAATTCACTCTTCGATTGTTTGCTTAGAGCGAGTGCGAATCTGCGCCAGGCCGTGAGTGAAGCCGTAAGATATACATATCACAGCCTCCTTGACGGTAACCTTACCGTTTCCCTGGCCCACGGTGGGATGTTCTTGGACCCGGTCGGGCGGGAAACCTCAATAGAAATGTGGAAACTCGAGGTGGCGGCCATCCGCCCCCAAATGGCGAGGTAAACTCGCCGCTACAACATCACGCTGTGCGGGTGCTGTCCGCCGGGCGTTGCTCGTCCCTGCGCTTGGTTTGTTGTAAAATCACGTTGCAATCAATTACGGCTCGCGCCAGATGCGGGGAGGCAAGAGGCGCACACGAAGGGCTCCACGCCTCAGCGACGCTCGTGGGCCTTAGAAGGATTTTGCATGAATGTCCCCATCCGCATGTACGCAACATCGTGGTGTCCGGATTGCCGCCGCGCCAGGGAATTCCTGCGGGAACATCAGTTGACTTTCGAAGAGGTTGACATCGAAGCGCACCCCGAGGGGGCGGAGTTCGTGCGGCGCGCGAATAGCGGGAAGCGCAAAGTTCCCACTTTTGATGTCGGCGGACACGTCTTTAACTGCTCACCTTACGATGCCAAGAAGTTGGCCAGCGAATTGGGTGTTTAGAGGCTGATGAAAAAGGTCGTAGGGGCGGGTTTACCCCGCCACTGCGCGTTGAACTCGATGGAAGCATGGCGGGGTAAACCCGCCGCTACGACCCGCCGACGTTAGAGGCTGAGACCGATATGCCAAATGAAGCCATCGCAGTTATCGAAGGCGACATCACGAAACAAAACGTAGATGCCGTCGTGAACGCCGCAAACACTTCGTTGCTGGGCGGCGGGGGTGTGGATGGCGCGATCCATCGAGCGGCGGGTCCGGAACTATTGGCGGAATGCCGCACGTTGCACGGCTGTCCCACCGGAGACGCGAAGATCACCCGCGGTTATCTCTTGCCGGCGCGATGGGTTATCCACACGGTCGGGCCGGTGTGGCATGGCGGCAAAGACTTCGAGGATGAGTTGCTGGCAAATTGCTATCGGCGGTCGCTAGAGGTTGCTGTCCAGAACAATGTGCGCAGCATAGCCTTTCCCGCCATCAGCACCGGCGCTTACGGCTTCCCTTTGCATCGCGCCACGCGCATTGCGGTCCGGGAAGTGCGCGCCTTTCTGGAATCGAACCACGCCATCGAGAAGATTATTTTTGTTTGCTTCGATCGTCACACGCGGGACTGCTACCAGCGGGTACTGAGCGAAGCCGTGTAGGAGGGCGAAGCGGTGGCGCGGGCGCCCAGGAGCCGTCACGGCCAAGGGCTCTGATTGCGGGCGCAGCCCGCTTTGGAGTGCGGTAGCAGCAGCTACCGCTTTCCGCCTTCGGTTCATACGGCCAATGGGCAAGCGGGGGAAGGAGAAAAGCGGTAGCTTCGCGACCGCAGTCAAAGCACTTCGCGCAGATGTAACGATCTCCGCATGGACAGCGCTAGGCGGCGCTACGTTCTTGACTTCCTGATAGCCTTCGGATAGTTTTGCTCGGAAGAACCTCGGCGGATCCATTCTATGAAAAGAGCTTGGGGGCGATGGGTGTGGCTGGCCGTAGGGGCCGTCGTCATCGTCTTGATCTTTTACAACTTAAGCCGCAGCCCCGAGTGGCGCAATTTCCGTTGGGACCACCTGTGGCGTTCCATCGTGGGAGCGCGCCTCGACTTCTTGCTAATGTCGGTGCTGCTCGTCTACAGCACTTTTGTGGTCAGGGCAATTCGCTGGCGGTTTTTTATGGCCCCCATCAAAGCTGCTTCCCTGTGGGTTTTGTTTGTCGGACAGATCCTGGGATTCAGCGCCATTTTCTTGGTGGGCCGTCCCGGGGAACTCGTTCGTCCCGCTTACATCGCCAAGAAAGAAAATGTTCCCATGAGCGGTATGATCGCGGTGTGGTTGCTCGAGCGCGTGCTCGACACCATCGCCATGGTCGTGCTGTTCGCCGCCGCCATTTATTTCGAACCGGTAAACCCGGACACGGCCAAAGGAATCTCCGTCCTGCACGCCATGCACGAGGGCGGGCACGTACTCTTCGGATTTACCGCCGTGCTGATTCTGGGTTTGGTGCTTTTCCGGCTGAAGGCCGAGGCTATGACCGCCGCGGCGCTAAGACTGTTTGGCTTTCTTCCCCGACGCGCCCTGCGCTCCTTCGCCCACTTCCTGCACTCCTTCGGCGAGGGCCTCAGCGTAATTCGCGATTGGAGAGGCCTGGCGGGCAGCGTGGCGACGACACTTGTCCTTTGGATAATGAATACCACCGTCGTCTGGCTGGTCTTCAAGAGTGTCCGCCACCACCTTGGGCACCTGCCCTGGCTGGCGGCGGCATTGACGCTTTTTTGCGCGGCTTTGGGCCTGGTTGTGCAATTCCCGGGAGTCGGCGGCGGCTACCAGGTGGGCGTGATTTTGGCCCTGACCGAAATCTTCAACGTTGCGGCCGAGCCCGCGACGGGAGCGAGCATTTTGCTTTGGATTATAATATCCGTCCCTTGCCTGGCCCTTGGGCTTGTGCTGCTGATCCGTGAAGGCTTATCAATCCGCAAGCTGGAAGCTATTACCGAAGAGGAAGAGCAGGCGGTGAAATTGGAAGAAAGCTAGCGTCACTTTTGTCGGGAGATCACCCGATCTCCCGATCTCTGGATTACTGAGGTGAACCAATAACGTGAGATGTCCATTCTGTGGGCATGTGGAAGACAAAGTTGTGGATTCCCGCGAGGCGAAGATCGGTGACACCATCCGCCGACGCCGCCAATGCGCGAAATGCCGCCGGCGCTTTACCACCTACGAGCGTATCGACGAAATCCCTTACATGGTCGTTAAGAAGGATGGCCGGCGCGAGAAATTCGACCGGCAGAAGGTGCTAGCGGGGTTGCTGAAGGCGTGCGAGAAGCGCCCCGTACCCATGGGCAAGCTGGAGGCGATCGTCAACGAGATTGAAGCCCATGTCGCCGAGTCGCCGGACCGTGAACGCCCGGCGACGGAACTCGGCGAACTGGTGATGAGCCGCCTCAAGAAGCTCGACAAAGTGGCCTACGTGCGCTTTGCCTCGGTCTACCTGGACTTCAAGGACGTCCGCGAATTCATGGACGAGTTGAAGGACTTGCTGAAGGCCAAAGTGAAGTGAACTCGGGGTTAGGGATTCGGGGCAGAAATGCTGAATTATGAATTCTGAACGCCCGGCCGCATAGCTTTACACCTGCACAAATGGAGTTGGAGCGGCTGCATTCAGAATTCATAATTCAGCATTTCTGCCCCCCTAGTCCCTATGGTAGATGAAGGCGCCAAAGGCCTTAAAGGTTTCGAATCCCAGCCGCTGGTAGAGGCGCACGGCGCCGGCGTTGGCGTCGGTCACGGTCAGGGTGACCTGTTCGAGTCCTTCTTCCGCGAGGTCCTGAAATGCAGCCTCCATCAGCGCGGTACCCACTCCTAACCCTTGAAATGACGGACCCACCCCCACTTGGGGAATATGCGCGGTGCGGGGGCGCACCTCCGTTACCGTCAGGAGTCCTGCCAACCGTTGCGTAGGGTGCTGGACCGCCATGCGCGACACCCGCGACAGGAAATCGCCGCACCCTTGATTGTGGAAGATGTTTTCAATCAGCCGTGTGGCTCCCATCACCGAGGCATACTGATCGTTGATCAGTGCGTCGACGTGCTGGCGGTAAGACTGGAAAAGGAGTTCCGCGGCTTCATCATGATAACGTTTGTCCCAAGCAATGAGTTCGATGCCCTCCCGCACCCAGGGTTTCTCTGCGACCGGTTGCGCCGACGCGGCCCGCGGGTGTTCGCGTTGTCCATTCAAGGAGAGACTCATGAAGCGGCGCAGATAGCTCTGAAAGTTTCGGGACCGGAAAGAGGACTCCAGTTCCTCCATCTCGTAGTGCGGAAGCTGCGCTTCGATGCGCCGTAATCCGGGCGTCCCCAGGAGCGTTTCCAGCGCGTTTTCCAGCAATTGACGCTCATGGCCCTGGCCCGCCAGATCCGGGTGGACAAAGAGGTCGCCGACAATTCCTTTTTCACCATCGTAGAAGAAGAAACAATAGCCGCGTATCTTCCCCGCACTCACAAGGGCGTAACCGGAAAGCCGCTGGTCGCGCAAGCAATTGTTGATAATGCGGGTCGATGAGCCGAAGTCCCACCGCAGCGTTTCGTTCCAGGAACGCGACTCAGCTTCTAGAAGGTTCGAGAATTCCTTGGCCTCAAACCGGCGAATATCGATGATTTCAATTCCCAAACGGGAGTCCTTTCCTGCGCCGCGCTTCCGGGACGCACTGAAACCCGCCACGGGCGGATGCCAGGGAAGCGAGCGATCCGATACTGCCCAGTTACCTCCAGCGCCAGTATAGCGCAAAATCCCACTGCCTACTTTGGTCAGATTAGCGATGGCAGAGGGGGGAAGACGAACAGAGGACAATCTGTCTGAATTCCGAGGGTCGGAGCCAAAGCTTGGAGAATAGGCCAACTTGGCGAGAACCCGCGCAAGAGTTCAGGCAAAAAGTCCCATTTTGCGCGGACGCAACACTTTCCTGTTACTTCGCCACGCAAATTGCATCTATCCAACCGAGGTGAGGGAAATGCCCTCGAACGCGGTGCCCGGCTAATAGCGGTCAATGGTGCCCATCGGCGGAATAGCCATCATCGAGGTCGGCGCGTCCGGCGCCAGGAAAAATGAGGTAAGCCATGATTGAAGGAAAATTGCGTTTGACCACAGTGGAAGGCACGGGCCGCCAATTCGTGGCCCAATCGGGAACCGGCCATGCGTTTGTGATGGACGACCCGGACGGCCACACGGGGCCCAAGCCGATTGAATTCGCGCTGCTGGCGCTCGGAGGCTGCACGGCATTTGATGTCATCAGTATCTTGCGCAAGAAACGGCAGAAAGTTACCGGCTACGAGATCGCTGTACGCGCCGACCAAAACTCGGAACCGCCCGCTTACTTCACGCGCGTAGAGATCCAGCACCGGTTGCGCGGCCAAATCGACCCGGAGGCCGTAAGGTCCGCCATCCACTTGTCTGAAACGAAGTACTGCTCGGTGGGCGCCATGATCTCAAAGACCGCCAAAATCGAGACGACCTTTGAGATTCTTCCGGAAGAAACTCCGGAAACGCTGACTAACGCAGCGTGATGGCGCCCCGCGGCCGTTTACGCTCCAGGCGGTTCCTCGCCCTGCTCCAGGTTGATCTCGCCCACGCCTCCCTCGACCTCGATCTGAAGCGTTACCGGCGATCTGCCGTACTCGTCGTTGACGTACGCATCGCCCTTCTTCTGAAGGCCGCCGGCGTTGATTGCTCCCAATCCGCCGTGCGCGACCACGTGCACGCCCACGTCCCGGGGTAACCGGATGGTCGCCTTACCCACGCCGCCGTGGATTTGCGCGGAGAGATCCTTCTTCCAATTGCCCGTCAGGTCCACCGTAGTCTCACCTGCGCCCATGTTCAGTTCCAGCCTGCTCAGTGCCATTCCACCCAGCGTCATGGTGGTGCGGCCTGCGCCCATGTTCACGGTCATATCCATCGGCGTTTTGTTGGCCAAGTGCAAGTCCCAAACGTTCCGGGTATTGCCCGACGTGGAGCCTGATTCCGGCTGCTCCACCTCCAGATTCCCCACGCCGCCGCTAACGTCATATCGCACTTCCGGTTTCCATTCCGGTACGTTGTAAGTGAAGTCTGCGTTCATCAATTGCGTCGAGCCGGCCGCCACTTTCAACTCGCCGGCTTTCATCTTGAGGGTCACATGGACGGATTGGGCAGCGCCCAGCGCCACGCTCTTCGATTCCGTGCGCGTTTCACTGGTGGCTACGCGGTCGCCCTCCATGTCGCAACCGCACGTGGCGACAAACGCGAAAAGCAACAATCCGCGGCAAAGATTCATCAAGTATATGTTCATCTCTTCGCTCCTTTTCCAGGCATGCGGGACGGTCCATCTGCAAGGAGTTTGAATGAACCATGCCTGTCCAAAATAGCCTTTGAAGAAAAGGGTGGAATCTCTGACGAGTTGGGGGGTGAGCCTTTCCGCAACGGCTCATCTCAACGGAGGAGGTTCCGCCTGGCGCCAAGTATGCAGCATGTGGCCGCCATTACTCCAGTTGTTTTCGTGCCTGGAACTTGCTCTCTACAGCACAGCGGTTTCGTGGATCATGCGGCCTTCGGCGAAGCGCGCCAGGTTGAGGGCGCGGGCGTCGATCAGGTCAGTGTGGCCGCGCAGGATCAAATCCGCCAGTACCTTGCCGGTAGCGGGTGAGTGCATCACGCCGTGCCCGCTGAAGCCGTTGGCGAGATACAGACCCGGAACCTCGGGCACAGGTCCAAGGATGGGATAGTGGTCCGGCGTCACCTCGTAGAGCCCGGCCCAAGCGCGTTTGGGATTCACTTCCAGCGCCTCGAAACAGGGAACGCAGTCCACCGCGCGCAGAAGAATCTTCTCGATGAACGCCGGATCGAAGTTCGTTTTGAATCCGGGCGTCTCCTCCGGATCATTCCAGGCGAGCAGGATTCCCAACCCCTCGGGGCGAAAGTGAAAACCGGTGGCCATATCGATGGTCATGGGAGCTTCGCGAGCGATGAGGGGGAAAGGCTCGGTGGGGACCAACATGCGGCGCAGGGGCTCGACAGGCAATTCCAACCCGGCCATTGCTGCCACTTGTGCCGCCCACGGACCGGCGGCGTTCACCACCGTCCGTGTGGCCACCAATCCTCTTGTCGTCTCGACGCCCGCGATGCCGTGCGCGTCCTGCAAGATCGCCGTGGCCTCCCCACTCTTCCACAATCGCACGCCTTTCTCGGTGGCGCGCTGCATGAAGCCGGTCATGACGCTATACGGGTCCACAAATCCGTCGGTGGAACTGAAGCTGCCACCCATGATGTCGTCGGCACGCAGATGCGGCACGCGCCGCAGAACTTCGGCGGGCGAGAGCAATTCCGCCGTCTTCACTCCGCACGCCACTTGCATTTGATAATTGGCGCGCAAGTAGTCCAGGTGCTTTTCAGTGGTCGCGACGAACAGGTAGCCTTGCGGACGGTAGCCGCCGGGGCAGCCCGTGGCGTCCTCGAAGTGGGCGAAAAAATCGAGCGCGTAGAGCGACAGCCGAATGTTGATTTCGGTGGAGAACTGCGCGCGCACGCCTCCCATGCTCTTACCCGTGGAGCCACGCCCGAGGTGAGGCTCGCGCTCCAGCACGAGGACGTTCGCGCATCCGGCGTCGGCAAGATAGTAGGCGATACTCGCGCCCACAATCCCTCCGCCCACGATGACCACATCCGCCGTTTCCGCCACGGTGCCGTCTCCATTCGCGAGATTCGAAGCGGTCGCGCTGGCCGCCATATTAACCCGCTTCTTGACAAGAATAAATCCATCCCGGTCGTCGTCCGAGTGAAGATCGCAGTTTTCCGGAACCGCGGGTGAGCATGCAGCCTATAATTGACGTTGCATCGCGGAATCAGACTGCCCTTCGAAGGGCGAGGAGGCCAACAATGAAAGCCGTACGCGTACATGAATTTGGCGGGCCGGACGTGCTAAAGCTAGAGGACGTGCCGGATCTCCATGCGGGCGCGGGACAGGTGGTGGTGCGGGTGAAGGCGGCGGGCGTGAATCCTTACGACACTTACATGCGGCAGGGAACCTATGCCATCAAGCCCCCGCTGCCTTACACGCCGGGAAGCGACGCGGCGGGCACGGTCGGTTCGGTGGGAGAGGGCGTCGCGGGATTGGCCCCGGGTGACCGCGTCTACGTGGCGGGAACGCTTACCGGCGCTTATGCGGAACAAACTTTGGCGGAGGCATGGCAGGTGCATCCGTTGCCGCCCGATGTGAGTTTCGCTCAGGGAGCGGGCGTCAACGTGCCTTACGCCACGGCCTTCCGCGCCTTGTGGCAGGTTGGGCGCGCCCAGCCGGGCGAGACGGTTTTGATCCATGGGGCGAGCGGGGGCGTGGGTGTAGCAGGCGTGCAATTGGCGCGGGCCGCCGGACTGAAGGTGTTCGGCACGGCCGGCACGGAGCGCGGACGCGAACTCGCGGCCGTGCAAGGCGCGCATCACGTGCTCAACCACACCGCCCCGGATTATCTCGTCGAATTGATGAAGCTCACGGGGGGACGCGGCGTCGATGTGATTCTGGAGATGCTGGCCAACGTGAATCTGGCCAAAGACCTGACCGTCCTGGCCCGCAAGGGTCGCGTGGTAGTGATCGGCAATCGGGGGAATATTGAAATCAATCCGCGCGAAATCATGGCTCGCGATGCCGCAGTTTTGGGAATGGTGCTGTGGAACGCTACCCGCCCGGAACTGGAGGGCATTCACGCGGGAATTGTGGCCGGGCTGGAAAGCGGATCGCTGCGCCCGGTGGTGGGGAATGAACTTCCCCTCGCCAAAGCCGCGCAGGCCCACCGCGCCATCATGGAACCCGGCGCGCATGGAAAGATTGTGCTGGTGCCGTGAGCGCAAAGACAAGATGAACCACCAAGACACAAAGGCACCAAGAGAGCCAAAGCCATAGGCAGTGTTCTCCCACCCTTTCTTGGTGTCTTGGTGCCTTGGTGGTGAAAAGGTTTTGATGTTGATGGGAAACCGCGGAATGCGCGTGATCACGTTGCAGGGAGCCATCATCGCGGGCGTGTGTGCCGTCATTTTCGCATCGCTCACACTCGCCGCGGATGACTTCCAGTGGGACTGGCGTCACTCCGAAGCGCTCACGTCGAAGCAGTCGTTGCGCCATGCGAAGGTCTCCGCGACCGAGCGTGCGGCGATTGCGCGGGCCATTGCCAATGCGCTTAAGCCCGAAATCGGAGGCATGGGGGGCGAGTCGCAGCAGGAGCTAGAGGACAACGCCGTGGACACGCCGGTCAAGCTGGTGGACCTCAACGGCGACGGCGTTGCGGAAGTCATTGCGCAGGGAACGCCGGAGGACGGCGGGTGCAGCCCCACGGGAAACTGCCGCTTCTGGATTTTTCAAAAATCCGGAAACGAATACCGGCCATTGTTCTACCGGGAAGCCATCCAGTCTTTTACTCTTCAGCAAAGCCGCTCGAACGGTTTCACCGACCTCGTCATCAGAATGCAAGGTTCGGCGACGGAAAGTACGCTGTGGCTCCTGCGGTATAGCGAAGGCAAGTATCAGGAGTCGGGATGTTATGACGCAAATTGGTCGGTGCTGGAAGGCGGCGCCGTTCACGAGCTAAAAGAGCCGCGACTCACACCCTGCGCCGAAAAATAGTACGACCGAACCGCGTTCGGGCGATTGTATGGCCGAACAGCGTTCAGGCAAATGTTGGGCCGATCGGCGTTCGGCCTTTGGGCCAGCGCCGCTGGCCCCAACACGATCCCGCGACGTGGCAGGGGCATCTTGCCCGTGTCGTCTCGTGGCCGGGATGGCCATGCCATAAGACGTAGCGTGGGCGTCTCGCCCGCTGTGGCAGGGGCGTCCCGCCCGTGCGCGGTTATGGCCAGGATGGCCATGAAGTGGACGTAGCGCGGCCAGCCTGCCCCGATTCGTCCGCGTCTCGCCCGCCGTGAAGGTGCGAAGAATTGCCATCTCCACCACTGAGGCACTGAGATACAGAGAGAAATGCCCTTTCTGTTCTAGCCTCTGCGCCTCAGTGCCTCAGTGGTGAAATCGTTCTTGGGCTGCGGTTTCGCCGCGCTGCCCTAGGCATTGAGGTCGCGCAACAACCGCTCGAACGACTTTAGATATTCGTCGTGGTCTTTCCAGGCGCGGAAGTCGCCGATGTGGCGCGTGCGGCGCAGGCTGGCGGCCCAGGCTTGATCGGTTTCCATTACCGCGTCATCCAGGCGGATGGGGAAGAGCACGGTGTTGCCCGGTTTGCGCTCCTTTTCGAGCGCCGCAGCGCCTTGCCCGTGTCCCGTGTCCCGAATCCCGAGTCCCGGCTTCTGCCGCTCCTTCTCCAATGCTGCTTCCACCTCGTCCTCGACCCAGGGGCTTCGGATCGAGTTCTCCGATAAAATCACCATGAGTTTGTCATAGGCGCGAATGGATTCATCGATGCGCGTGCGGAGCTTGTCGCCGATCTTCAAGTCTTCCGGCGCAAACCAGCAACGCACGCCTTTCTGCTGAAGGTCGGCGTGCAACCGCTGGGCGAAGGCGTCGTCCTTGCTCGAATAGCTGATGAAGCAGGAGTAAAACTCAATGGCCTTGCCGACCAGCGACCTCATATAGACGATGAAGTCCTCCGGCACGCCCGCGCCGCGCAGGAAGACTTCGGGAATGTTGCCTTTGGATTTGTAAATCGTGTCAATGCCGATGGTTGAAGGGCTGCTGTGTCGAACCGTCTCAAGCCCTTTCACTGTGCTGAGGTCAATATCCCCGAACCCTGTCCAACCCACCCAAGCATTTGCGAAATCTGACTTTTCGAGGTTTCCCCCTCGGAGGTCCGCCCCGCGCAGGTCCGCCTCGCGGAGGTCTACTTCCCGGAGGTCTCCCCCGCTGAGGTGCGCCCCGGTGAGATCCGCTCGGATGAGGCTCACCCCGGCGAGGTTCGCCCTCTCGAGATTAGTCCGGATGAGGTGCGCCCCGCGGAGGTCCGCGCCTCGAAGATTCGCCTGTTCGAGGTTTCCGCACCAGAGGCTCGCCTCGGCCAGGACTGCCCCATTGAGCTCCACTCCGATGAGGGTCGCGCGGGTGAGGTTCGCCCGTTGGAAGTTGGCCCCGCGGAGGTCCGCCCCAGTGAGGTCCCCCCCCTTGAGGTCCGCGATCATCCCCGGATTCTCCTCCCTCCATTTGTTCCAAGCGTCGACCCCTTGTTTGAGAATCTTGAGGTGTTCTGGATTGGCCATGGTTTGGACCTCGGTTTTGGCGGTTGGAAGGCAATACTCGCACGGGAAGAGAAAATTGTGAAGGGTGAAGGGTGAATGGCGAATTTTGATTTCTGAATAATGAACAGAAATCGGGCGGCGGTAGCGCAGACCTGTTCAGAAGGTCTGCTGTTCCTCCTGCCTAGGCGTTAGGATGCTGAGGCGAGGTCACGATTTCCTTCACTTTCCTTGCCGATTCCTTGCATGCTCGTTTCTGCTTCTGCCAAGAGGCGCAGGGTCGCCGTCGGCCGGCACGAATACCCGCAGCGATCACCGCCAAACACATCCCTAGTTTTCAATGTCAGCGCCTCGAATTTGGCGGGCGTAGTGCACGAGTGTTTTGGAGTTCACTCGGTCCAACATGTTGCTAGCGATCTCTTCGGAATAGACCTGACGGATTCGTGCCTGAAACTCTTGAAGTCGGCCCAGCTGTTTATACACCCGACCCAGTGTTTCCAGGCGTTTGCTGGGACCGTGCGTCATTAGTTTGTTGAGAAGATCCTCTAGTTTCGGGTCAAGTAATTCACTCCTGCCAGCCATGATAAGAAGGCGGGCGTATGTCCCTATGTTCATTTCGCTGATCCCGTCTAACCTCAACTCGCCTGTTTCGAGGAGCCTGACGACCTCGGCGCTTTCCCCTTTCGTAAGCAGCAGAGCTGCTAATGCGGTTTGAAATGATGAGCTTTTACCGAACGTTGCCTTAAATCTTTGCACAACGTCCCAAGCTTCCTCTAAGCACTTCGCATCTCTTAGCCTGTTAATGTAGGCTACTATAACGCGTTCTTGAGGTCCAGTTCTTTCGAGGAGATCACGCAATAGCTCGGCTGCCTTCAGTGGCTGAGTAAATCTTCTGTATGCCGCAGATATTGCGAGACCAACATCGATGTCCGTCGCTCCGGCTTCTCTCCAAACCGCCTCAACGAACTCTGGTGTCTGCGGCAGATCTTCGCCCGGCTGCAATGCCTCTAACGACTCCCGCACTGCTGTCCATAGTGTGGGTTCGTCAGCCCTCCCTGTAAGATTCCAATATCTCCAACCTGCCTCAAGTATCGTTTCGTTATCGATTCGCCTAAGGCGGTATAGCTGCAGCAGAGCACGAAGGACGTCTGGATGTGGATAGGAGGAGTTTAGTGCCTCAAGCTCTTGTTGAGTACCCTCGGGGTCCGCAAACGCCCTACTGACCGCGTTTGTCACCAAGGGCGCAATAAACGGATCGACGACCTCTCGGGGAACGAACCGCAAGAAAAGCTTTATATAGTCCCTATAGAGCGGCGATTCCTCCAAGCTCTTTTCCCCGCCAACCCTCAAGGCTTCCGTGAATTCAAGATCTGGCTCAGAATGTAGTACGAGAATCTCGGGTACCTCGAGTGTGTCGGACAAGTTGGGAGCTTCTTCCGCCAAGAAGTCCTGTGCCAGCCTAAGTATTGTCCTTTCGACATCGGACCTTTCTGTAATTGGGATGCGCGTGAGGGCCGTGAGGAGCCGCACTGGCTTTTGACCTGGCAGGCGAGGCGAGCGCCTGATGCTCCGCAGTACCTCTCGAGCGCCTTCCAAGTTTTCAGGGTTGTTAATCAGAAGGCAGACGACGGTGTCCGCCAGCACCGAGGTCGCTACACCTCCAATTTCTGTTATGCCTGTTCGCGAATCAATTAGCAAGAATTCCGGAGCAAACTCATTCTCAATGCGTTCCTTCAATTCTAGAAATAGTGGGACACCTTTAGCACTTTCCGAGTAAAACAATTCGTGCCAATTCAATTGAGCGAGAGTTCGCCAGTATTGAGCAGACGGTACTTTGCCTGCCGGCATCAGCCAGAGTGGGGACGGATCCTCAGCCGCCTTGAGTTCGATGACGTAATCGCGAAGGGAATTCGGAGGCTCGTCACCCGACATAACCGAGTGGATATAGTCTACAACGCCGCATTTGATCCGAGCGCCGCCGCTGGGCCCCCTTAAACCGAACTTATAGTGAAGCCCAGGCGCTTCTAGGTCGAAGTCAAGGACAAAAACCCGTCGACCAAACCTGTTTAGATACTTGGCTGCATTCGCGACAAGGAGGCTGCGACCGGTACCGCCTTTGTAAGAATAAAAGGTGATCGTCTGCACGGCATCTCCTCAAGCGCTTCCGAAAGCAAACACTTGCCGACGTTGGCGAACCCGCTCAGAACATTCTCTGATTGATGCAGCGCCATAGCGTTGAACGGCACCAGGGCATCGCTGAGAAAGGTCGTGCTCCTCCCACTCGAGTGTGGGAGGTTCTCTCTGTAATAATCCCTCAGTGGAAACCGCAAGTAGTCGCGCGACCCGGTGATAAACTGCGGCATCGGACCTAATGTTTTCCAGGTCCATCAAATGAGCAAGCAGATTTGCGGCAGCTTTAAACTCCCGTGCCGGAATTAGTTCACCTTCAACTCGATCAATGTAGCGGTCGAGAATGTGTTTCGGTGCTCGGCGTAACAGCTCAAGCGTTGCGTTCGGATCATCTACGAACAATTTGCTCGCCTTCCGCAAGTCCACGAGCTTTTTGTTTAGGTAAGCTACAAGGTCAGCCCAATCGGCAAAACTCTCGTCCGACACTTGGAAGCCGTAAGCGTGTGCCGCCGCTTCGACAGCCGAGTCCGGCACCATGAGGGCGTTAGCAGATCGATAAGGCGGCCTGATTAAGATGGTCTGTCCGTCCTTCTGGACAAACGCCCAGCCGTCCTCAAAAGCAGCAGCAATCAGTCTAATCATCAACCAACTCCAACGGTATTTTGCGATCATCCAGCAATCGGAGCATCATAATAAAGCCACTGACCCTGTAACGATCCGCGTCGGAGAGAGAGCCTCGCAGGTCGTCGAAGCCGTAGTCGAAATAGACCTCATAGTCTGATCGGGCCATTCTGATCTTATCCAAGTCCGAGGCGTCGGCGTCGCCAGCGAAGATGACCTCGACAAAGTCGGTGTCGTTGCAGAGGAGTAGTGGCCAATTCTCGGTTGAGTATGTGAGAATCCGCTCACTGTGCTTTATGGCCGCTAGAAACTGTCTATGTGTGTGCGGGGCCGCATCGTGGGCGATTGCGGCTTCGTCCAGAGCAAGGCTTTGGGTCAGATAAGTGTCGACACTATCTGAGCGTAAGTACACCACCTCTGGCCGGCTCGCGGACACACTATCATTGAAGACGGCGCAATGATCACCATACCACGTTGCTCCGAGGCCGCCAACGCTCAATGCACCGCAGTGAAATCGACTGCTGTTATCAAAAAATCCATCGAAGGCCAATCGCTTTTCATAATAAGGTCCGAGCTTTGCTTGTATCACCTCTTCCACTGGTCTCCCCGACAGATAGGCTCGGTTGGCCGCCCACTCGTAAATATTCATGTACTTGCCGAACGTAAGGAATTCGATCAGAGTCATCTGCTTCATATTGATGCAAATGCGGCCAGTGTCCGCGACGCTCGTCGCGAAGTCTGCCAATGCCTCTGGCTGTTCTGGTAGCCCGAGCTTCATGAGCTCGTCAAACCGTTCTTTCAGCGAAGGTGCGTTCTTGCGCGCCAGCTCAAAGAGATCCACTGCGAGCGTCCCCCTTCTTCATGTAATCTTAGGGTCAAAGCTACCTAAATAGAAGCAATCTGTGGCGCTGATCATACGAGCTCGGAAGAAGCGCAGAGATGTTTTCAATTTCCGCTCTTCGATGGCTCCCAAGTATACAAGCCTCGGAGTTAAAGAACAACATCGCGCTACCAACGCAAGCGCCGCGCCAGCCTCCGGGCTCTGCGATTCTGCGAAGGTTCTTCGCGAGAATCGCGGCTGGCGCATACATTGAGTTGTAGGTATGCGTTCTGTGTGAGCATTCTTCAAGCGGGTAGCCCCAGTCAGTGCAGTTCTGACTGTGGGTCCTTCCTTGGGCGGGAAACTTCCGGTTGGTTGTAGCGGGCATGGGAAAAGCCCACGGTCATAGGAGCGTTGACCGTGGCTACGTCCCGGGGCTGCGAAAGGCAGTGGCGTGAAGGACAGTGGTTATCGGAAAGGCAGTGACGAGTGACCAGTGACGAGTGGCGAGAAAGGCGGCGCCACGCTCGGCGCGATGGCTCGCGATGTCAGGAGGGGTTCGTGTTATCATTTGGATTGAGGGAACTCCATGGCGAATGCCCCAACCGTGCGCAAACAGCAATCCACGCCGACGGCATGCGGCGCCGGCCGGCCCACCGCCCACCTGCGCCCACAGAATCGGAAGTTGCTCAAGTGGCTCGATTCCTGGCTGGCCACACCCGATGACCGTGGTGAGAAGCGGTGGAACGGATTCGAAGACGACCTCCGTAACCAGCGGACCACGTTCAGACCTGCCCAAACGGGATGACAACTTACTCCCTCGACACCGACACCATCACCAAGCTCCTCAAAAAGCATCCCGGGAATCCAGGCGTCCTCGACCGGTTCCGCCGGGAAATCAGGCGGAATTCGCTCTTCATTCCGGTATCCGCTTTAGTCCGCAATAATTCGGCGGACGTCTTTCAAGAGGACGAACAGGTGCATGGGGTCAGTGGGGGAAGGGATGAAATCGAATTTCTGGTAGAAACTCCTGGCGGACTCGTCTTTGGCATGAACCGCCAAGGCGCGGATGCCGGCGATGTCGGCCGCTTGCAGCGTGCGCTGCATGGCGTCGCGCAAAAGTGCTTTGCCGATCCCCCGACCTTGCCAGCGACGGTCTACGGCCAGACGCGCCAGCAGCATGATGGGCACCGGATGGCGCGCCAAGCCCTTGGTTAGGCGCTCCGGCGCCTCTTCACGGGTCACATGGCCCACCGCGAGCGTGTGGTATCCCACCACCGTTCCTCCTACCCGTCCAACGTAGGTCTGCGCGGCGCCTGCCTGCTGATTCTGCCCAGCGTAACGCAACAGGTATCGGTTCAGTTCTTCCCGGCCGCAATCGAAGCCTTCCGTGTGGTGCTCGGGGCACAGTTTTTCCACCCTTCGGTCCGTGCTCACTGCTTGGGTCCGGCATCAAAGAACCCTGGTTCTCTGAGGAGACGCTCCAGCCGAGGCAGAGGACGGGGAGGCGCATCGAGGGCCGCTAAGAAGGCTTTCCATTGCACATCATTCAGGCTGAAGACTCGACGATTTGCCAGCGCCTCATCGGCACGCGCGAGCGCGCTCTCCAGCACGAATTCGCTGACGGAGCGACGGGAAGCCGCCGCCGCTGCCTGAAGCGTTGACTTGGCTTGGCGCGTGAGTCGTAGGTCGAGTTTTTCGCTGCGCGTGGCTCGTGACGGCATGGATCCTCCTGGTAATACTCAGAATATCGCTCTTGCCCGACAATGTCAAGACAATGGCAAGCGCAGCACGGACCTCCGCGGTGTGAGGTCCGCGGCATTTCGAGCTGCGGGCAGAAGAACAGTGACAAGTGGCAAAAAAGAACAGTCCAAGGTCCGCAGTCCGGGGTCCGAGGTCGGAAAGGCAGTGACAAGTGACGAGTGACCAGTGACAAGCGGGCACAGCGGCGGGGTAAACCCGCCACTACAGCGAGCTGACTCCCTACGTAAGTTGTAACACGTGAGGTTTTCCCGTATCCTAAAGTCGATGGAAGTACATTTCACCCCCGATGTGGAAAAGAAGCTCAACGACCTCGCCGCGCAGAGCGGACGCGGGACCGCCGAGCTCCTGCAAGATGCCTTGGCCGGATATTTTCAGGAGCTGGCACAAACGCGGGACATGCTCAACACCCGTTATGACGAGCTGAAAAGCGGCAGGGTGAAGCCCATTGATGGTGAAGAAGCCTTTGCCCGCCTGAAAGCGAAAACCGAAGCCCAGCGCAACCGGCCGGCATGAGCAGCGGCTACGCGCTCCACCTGGAAGCCTACGCCGACCTCGACGATATTCGCTATGACCTTGCCCAGGAAAGCCCGGATGCAGCCGACCGGGTCATCTCGGATATTTTTGAATCCCTGCGCGGGCTCGTACCCTTTCCCCATCAGGGCCACTGGCGCCCGGACCTCACTTCGCGACCCTTGCGGTTCATTCTTGTGCGCGAGCACCTGATTGCTTAGGCACCGGACGAGGATCCCCTCTGGGTCGTCGCGGTGATACACGCACGCCGCAACCCCCGCATCATGGCCGCGCTCCTGAGGGACAGGGAGTAAATACAGCCGCAGCGTGCTCCGCAGCGCTCTGGAGGCGCAGGACGCCGAGGAAAGCTGGACCGACGAGGAGCGCCGGGCGTTGTCCGCTCATATCGAGGAAGGCTATCTACAGGCCGAGCGTGGCGAACTTATCGAAGGCACCCAGGCCCGCCGGGAAATTCAGGCGATGAAAGACGAGTGGCCTTCATCCAAGTTCCCCGCAGGGGAACAATCTCATTAGCCGCGGGTGAAACCCACGGATGGGGGAGCTCCAACAGAAATGCGCATCGACCCCGAAGGGGTCGAATTCCACTGACCGCACTCCGGGTGCCAACCCAGGTTCAACCCCTCCGGGGTTGGCAAATCCTCGGCGGAATTCTTCCGTGGGTTTCACCCACGGCTAATGACATTTGACCTCTTCGAGGTCCCCGACGACCGTTGCGTGCAGGTTGCCCAAGCACCCGACCGTGGCCGCTCCCGGCCTGACCTCACATCCCGTTCGCTGCGTTTCTGGACGCTGACCCGTTATCCCAACTACACCGTCATATACCGGCCAGACACCGCCCCCCTCCAAGTTGTCGCCGTTGTCCATGGGAAAAGGAATATTCGACAATTCCTGAAACAGCGCCCCTGACAGAACAGCGAGACCCAAAGGCAGTAGCACGAAACATAGTCCGGCGTCCGGAGTCCGAGGTCCTAAGGACAGTGGTTAGTGGTTAGTGGCGAGTGGCCGGAAAAACAGACTAGGGTCCGCAGTCTGAGGTCCTAAGGACAGTGGCTAGTGGTTAGTGGCTAGTGACAAGAAGGAGAGTCCGAGGTCCGGTGTCCGAAGTCCGGGGTCCTTAGGACAGTGGTTAGTGGTTAGTGACAAGTGGCGATAAACGCGGAAGACGGGTTATCAGGGTACAGGAAACGGGAAGCCTAAAAGCCGCACTGCGGATTCTGAATAAAAAGTGGCGAGAAACGCAATCCGGAGTTCGGGGTAGGCAGGAGGGGTTGAGAAAAATGGCGACACCATTCCTATGTCCGGCGCGGAGTTGGGCTCAAGACACACTGCCTCGCCGCTCGTTGCCGGCCGCCCCGCGCGCGAGAGTCAGGACCCGTCGGGTCGGCTCCACGGGCTTTTGTAGCAGAAGGCGCCGCGTCTTCCGAAATGGCTACGTGCTAACTGCCTTGTGATTCAGAGTTATTCCTCGGGCCCCTCACCCTCATCCTTGGCGAATTGCCGCTTGGCTTTCAGCATGAGGGTCGTTCCTGGGTCGGTGTGAATCCCCAGCAGTTGCTCGCCGTAATTGATAATTGTAAAGCTGAAGTGCGCTGGTTCCTGGCCGGGAGCCGAGGACGCAGTGCCGGTGCAATCGGGATTGACCTGGTAGGTGAAGTTCAGGCTCTCCTGGATGATCTGCCCGTTCAGGCTTACCGTGTCAGCCGCGGTAAGGTTGCCCTTCCCATCCGCCTGGAAAACTCCCGCCACCGCGACGGGGCAGATGTCCAGAATGGTGCCGGACTCCGTGAAGGCATAACGGGTATGGAGAGTCGCATTCGAGCAGGGCCGTTTGCCGTCGGCAAGACCGGAAACAGGCGCCCAACACTGGACGATGACGGCTGTCAATCCGTAATCCGTCCGTAGGGATTTGGCAGCGGTGGGTGCGGAGGCCGGATTGCGGGGTGGGAGTGAGGAAGAGACTGGTGGGGGGATTTCACCCCAAGGGTGGTAGATTACGGAGATGATGAAA
>JBKQVI010000094.1:0-30223 GCA_052139985.1 Terriglobia bacterium
CAGGCGCAATTTGAAACCGGCGGGTTCGTATCGCTCCTCGGCAATGATCTTCCCGTAGTTTTCATAGATGGGCGATTGAAAGAACGAACCCACCATGATTTCGAGAAAGGCTGCGGGATCGACGCCGGACTTGCGCAAGAGGACGCAGGCCTCGCCCAGGGATTCCAGCATGGACGCGATCATGAAATTCCCCGCGAGTTTGACGGTGTTGGCGGCAACGGGGTCCGGACCGATTACGACGAGTTTGCGACCGATGGCCTCAAGGGCAGGGTGGCAACGCTCCACCGCTTCCGGCAGACCCGCCGCAACCACAATCAACCGCCCCGCCCGGGCGGCGTCCGGACGTCCAAAGACAGGCGCGGCCAAAAAAAGCTGGTCTTGCCGCCGGTGAGCATCGGTCAGGCGGCGAGAGAGATGGGTGCTGATGGTGCTGTGGGAAATGTGCACACCGCCGCGGGGCAATCCAGCGAGGATGCCGTTTTCGCCGAACACCACCCCTTCCACCGCCGCGTCGTCAGCCAACATCGTGGCCACCACGCCAGCTTGGCACGCCGCGGCCGGTGTTTCCGCATAGATTGCACCCTCGCCTACCAGCGCATCCGCGCGGCTGCGGGTCCGATTGTAGACCTTCAACGCGTGGCCTGCCTTAATGAGATTGCGCGCGATAGGCTCGCCCATTCCACCTAACCCAATGAAACCCATCTCCATGGTTGATGCTCCTTTTTGAATGTGATTATCAATTTACCATCGGTACGGACTTCTCACCACGCTGGAACGAAGTGGTTTTCCGAAAAGTCGTCCTTCAGGGCAGCAGCTCTTTCCTTACCAAGCCGCCTGCCGCGCGAAGGCTTCTAGGAAAACCCTCCAACTTCCGCCATTCTGTTCCGCGCCCACTGTCCGGCGCGCCAAGGGACAGGGCCAGTGCTTTAAGGAGGGCAAGTAGGTGTAGAATAGAAAACTCGGAGATTGTGGACGCTGGGAGAATCTTCGGTATTCCAGATACCGGCACGAAAGCGCATATGGGCACAGCATCATCGGGACAAGGCCGGACGAAAAACGCAGGAGCAGGTTGGCAACCCATTGTCGCCATCTTGGCATTGGCGGCCATCGCCGTAGGAAGCGGTGCGCTAGTTGCTCCGGCCCAACAAGCCCCGGCGGATCCTGCCGCGGCGGCCGCGAAAGGGGACGCCGCGCATCCCGAGGTAACCGAAGCAAAGCCGCATACGATTCGCACCACCGTAGAACTCGTCAATGTCCCCGTGACTGCCAAGAACAAGCGTGGGCAGCCGGTCATCGATCTCAACATGAATGAGTTTCAGGTTTTTGAAGACGGCGTGGAGCAGAAAGTTACCCACTTCGAGCGGGAAACGAGCACGCCGCTCCGCATCGGTCTGATCCTCGATACCAGCAATTCCGCCCGCCGGGCGCTAACGTATGAAAAGGAAGCGGCCAGCGAGTTTGCCTTCCTGGTCCTGCGGAGCGGAGGCACAAAGAACCAGGTGTTCCTCCAGTCGTTCGACGCATCCAGCTCGATCATTCAGGACTTTACCAACGATCCGGATCTGTTGAATGAAAAAATCCAGGATCTCAAATCCGGTGGCGGCAAAGCCCTTTACGACGCCATTTACTCCGCCTGCCGGGATAAAATGCGCAAGACCGGCCCGGCCGAGGAAATGCGGCGCATCTTAATCGTCATGAGCGATGGCTTGGACGTGCAGAGCCAGCACACGCTGGACCAAGCCGTTTCGATGGCGCGCATGGCCGAGACCATGGTTTATACCGTCGGCACGGCCGCGTACGGATTCTCGAATCCGGGCGACAAACTCCTTGACGATATCGCCACGGGAACCGGCGGCTACGCGTCGTTCCCTTTGCGCGAAGCCTCGGGCACCGACATGGAGACGGGTTACCTTTCTCACGGACAAGTCGGGGAGACTTCGCAAAACAAAGGGTTGGGGGCGGAGACGGGGAAGTTTTCCGCCGAGCGATTGATGCAACTGGCTGACGAGTTGCAGGCGATAGGCCGCGATTTGGATGAACAATACACGCTGGGCTATCGGCCGATTCGAGATACCCTCGACGGAACGTACCGAAGCATTAAAGTTGTCACCACCCACCGCGGAGCTATCCTGCGCTGGAAGCCGGGGTATTTCGCCGCAGTAGAATGATAGGACCTTACCGCGATACGAAGACCTTTTCCGGACTATCCGAAACTTCGCGCTCCTTCCGCTTTGAAATGGAGAACCCCGTGAGCGACGTTCTTGCCCTTGTGGAAAACCTGCGCGACCGGCGTGTGATCGACCTCACGCAAACTCTGGAAGAGCATATGCCGCATTTTCCCACTCACTCGATGTTCTTCCATAATCTTTGGGGCTCTTACTGGCACGGTACACGTTCACTCAGTTACCAGTTGGTGATGCACGAGCACAACGGAACGCACGTGGATGCTCCCGCCCACTTCATCAGCGATGCTCAGCCGGATGCCCACGTGACGATTGAGCGAGTGCCCCTGACCCAACTGATGGGACGCGGAGTGCGTGTGGATTGCCGCGGCATGAAGGCGGGTGAATATGCGTCGGAAGGCCAGCTTCATGAATGGGAGGACCGCCACGGGCCATTGCAGGCCGGGGACATTGTCCTGTTCGATTTTGGTTGGGCGGTCAATTGGGGGCTGCGCCCGCACGATCGGCACTACCTTGAAAACTGGCCGGGCGTCGGCATGGACGCGGCGGAATATCTTCTGTCGAAACCCGTCGCCGCCATCGGTGTGGACACTCTCTCGCCTGACCCGCCGGAGGCCCTCGGCACGCGGCCCATCCATCCCGTAGTCCTCGAGAAGCAGGTCTTAATCATCGAGAATCTGTGCAATCTGGATCAGCTTCCGGATTTCTTCCTCTTCCTCGCCTTCCCACTGAAAATTCGCAAGGGGTCCGGCTCGCCCATTCGCGCCGTGGGGCTGATTTAGGTCGGCAGCTTGTGAAGTTCAAACAGAAGCCGCGCGGCGCCGATCATTGCGATACCACCAGCAACTCGCCGTTTTCAATATGCACATCCTTGATGAACTCCGGCAGCCGCAAGCGCTCGCGAGTCTCGGGAGTGTCGAACTGTCTTTGCAGCAAACGACGGAAGGCTATCGCGGGAATCGGCAAACTTCCCAATTTTGCGGAAGAGGGCTGAAGGTTGAGTCTGCCGTTGAGGACCCCCACTGAACCCGTCATGGTCAAGTAGAGTTCTTTTCCGCTCGCATCCAATGTGAAAACGCCAACAAACCCGTCACCTTCCAAATGCACGGAGGCTGCTTTGAGCACGACGGTGCCCTTGTCGGGCGGGATCTCGTCTAGACCTTGCTGCAACTTTGAAGTCAACTCAGTTTCCGTGATGTGGGCGGTCTCGGTAGCACCTTGCGGATGAGCCTTCTCGAGGGACAAGATCTTTTCATCGAAGGATTTTGCGTCCTGCGCAATCGCCGGAACCAGGGTGGTACTCGGCGTGCGTAACGCCAGCATGACGGCGAGAAGCATGAGAACCAGGATGCTGATGGGAACGATCCTGTAGAGTTTCTTTGGCATTCCGCCCCTCAGCCTCAGGATGAATTCCCGTATCCACTATTCGCGCGTGCCGTTGGCGAGGGCAAAAGAAGTGTCAACCCAGCACCGGCCAGGTACGCCAAACTGAGCAAGCCGAAGGCATACCGGAAATCCCCCGTACGATGGTAAACAAAGCCGACGGCCAGTGGGCCGAAGTATCCACCTAGGTTGCCGAGAGCATTGATCAGCCCCATCGCGGGTCCGGAAACCGAGCGTGGAAGCGTCTCCGTGGGAATCGCCCAATACGGTCCCAGTACTCCGTACGATCCGGCGCCTACCAGGGAGATGGCCACAAAACTCCAGGTGGGCGCGTGGCCTGTTAGAAGAGTACAAGTCATCATGCAAGCGCTGGCCCAAGCCAGCCCGGCGGCAACGTGGCCGCGCCGCTCGCGATGCTTGTCGGAATGGCGTGAGATCAGGACCATGCCGATCGCCGTTATCGCATAAGGAAACGTATACAGAACGCCCACCAACAGACTGCTCATCTTCCTGGCGTTTGCCAGCGCCGAGGGAAGCCAAAACAGGTAGCCGTAATTTCCGAAGTTCTCCATCAGGTAAATTCCGACCATGAGCAACACGGTCGGTTTCAGGAGGGCCTGCAAGAATGGGGCGGGCTTGAGGGGATCAAGTTCGAGGGATTCTTGGTGGAGCGTTGTCTCTAGGTGGTTGCGCTCATCGGGGGAAATCCAACTCGCTTCATGGGGATAGTCATCAATGAAGGCCCACCAGATTACCAGCCAAAGAAATGGTAAGGCGCCTTCGGCCATCAACAGCACGCGCCAGTTCCATCGGCCCAAAATCCAACCCGAGAGGGGCGAGGAGACAATCACCGCGACCGGAAGACAGAGCATCCAGTAGGCGTTGGCTCGGGCCCGTTCCCCTCGTGGAAACCAGTGCGACAGCAGCACCAACACGGCAGGCCACACCCCGCCCTCGGCACCTCCCAGCAAGAGGCGCATCACCCAGAATTGTTGCCAAGTCCGGACCAAGCCGCAGCCTACCGAACAAAGGCCCCACACGACCAGCAAGATCGAGACGAACCGTTTGGCGCTCCAACGCTGCGCCAAATACCCACCCGGAATCTGCAGCACCACGTATCCCCAGAAGAACACTCCCGCAGCGGCGCCGGCTTGCGTGGGATCCATGTGGAGCGCGCGGCTCATCGAGGGCAGGGCCAATGAGACATTGGTCCGGTCGATGAAAGCGATGGTGTACATGATGAAGGCGACCGGAAGAATGTGCAGCCAGCGTTGGGATTTCATACGTTTGGGAACCAGCGTGCGCTATGTTACCCTTTAGCCCAGATTCGACGCGGCAGAATACCAGCAACCATGGGGTCAGCGCAACGTGCGGATGAGTTCGTGAGAATGAATTCGACGGGAGTCTAGCGCTTGAAGGTGGAACTCGGACCTGTTCTCAAAATCGACCGAACTAATCGGCCCCGTCTCGGATATGGAGCGGGGGCGGTTTGCGAACCGCCCCTACCACTGATTGTCCCGATCTTGGGGCTTTCCTCCGCACTGCGGGCTGAAGGGTATCGGCCGCGTCAGTTCTGATTTGCCTCAGTTTGGGCTGCTTCCCAAGCTAAGATGGCCTTTTTCCGGGCGGCGCCCCAGTGGTACCCTCCGATTCCTCCCGCTTTGCGAATGACGCGATGGCACGGAATCAGAAAAGCGATCGGATTCTTCCCCACGGCTCCCCCCACCGCGCGCGCGGCTCGGGCACTGCACACCGTGATGGCGAGATCCTCATAGGGCACTACCGAGCCCATGGGAATCTTCAGCAAAGCTTCCCACACCTTGATCTGGAAGTTGGTTCCGTGGAGCACCAACGTAATAGGCCGGTTTCCATCTTGCTTTTCGCCGCCAAAAACGCGGCGGATATAGGGCTCGGTTATCCGTTCGTTCTGCTCCCAGAGAGCCTCCGGCCAGCGCGCTTGGAAATCGCGAAGTGTCTGTGCACGCCCACCAGCGTCGATGAATCCCAGACCGCAAATACCCCTCTCCGTCGCTGCAAGCAGGCACTCGCCGAAAGGGCTTGGGTGAAATCCGTAGCTGATGCGGAGCCCCGCTCCTTGGGCCTTGAACTCACCCGGCGTCATGGCCTCAATGTTGACGAATAGATCGTGTAGCCGTCCAGGGCTTGAGAGGCCGGCGTCGTATGTGGCGTCGAGCACGCTGTGCGAACCGCCAAGCAGTTTCTTGGCGTGCTCCAACGTCAGGAACTGAATGAAACGCTTGGGACTGATTCCCGCCCAACGCCGGAACAGGCGCTGAAAGTGGAATTCGCTAAGGTGCACGCTTTGGGCCACCTCGCGCAATTCCGGTTGGCGATGGTAGTTCTCTTCGAGGAAGAGAATCGCTTTCTCAATTCGGGAGTAATCTTCAACGTTCGGTCGCATGGCTTTTGGCTCCTTCATTTGATTCTGTTTCATCTTGAAGGGATCGCAAAAGTAGAGCAACCCGATTCTTGCTGAGTTCGGGACACGGGACACTTGCCTTTTGTCCCGCCTCCCGAGGCCGATGTTACTTTCTGACTTCCATTTCATGTTGTTCCTCTAGCGTCGGGAGCCCCTCCGTGTCAGGGGCCACCGGCGGAGGCTGGGGACGGTGGGAAAGAATCAGGACCACGGCTATGATGATGATCGTTGTAGCTAACATCTCGCGCGCGGAAATAGTCTCCCTGCCGAACGCCCAGCCAAGAAATACTGCCACAAGCGGGTTGACGTATGCGTAGGTCGCCACACGCGATGTCGGAACCACACTCAGAAGCCAAATGTACGCCGTAAAACCCAATAGCGATCCAAACGCGACCAGATAAAGAAGCCCGGAAATTGAGCGCAGGGAAATCACGTGCCAGTGCGGTTCTCCGCCTTCGATGAGAAAGCCCAGAACTATCAGCATCGCGCCACCGGTTATCATCTCCATCGCTGCAGCCAGAAAAGGCGAAGGTGGAAGGTTGGCGCCGCGGGAACAAAGCGAACCCACTGACCAGCAAAAGGCGCTGAACAGCAAAGCCGTCGTGCCCGGAATGTCTACGCGCGAACTTCCCCAAAGCCTTGCCGGCCCGACCAGAACTCCTACGCCCAATAGCCCAATCACTAGCCCACTCGCCACACGAGCTTTCAGCGGGGGGCGGCTCTTGCGGAGGCTGTCGAGCAAGACCATCCAAAGGGGAATCATAGCGAGTAGAATCGCCGCCAACGCTGAGGGCACGCGTTGCTCTGCCCAGGAGAGTGAGCCGTTTCCGCACACCAACAAGAGCGCCCCCACCCCGGCGGCGGACAGCCATTGTCCTCGAAGCGGAGGCGGCGTGCCTCGCCATCGCATCAACGCGTACAGAATCGATCCGGCGAGGAGGAAACGCGCGCCTGCCATCCAAAATGGCGGAACCGTTTGGACTGCAAACCGTATCGCGAGATAGGTCGAGCCCCAAATGATGTAAATCACAGCGAACGCCAGTACGATCTTGGCGCGCGACGGACGATGAGCTTGGGAGGATTCGATCACGAGTTTCGCTTCGAAGGAGCGGTGGATTTCTTCATCCTTTCTTCCGCATGTTATGTCAACACGCGCAGAACGTCCAGGAAGCTGCCGGGAAGCGCCTTCCCCTTATGCAGCGGCAGGGAGTATGATGTTCTGGGTGTCACGGCGGCGCCCCGCAGCGATTTATGCCCAGACTCCG
Source organism: Terriglobia bacterium (assembly GCA_052139985.1). Taxonomy (GTDB): domain Bacteria; phylum Acidobacteriota; class Terriglobia; order UBA7540; family UBA7540; genus Bog-366. The sequence continues at coordinate 7,272 of JBKQVI010000094.1, forward strand.
TTCCGCCACAACACTGGCCTTCCTCCTTCTTCTGGGGGCGCCTTCGCCCCAAACTCCCGCCGTCATGGCCGTAGACCTGGAGCCGAAGACGATCGAGGCCTTTGATCGCTACGTCCAGGCGACGGAAGCACGCATCGCCAAGGAGGTGATCCGTCCCGGCGCCTTTCTCGACCTTGAAGGCCTGCCGGAACCCCAGCGTTCTACCACTCTGGCCAGCATCCACGCAGGCAACATCTATATCGAACCGATCCAGACGCGTGACGCCTCCGGCTCGGCCATCGAGGCCCCGGACGGGTTGATTCACCATTGGATCGGCGCGGTCTTCATCCCCGGAGCGACGCTGGGTCAGGTCCTGGATGTGGTCCAAGACTACGACCGGCATCAAGATATTTACAAACCGGAACTGGTTCGCTCCCGGTTGGTTCACCACGAAGGAAACGACTTCCAAATCTTTTATCGGCTGCGGTATAGGAAGGTCATCACCGTTACCCTCAACACCAACCATGATGTTCAGTACTTTCCGGTAGACGCCAGCCATTGCCGAAGCCGTTCCGTCTCCACTCGCATCGCGGAAGTTGCTGACGCCGACCAGCCCGGGGAGCACGAGAAACCCATAGGACACGACGGCGGATTCCTGTGGCGGACGAACTCCTATTGGCGTTTCGAAGAGAAGGACCAGGGTGTTTATGTTGAGGCTGAGTCCGTTTCCCTTACGCGCGACATCCCAACGGGCTTGGGCTGGATGCTGAGACCCCTGGTGACTAGCATTCCGCGTGAATCGCTGCTCATGACGCTGGGCTCGACGCGCTCGGCGGTGCAAGCGAAAACCCGGTAGTTAGGAGCTGGAAGTGAGACGCCGGAAAGAACCGCCCTTCATGTCGCGACTCGTTCCTGAATTCTGACCGCTGACTCCTCGTTTGCTACAGCGGCAAAGCCACGGGCCGCTTCTCGCGCACAGAAATCTGAGAAGCAAAACATATCTGGGGAGGGGCGCACCGAGGTTACATAGTAATCGGGTTCCGGCTCCAGGCTTTCCAAGTTCTTCTGCGAGGAGGCCCCGGCGTCGCACACCAAAGTCCACGGCTCCGCCCTCCCCGCCAATGCCCGCAGCCGCTCCCGCAGCGGCTGCAAGAAAGCCGCGAAGGTCTTCATAGAAGACATTCCGCTCGGGTCGGAAGCGGGTGTTGCGCTTTGTCCTTTACCATTTAGCCCTTACACTTTACCCTTTAGCCTTGAAGATGCATGCTCTCTCTCCCATCCTGAAGCGTGTTCTCGATCGGCGCCCGGCGCCGCTCGTTTGGCCGCCACTCAAGATCGGCCATCGTGGGGCAGCAGGCGAAGCGCCGGAAAATACCATGGCGTCGTTCGACCTGGCTTGGCGGCAGGGTGTGAACGGAATTGAGTTTGACGTTCAGCTTTCCTCCGACGATGTTCCCGTGGTGATTCACGACGCCCGCCTGACGCGCTCCACTTCCGGAAGCGGTTGGGTGTGGGAACATCGGGCGAGTGTATTGCGACGGCTCGATGCGGGGTCGTGGTTCAATCGCCGGCATCGCCTCCGCGCGCGCGAACGCTACGCGGGAGCTCGCATCCCACTGCTTGGGGAAGTTCTCCAATGGATCAAAGCGCGGCAGTGCTTGGCCTTCGTCGAGATCAAAGACTACCGGCCGGGCGCGGCGGCAAGAATTCTTCAAGAAATCGAGCGCGCCGGGCTTTGGCATCTGGTGCGGGTGGTGTCCTTCGACCTGCCCTCGCTTCAGCAGGTAAGGGATTTCAGCGGGCAAGCGCGGCTCGGACTCGACTTCTCCGGACGCCTGCTGCCGGTCCGCCATGCTCTTGCACTCGGCGCGGACGCATTGCTGCCGCACTGGGTGATTGCTTCCCGGGGACTCATTCGCCGCGCCCATCGCCAGGGATTGCAAGTAATCCCGTGGACGGTGAATTATCCGCTGCACATGCGGCGCAAGATTCTGGACGGTGTGGACGGACTGGTCACCAACTACCCGGCCAGACTTACCGCAGTTTTGGAGCAAATCGAGAAGGGACGGACCAAAGGATGAATTATGAATTGTGAAGAATGAATTATGAACGGCGAAGGCTAAGATCGAAGGTTAAAGTATGAAAGGTAAAGGGTAACGGGCGTTTTGGGGAGTCCTCAGGTAAGGGAGAATCCCTGCCCTTCATCCTTCATAATTCGTACTTCATACTTCGCTTTCTGCCGTTCGGCCCTACGGCTCTTTTTTCTGTAACCGGTCGCGGGTTCCCGGTAACCTTGTCTTATGGCCAAGGCTGCTCCCAGAATCGCTAAGAAGTTCGTCATCGCGGGCCGTGTGCAGGGCGTTGGGTTTCGCTATTTTGCGGATCGCTGGGCTTCGCAACTCGGCGTCCGCGGATACGTAAAGAACCTCTGGGACGGCAACGTGGAAGTCTACGCCATTGGCGCTCCGGTGGCTTTGGAAGAGCTGAAGCGCCAACTGGCGGAAGGACCGCGCAGCGCGCATGTTACCTCCATTGATGAATCGGACGAGCCCGTGGACACGCGGTACAACCGCTTCATCGTTGAGGGAGGCTGGTGAATCTTGGTGTTGGGTACTGGGTGTCGGGCGCCGGGGGGAGAGGCAGTACCCAGTCCCTATCACCCGGCACCGCGTCGAGCCATACCCCATCTCTAGAAAAGTGAGGACCTGTGATCGATCTCAAAAAGCTGATTCGCGAAGTCCCCGACTATCCCAAGCCGGGCATTCTCTTTTACGACATCACCACGCTGCTGAAGGACCCAGTGGGCCTGCACTGGGCCGTAGACGTTCTCGCTAATACCTTCCTGGCGCAGAAAATTGATAAGGTTATCGGCATCGAGGCGCGCGGATTCATCTTCGCGCCCATGGTGGCCTACCGCTTGAACGCGGGATTTGTGCCGGCGCGCAAACCTAACAAGCTGCCCGCCGACCATGCCACCATGCCCTACAGCCTTGAATATGGAAAAGACGCAATCGAGATTCACCGTGACGCCATCAGCCCGGGGCAGGAAGTGCTGATCATCGATGACCTGCTGGCAACCGGTGGAACCGCCGCCGCCACGGCTCGCCTGGTGGAATCATTGGGCGGACGCGTAGCCGGAATCGGATTTGTGATTGAACTTGAAGAGTTGAAGGGCCGCGAAAGACTGAGCCAATACCAGGTTTATTCGGTTCTGAAATATTGAGGAAGCACAGATAAAGGTCGCCAGCTGAGAGTCGGTCTCGCGTCCGCCGGTCTGCCAGGGTCAAGCCAACCCGGCCCTCTTTAGTTCCCTCACCGTCAGACTGACGGGGGATAAATGTGCACTCCCCACCATCCTGAGTTCCTCCAGGGCGTCCTCAGTCGACCTCCGGGATATCCGCAATGTACCAACTAGAAAATGTTCGAGTTCCTTGACGTCTTGGAAGCGCCTTATCGGGATTGATCCTCCCGACGGCAAAAAAAGGGGCGCGAAAGATGCTGAGTACTCCTCGGTGCCGCCAGGGCTCCGCCCGCGAAGTAGGTGGAGCCATCCTTCGCTGGATGGTTCCTCCAGCGTTTTTACGAGGTAGTCGTTAGGACTTTTGAAGAAGACCCGGCGCATTGGTACGTCTTCATAGATGCCGGCCTTCTGGAACGCATCGATTGCCGCTTCAATGGTTGTGCGTGGACCCTTGAGATCGTACCACGGGGTCGCTATGATCAGTTGCCACTCATCGAGCTGCGGTACATAATTCCAGCGCAATAACGTAACCGGCATTTCTATTCTGCTCAAAGCCTCCATTATAGGGCCAGCGATTTCGCCATCCCTTTTCACCAACGTCGTCGTATCCATGACAACACTCCATCTGTGGAATTCACCGCAGCAACCATGTCAGCGCCATTGAGCCCTGACGTTTCATATCTGCTTTCGACCTTCCAGTTCTTCACAACTGTCCAACTCGCTGTTAGGGCGCGGTTTCCCTTCATCTCTTTGTCGAGATAACTTTCCAGTTCTGCCAACTTCAAGAGCTCATTCAGGTCGTGGGTGTACACCTTGTTAGCGTCCCTTGCAGAAAGTGGAAAGTCGTACCGCTTAATCTTTTTCGCAATGCAGGCCTTGAGTGCGCATTCGATTGCAAATCCTCCAAGATAGTAGGCACCCTCTTCGTTGCCGTTCTTGGCGAGAACCTCGGCCTCCTTGGCACGCATTTCGGCCAAGGCTTGAAAGTCGAGGCGAGTTTTCCTGACTGGAAATTGAGTTCCTCCTCCAGATTTTCCGGCCAATGGTCCTCCAGTCCAATGGCAACCCCACGATTGATATTACCGCAGCATGGGCCCAAAAACAGAGGAAATACACAGAAATGTCGTCCGGCTGCTCACGCCTCAAACGCACGCAACCCACCCGGCGCCACCAATGAGGGGACGGAGGTTGGGGCATTCGCATGGTTTGCGTGTAAGGACACCTACGGGACGACTTGGCGAACGTTTTAGATACTCTTCAGAATGTCACAGGGAAGAACGCTCAACGCTTGAAACCTGAGAGTCGCAAATGGTAGGCGCGTTCTTTTCGACTTTTCAACTTTCGGCGTTCAACTTCCCTCCGGCGTCTCCAGCTTCTTCAGGATCGTATCCAGGAAGAATCCTTCCGGCAGAGAGCCTTCGACGTATGCCCGGTTATTGATGATGGTCCTGGGAACAGCGAAAACGCGGTACCTTTCAGCGAGGTCGGGGAATTCGGTGGCTTCAATGCCATCGGCGCGGACAAGGTCACTTTCCATGGCGAACTGGTAAGCCAGGCGCACGGCTGGCGGGCAATGGGGTCAAGTGGGCGTAGTGAATACTTGCAAGTGAAGCGGTTGGGCTAGTTGGGCGAGTTTTTCGCGGCTTTCGGGGAGCAATCCTGAATCCCCCGTCGAAACTGCCAGAATCGCGTCGAGCAGCGCCGCGAACTCGAATCCGGCAGGCAGGCCAAAAAAACGCAGGCCGTAATCCTTGCTGTTGCGGATCACCGTGGCCGGGACCTTATCCACGGCGTATTCAGCGACCTTCTCCTTGTCGATTAGAAAATTGTAGGTTTCGAGAGATAGCTTGTCGGAAATTTGCGTGAGCTCTTCGAGCAATTGCTTCGCCTCGTGGCCATACTCGAGATTCAACTCCTGGGTAAAATGAACCAGCTTGACCGGGTTCACTATCCCCTCGAGTCTTTCGCGGATTTCCGCCACATCCGTATCTTGCAGCAATCCCATGGGCTCTCCTTACCAAAATGCCCAATACCAAAGTCGCGAACTGGCCTCCGGCCGGCGAACATAAGCCATCATATTGTCGGCAATTAGGGTTACGGCTCCGCGTCCGCATCAAAGCCGAACTTCTTCATCTTGTAACGCAGTGCATCGCGGGAAATGTCCAGCAGTTTGGCAGCGTGGGTCTGATTTCCGGCGGTTTGCTTCAGTGCCAGGCCCACGAGTTCGCGTTCCACTTCTTCAAGCGAAGTGCCCTGCTTGGGCAGTTCGAGCATCGGGATCATCCTCCCTGAGGGAAGCGGCCGCCATGAGGCAGCGGTGCTGGTGACCATCACAGGAGTATCGGTGGACTCACCGTCCGGCACGTTGACCGGCATGGAATTATCGTACCCCAACGCCTGCCCCGACACCTGAATCGGCAGGTAGGTGGGGCGAATGTAATCCGACTCCTCCAGGATCATGGCGCGCTCGACCGCGTTCTTCAATTCGCGTACATTCCCAGGCCAGTCGTATTGGAGCAGCAATTCGCGGGTCTCTTGCGTGATGCCCTTCACCAGCTTCCGAAACCGGAAGTTATAGCGCTCAATGAAGAACTCGACGAGGGGCAAGATGTCTTCCTTGCGATGGCGCAGAGGAGGGATAAAGATCGGTATGATGCTGAGCCGGTAAAACAAATCCTGGCGGAAAGTCCCATCGCGCACGCCTTGTTCGAGGTCGCGATTGGAAGCGGCGATGACGCGGATGTCCACGCCGATATCTTTCACTCCGCCGATGCGACGGATGGTCTGATCTTCCAGGGCCCGCAACAGTTTCGCTTGCAGATACGTGGACAACTCTCCGATTTCATCCAGGAAGAGCGTGCCGCCGTCGGCAACTTCAAACAGCCCCTTCTTCTGCGCTTTGGCGTCGGTAAAGGCGCCGCGCTCATGTCCGAAGAGCTCGGCTTCCATCAAGGTCTCGGGAATGGCCGAACAGTTGATGGTCACAAAAGGTTTGTCGTTCCGAACGCTGTCGTAGTGGATGGCCTTGGCGACCAGGTCTTTTCCCGTGCCGCTTTCACCCTGAATCAGCACGGTGGAGGTTTCACTCACCGCCACTTTGCGCACAAAGGCCATCAACTCGATCATGCGGGGAGATTTCCCCACGACTTCATGGTAGCCGGAGCGCTTGCGAACCTCGTCACGCAAGCTGTCGCGTTCGGAGCGCAAGCGCGAGCGGTCAATGGCATTTGCCAGGGTGATTTGCAGTTCGTCGAAGTCGAGCGGTTTCTTGATAAAGTCGAGCGCCCCCAATTTGATGGCCGTCTTGATGTCATCAAGTTGTGGGTCGCCCGTAATCATAATGACGGGAATGGATAGGTTGTTCTGCTTGATTTCGCGCAACACTTCGATGCCGCTCAAATCCGGCAGTCGCACATCGAGCAAGATGAGGTCAGGGGATTCGGCTCGAATCTGCGCCAACCCACCGGTGCCACTTTCCGCCTCGATGGTGGTATAGCCCCATTCTTCCAACTGGCGGCGCACCGACCAACGGATCAGCTTCTCGTCGTCAACGATTAGAACTTTCTCATTGGGCATAGATCAAATCCTCGGGGCACGGGAGCACGGGGTACTAGCATAGTGCGTCGCAGGGAATGGTACGTGTAGCGCCGCCCTTTAGGGCGGCTCATGCCGGGCTCAAGCCCGGCGCTACCACGGAAACCACGCAAATCAAATGCACCGTGAATCGCGACGCACCGCGTTTGATCGGGGAGGGGGAATTAGGGATGCGGGCGGCATTCCAATTCCTGGGGGCCGATGGCGCGATCGCACAAAAGCGAAAGTGCAAGTTGGAGCACTAGCCGGTGTTCGCGTGCTCCCGCTGCCCCTGTCCCTATTCTCTAGCCCCGAGCATCTCCACTTCCTCGACGGCCTCGCGCATGGGGAGACGGATGATAAAACGGCTCCCCTGATTGACTTCGCTTTCTGCGGTGAGCGTCCCGCCGTGCTGGCTGATAATGCGCCGGCAAAGTGAAAGCCCCAACCCGGTACCACCTCGCTTCGTGGTATAAAAAGGCCGGAAGATTTTCTCGAGCTGCTCGCGCGAAATTCCCCCGCCCGTATCACTGACGACGATTTCGATGTAATTGGGCCGATTCGGCGCGCCTGAGCCGCCCAGCACACGGGCTTGAATCGTTATCTTACCTTCTTGTCCCAGGGCTTGGATACCGTTAAGTACCAAATTCAGCAACACTTGGTGCAGTTGTTCGGGGTCCATGCGGAAGCGCGGGAGTGGCGAAGGGATTTGGATGGAGAACTCCACGTTTTTGTTCCCGATCTGCTGGCGTGCAAGCTGCAACGTATGTGCCACCGTGTCCTTCAAATCCGCCATGCCGAATTGCGGCGCCTTGGGGCGTGCGTAGGTCAGCAGATCGTTTAATACCTTCTCAATGCGCCGTACTTCCTGCCGGAGGTCGTCCAGGATTTCACGGTCGGGGTGCTCCTTGGGGAAATCCTTGCTGATAATTTCGATGGCGCCCGCAATGCCCGCCAAAGGGTTGCGGATTTCGTGCGCCACGCCCGCAGCCAGTTCCCCCATGGTCGCCAAGTGCTCCGCCTGCACCATTTCAGTATCGTGCACGCGCTGGCAGTGATCGCAAAACTCTCGCCAGTTCTCGGTGAGCGAACGAATCTCCTTTTCCAGCGCCAGGGTGCTGTTAGGCGGTGGCGCGATCTGAACGAGAGAAGAATAGGTAGGGGCGATCTTGCTGATGGCTCCGCGCAATTCGCTCAGAATTACCCAAGATTGGCGCTCTTGGTAAATGAGCATTCCCGTGGCGGCGGAGAGCGCCGCCAGCAGCGCCACCGCCAACCCGAGTGTAAGGGTCAGGCCATGCCGATAGCCTTCCACACCCACCAGCAGAATGACTCCGCACAGCGAAGCCACCAGCACTACCATATTCTGGCGAAAAGTGGGGGGGAATCGCAAAAGACGTTTTAGCCGCGCCCAGTCCAATGGTATGATGTTTCCCTTTCAGTGATGCTCAGTGACTAATTTTATCACAAGGCCCAAAAGGTGACCAGAAAGCCCGAGACATTCTTCGAGGAGATGAAGCGGTACGTCGGCTTTGGCGAGGAGGATTCGCGGTTGCTGCAAGCTGTCGGAGCGCGCATGGACCCTTACCTCCCGGCCATGTCGGAGCGCTTTTACGATCAGATAACGCACCATCCCGATGCCGGCAAGGTCTTCACCGGCGGCCAGGAACAGATTGACCGTTTGAAGCACACGCTACAAGTTTGGGCCAAGCGCCTGTTTCGGGGCCCATTCGATGAAGATTACGCCGCGGAGCGCTACAAGATCGGCGTCCGCCACGTCCTGATCGGCCTGCCTCAACGCTACATGATCAGTGCAATGGGTGTGGTACGCACCCATCTTCAGGAAAGCCTGGCGGAAGCCTTCTCTTCCGACGCGACTCATCTGGAACTCACGCGCCTCGCCCTGGACAAGATTCTGAACATCGACTTGAACATGATGTGCGAATCCTACTTCCAGGAGAGTATTCGCCACTTGCGCGAATTGAACCGGAGGTTGGAACGCGCCAACTTTGAATTGGCGGAACTGAGCCACGTCAAAACGGAGTTCCTGGCTACCACGTCGCACGAGCTGCGTACCCCTCTCAATTCCATTCTGGGGTTCTCGCGCTTGATTCTCGATGGCCTTTGCGACAGCCGCGATGAGGAGCGGGAACTGCTGCGCGATGTTTACTCCAGCGCCGAGCACCTGCTTTCCATTGTCAACGACCTGCTGGACGTGGCCAAGATCGAAGCCGGGAAACTGCGTCTCGCGCCGAACACCGTTGACCTGAAGCCGGTGATTCAGGAAGCCAAAGCCGTGATCGGCGTCCAGGCGGCAGCCAAGCATCTGACATTTATCGATGAGACGGAGTCTGCCCAACTGCCCCCCGTGATCGCGGATCCCGCGCGCGCCAAACAAGTCCTCATCAACTTGCTGGGCAACTCGGTGAAGTTCACTGACAAAGGATGGATCACCCTCCGCGGACGTTCTTTTCCCGAGCGCGGTTTTGTGGAGTTGGAGATCCAGGATACGGGCATCGGCATCGCTCCGGCAAAGCAGCCGCACCTGTTTGAAAAGTTCCACCAGTTGGACAGCACCTTTACCCGCCAGCAAGGGGGCAGTGGTCTGGGACTATCGATCTGCCGCAGTTTGGTCGAAATGATGGGCGGGCGCATTAAGGTTGCGAGCGCTGGCCTGGGTTGTGGAACCACCGTGATATTTTCGATTCCGGTCCGGCGCGAGCAGGTGGACGCCGTGCACGTGAAGGGCAAAGAGGCCCTGGTAGCGGCTGGGGACGAGAGCGGTGCAAGGGTCCTTGTAGTCGATAACGATCCCCAATTTCGGCATTACTTCAAGACTCTTCTGACCAAACATGGCTACTATGTTCTGACCGCCGCTACGGCCGACGACGCGCTCGATGCCGCGACGCGCTTTCGCCCCCGGGTTGTTGTTGTAGACTTGGCGCTGCCCCAGCGGCCGGGAGCGGAACTCGGCGACGGCGCCGATTTGATTGCCCAGCTCCAGACGGGCGCGCTGATTCGAGAAATCTACTGCTTTATGGTCACCGGATACGAACCGGCGGATGTTCGTGAGCGGCTTTCCCTTCTTCAGGTCACGCCGGAGATATGGCAGAAGCCCTTGGAGGGGGAGAGGTTTCTGGCACGGCTGGAGGAAGTTCTGCATGGATCGCGGCCGGTGCCGACGCCAAAGTCAATCGTGCCAGCCGCTGACGCGAGCGATAAGGAATAGCCAGAACATCTGACGCCGGCTGCGGGCGTGGTAATCTTGAATTTTGAATCTTGAATTGCGAGTTAGCCCGCCTCCGGGCGCCTGCACAAAGATGGAAGGCTATACGTAGCTCCTTCCACTCGAGGGATTATGATGCTTCGCATTCTCGTGGTGGAAGACAATCCCCTGGTCGCCAAGTTCTATCGCATGGCGCTCGAACGCACGGGTGGTTTCCAAGTCAGCCTCAGCGAAGACGTGGAATCCATCCTGGCGCAGGTTGCTGCGTCCGCTTACGACGCGCTGGTGCTGGATGTGTCCCTACGCAACTGCCGTTATCAGGGGCGCCCGGTCGATGGATTGGAAATTGCCCAACTTATTCGCCAGCTCCCCGAGGGAAAGTCGCTGCCCATTCTGCTCGCCACCGCTCACGCCATGGAAGGCGACCGTCAGCGTCTTCTGTCTGCCTCCGGCGCCAACGGTTATTTGGAAAAGCCCATTTACGAGCCCGGCATTCTCGTCAGCAAGATTCGAGAGATTGTGGGAAAGTAGCCGTGCCCTCCCGCGAGAGCCCGCCGCCTTGCGCGTGCCCGGATTTTCAACCAAATTCGCAGGACCGGATTGCATCCGGTCGCGTCGTGCCTCGTTCCTCCTTCTCTCGAATCTGCCTACTCCAAGAGGTGGTCCCAAACGACCGGCGGGCGCGTAAATACTGTCCGTAATGTCCCCGTCTGCCGTATATTTTTCGCGGCCTCGCATCCACCTTCTACTTTGTCGTACCAGCCGCGAAGTTGTACGATTTCAGATAAAGAACGGCCTCTCGGTCGAGAGGTGGAGTAAAGGCCCGGCTACCTGAAGCCGCCGTGAATGATCCGGTTGAGACCACGATATGGTTGATCGGGCTAAACCACTCATAATTGTAATCACCGGCTTGAAGGGTCACCGTGAAGGCGCCTGCCCCGGGCTGGTAGACCAGGTATTCATGGCCGGGGTTGGCGAGGCAATAGTTCGTCGACGAAAGCGCATTCTGCGGGCTCATGCCGGCCAGATTCATTCGGTCCGCGTACAGCTTTGCATCTCCCATGGCGCTGCGAAGAATGTCCCAATAAGGGTCGGGCGTATCCCCGGAAGGGTGGTTACGGTCGGTCTTAGCCCAAGGTGTGGGGTCAAGGTAGGGATCCATGAAAAGTAGCTGATTGCCGCGCGTCATATTCTTCCATACCCAGGCGCGTTGGGCAGTAAGGCCCACCTTCTGGAGGGAGAGATAGTAGAAGGAATGATCCGTGTCGTTGATGATTACCTTGCGGCCGTCGGCGGCAGGCGGATCGGTCTGATAGCCGTCGGTGTCGTTGGGGGAAATCCAATCGGCGCCGCTGCCGAAGAGCGCCGCATTGGAGCCTTTGGGGTACTGAGCTGTCATTCCCACCGGATGCCGATGGGGTTTGCCGGCCTCATAGGTCTTGATGAACCGAATCATGTGCGCCTGCCAGGCCGTATTCTGTTCGCTGCCTTCGTCTTCGTTGGTGATTTCATAGAGCACATTGTCCAGATCGTTCACCTCGTCAACCACCCTTCGGATATACGCCTCCTGTAGCGCCGTGATCGCCGGAATGGCAAGTGTGTGAGTGGCAAGGCCCCCGCCCGAATGGTTGGGGTCGCCATCGATACCATTGATGTTGTTATGGGCATTGAAGGGGTGTCCCGGCCATGGATCACCCTCGCCTTTCTCGTTGAGACTGAATCCCTGGAATAGCATGATAGACACGTAGAGTCCATTGTCCCGCGCGGCGACGATGCGTTTCCTCAATCTGTCAAAGTAAACAGAGTTGAAGAGGCGCACATCGAATCTCGCATTGCCGTCCAAGGCAGTGCCCGGGCCCGGGCGCTCGTACGGCAACGGCGAATAGCGGCGGTTGACCGTGCCCGAAGCATCTGTCTCGACCGCCGACTCCCAGGTCCAAAGCCGGAAGAAATTATGATGGTGGGCCTTCAGAAACTCCAGGTAGGCGCCAAAGTCTAAAACCGGGTTCGCGTTCGATGGCGAGCCGGCAATTTCCATAAGATTATCCCACGTGTGCGAACCTGTTAAATAGATCGCCCTACCGCTGTCATCGGTGAAGTAACGAGGATTGGTCTTAAGCACGCGCAGGGGACCGCTGGCTGAAACGGCCGTGACCAATACCGCGAATGCCGCGAGAGTGAAAATCGATCTCTTGTAGTAAGCCATGGCGGATCCTCCTAGCCAGTCAATATAGCATCACGTCGTTTGCCTGCAATTCCCGTCGTCAAAGAGTAATGAAGCGCGTCTCCTCTGCTTTGCGTGGCCCCGCTCACGTGGCAATAGGAACTCCGTCTTTAAGAGAGAGAAACACTCAAGAAACCGCATTAGCCCGCCGATGAGTATGCTGCAACACGAGGGGTTCCATGGTGTGCGCGGCTCTGGTTTATGACTAATTGACGCCATGTTAACAGAATTATTTATTCAATTTTGGAAAAAACTGACGCTTGTCATTGTCTTTGACGATAACTCGCTGTATTAGAAGAGCCGAACTGTGGAGCATTTGTTCGGAAACCCGGTAGTCAACTCTTGCGTTTTCTTAATTCGCGGTCGCGCCGCTCAAATTCATAGCACCCGGAGGTCGTCGTGATGTCATACGAATCGAACCAACAGTTAGGTCTGTTGAGACTCGGATCGACAATTCAGGGCCTACGCCGTAAAGCGTTCATACTGGGTACCTGCTTGAGCTTGTTGATGGTCATGGCAGGCTGTCATTCCGGTCCAGCGAACACTACTAACATTCCTGCCCCTGTGGTATCCATTGCGCTAGGAACGGCGCCTGCGTCCTTGACCGTCGGACAGACGTACCAATTCTCGGCCACCATTACAAACTCGACGAACACGGCAGTAACTTGGTCGGTGGGCGGAGTGACGGGCGGGAACGCGACGGTGGGCACGATATCGAGCGCGGGCCTTTACACCGCGCCGGCGATGATGCCGAGTCCTGCGAGCGTCGCCATCATGGCTACCAGCCAGGCGGACACCACGAAGTCGGCTTCGACCTCCGTGACTATCAATATTTCACTTGCCCTTAATTTGAACTCGGCCTCCGTGCAGGTGACCGGCACGCAGCAGTTTACCGCCACGATTCAGGGCTCCACGAATACCGAAGTCACTTGGACTGTGAACGGTGTGGCGGGTGGCAACTCGACGTTGGGTACGATTTCAAACGCCGGGCTCTACACCGCGCCGGCGTATCCTCCCAGCCCGAACACGGTGACGGTAACCGCGACCAGCGTGGCCGAGAGTTCCATGACGGTTTCGAGTACGGTAACCGTGGCCGCGCCTCCGATCGGCGTTTCGGTGAACCCCACCGCCCTGGACCTCCAGGTGGGCCACACCGTGCAATTCAGCGACGTGGTTACGACCTCGTCCACCATACCGATCTCGACCGCGGTCACCTGGGGCGCGAGTGCGCCGAACGCTCCGGGGAACGTGGTGGTCGGGACCATCTCCTCGGGCGGAATGTTCACGGCTCCTACTCGAGTTCCCGCCCTCAACCCCGTCAAGGTTTATGTGGTGAGTCAGGAGGATCCCACCAAGTCTGCCGTCGCCTACGTCACCGTCACCACGGCCCCGGTACTTTTAACGATTTCTACCATTTCCATGGCCAACGGTGTGGTGAATACCCCCTACAGCGCCACGGTTTCCGCCTATGGAGGCGCACAGCCTTACGCGTGGAGCATAACGGGCGGCTCGTTGCCGACGGGGCTCGCGCTGAACCCTTCCAGCGGAGTTATCTCCGGCACACCCACGACGGCCGGCACAACGAACTTCACCATCAGTGTCACAGATCAGTCGCCCACACCGCAGACGCAGACCGCGAGCCTGAGCATTACCATTATTCCCCAATTGAGCGTCACCACGACGTCGCTTTCGAATGGCGCGGTGGGTTCGGCCTATAGCTCCACTCTCAGCGCCACGGGCGGCGTGACGCCTTACACCTGGGGCATTACCACAGGGTCGCTGCCGGCGGGATTGTCGCTGAATGCCTCGACGGGCGCGATTACGGGCACCCCCGCGACCGGTTCGGCGGGAGCCTACCCCATCACCGTGAAGGTGACAGACGCCGGCACGCCACAGCAATCGCAGACCTTCTCGACGACGATCACGATTTACACCGGATTAACCATCACCACGACGTCGCTGCCCAACGATGTTATAAGCACAGTCTACAACCAGTCGGTGGCGGCGGTAGGAGGCACGACGCCTTACACGTGGAGTTACACGGGCACTTTGCCACCGGGATTGACCCTGACCCCGTCGGGGGCCAGTTACCTTGTTGCGGGCACACCCACCACGGCGGGAACCTACAGCTTCACCGTCCAGGCGGTGGATTCAAGCAACCCGCCGCAGACGAAGACGCAGGCGCTGAGTATTATCGTTTACACAGCGTTGAGCTTCCCCACCGTGACGCTGCCCAATGGCGTAGTGAACACCGCTTACAGCACATCTTTGCTGGCTGCGAGCGGCGGGACAGCGCCCTATACCTATAGCATCGTCCCCGGCTCCGGGTCGCTGCCCGCAGGGTTGCTACTGAACCTCTCGACGGGAGTCATTTCCGGAACGCCTACAACGGGAGGATCGTCAACCTTCGGTGTGAAGGTGGCGGATTCGAGCATTCCCGCTCAGACCCACACTCAAGCTGTGAGCATTACGATCTACACGGTGCTGACCATTACCAGCACGTCCCTGCCCAACGGCACCGTGAATTCCTCCTACAGCGCCACACTAACAAGTGGCGGCGGCACAGGAGCTATTACTTGGAGCGTCTCCAACGGCAGTTTGCCGGCGAACCTGACACTTACCCCCTCCACCGGCGTGATTTCCGGCATACCCGCGGCGGCGGCAACCACGAGTTTCACTGTCACCGCCACCGATTCCGGCAACCCGCAGCAGACCAAGAATCAATTGCTAAGCATTACCGTCAATCCCGTGTTGAGCATCACCACGACGACCTTGCCGAGCAGCACGGTGGGCGCTTCGTACAGCCAAAACATTCAGACCAATGGCGGCACACTCCCCGTCAAATGGAGCGTCACTGGCGGATCGCTCCCGCCGGGTCTCAAGTTGCAAGGCCAGGGTACATCGGGTGTTCCGGGTACGATTTCGGGAACGCCCACGGCCGCCAGTGCCAATCCCTATAGCTTCACCGTTACGGCCACCGATTCGAGCGTACCCCCAGTGGCCGTGAATCAGGCATTAAGCATCACGATCAACAATGTGCCCTTGGCCATTACGACCACATCGCTGCCGAATGGAACTCTCGGAGTGGCTTACGCCGGTGCACAGTTGAACGCCACCGGTGGCACCATGCCTTACAAGTGGGGGCTGTCCGGCACTGGTACGTTCCCGCCGTGCTTCTACTTGAGCGCCAGCGGAGCTATCACCACTCCGGGTACCATTGGGACCCCGTGCGTGGCGCAAACGTACAATTTCGGTGTCACCGTAACGGATTCGACCACTCCGACGGCGCAGACCAACACGGCGATGCTCAGCATAACGATCAATCCAACGGCCGCGGCGGCTTGCACGGATACGGGAAGCGAGTCGCTACTCCACGGACAGTACGCCTTCACCCTGAGCGGATATAACCCGTCGGGCTTTGAGGCTGTGGTCGGTTCCTTCACGGCCGATGGCACCGGTAAGATTACTGCGGGTGTACTCGATAGCAACGGCACCCTGGTCCAATCCGCTGCCAGTATCGATACCACTAACAGTTCCTACTCTGTGGGCGCGAACCACCTGGGCTGCGCCACTATCGTTACGAGCGCTGGTACCTTCACCACAAGGCTCGCCGTCGGCGCCATCGCCTCGAACGTGGCGGCAGCGGGCCGCATGGTCGAGTGGGACGATCCCAACTCCAGCACCTACTACGCCGCGATGGGTCAGCTCCTCAAACAGACCGTTCCCACCAACCTGCCCAGCGGCAGTTATGCTTACCAGTACACTGGCGTCTATGGAACAAGTCAATACAATACCGGTGTCGTAGGCATGATAACCGCTGACGCGAGCACCAATAAATTTACCTACGGCGAATATGACATTAACGTGGATGGTCTGTTCGACCTTGGGACCACCACACCCTACTCAGGCATCACCGGCACTTACACTACCCCCGATCCGACCACCGGCCGGTATACCACCGCGACCACGCTGAGCGGCATAACCGCGAACCACGTGGCCTACCTGGTGTCCAGTTCGCAATACCTGGAAATGTCCACGGATGCTCTGTCCGCTAATACTTCAGTCCTGGTCGGCCAGGGCCAACTGCAAACCCCACCGACAGGCGGCTTTGGCAGCGGCTCGGTGAACGGCAACTTTGTGTTCTACTGGACGGGGCAAAACGGCGGGAGTACCGGCGGAGCAGCCCAGCTTGGACTCGGCAGCGGCGCCGGAAATGGCTCTATGAACGTTACCACTTATGAGGATGACGCGGGAACTTGGAAAGCTCCCAATCCTGGTACCGCAACTTGCGGTTACACGGTCGACTCGTATGGCCGGATGACCTTCACCGCCGGCAGCAACTGCGGCGGCGCCCTCTACCTGACAGCCGCCGACTCGGCCTTCCTACTCACTCCGGATTCGGATGTTGGGACTGGGCAGGTGGTGCCGCAGGTGGTCCCGACCGGCGGCTTCACCTCGGCCTCTTTCTCAGGTACCTATTATATGGGCGACGATGTAGTGGTCAACTATGGCGTAGCGAGCGCCGTAGAGATTGGAATCAACGTAATTACATTTAACGGCAGTGGTGGCAGCGGTGTGAATGACTACACGGCACTGGCGGCCGGCGGGGGACAGCAGGCCGACCAGACGCAAACGATGGCGCTGCCCACGATAAATTCCGATGGGACTTTCAGTACCAAATCTAGTGGGATCGTCGATGGCATCATGGTTTCCGGTACCGAGGCAGTTGTCATCGACAACGAAAAGCAAAGTTACCCGATGATACAGGTGGTCAAGCAGTAGCGTTTGACTTAACGGAAAAGGGCCCTGTCCGTCAGCCGACGGACAGGGCCCTTACGCGTTTAGCGGACGGTCAAAGTCGTGGTTTAGGGAAAGAATTTAGCGTTAGCTTGGAGCACGTTTTCAAAACGTACCTCTGCGAAGCGCTTTGGAGTAGGGTAGCAGCAGCTACCGCTTTTGTTTCTCCACTCCTTGCCCGTTGGCCGTACGAACCGAAGTCGGAAAGCGGCAGTTGCTGCTACCGCAGTCAAGGCGCACTTCGCCCGCAGTTAGAACCCGCGTTCTGGGACATTGCCAAGTGGACAGTACTGGGGTTGAATCTTGAGTCTCACCGGCTGAGGAAGCGCGTATTTGTACGAATTTGAACGCACGTTCGTACGAAAAGCGTCTGGGCGTAATCCACCGTCGCCATCTGGCTTCCCCGACGCGAGGAAATTCGGAACCGATGTAGTCTCCGCAAAAAATTGCATTGATTGGCCGTCCAGTGTATGTTACCCACCGCCTTGCAAGTGGATCGTGGAAATTCCTGTTGTCAGAATCATCGGAGATTATAAATATGGAAACCACCTACACCCTTGTGGATACTGGTTCAGTCGACAGGCGACCGATTCCGCAACAACCCGAGCGGATTCTATCCCTCGACATACTTCGCGGTTTTGATATGTTTTGGATTACCGGAGGTGAAGGAATCATCCACACCCTGGCAGTGGCCACCGGATGGCAGTTCTTCCGGGTGTTCAGCGCGGAATTGGAGCACGTCAAGTGGCAGGGTTTTCACTTTTACGACCTGATATTCCCATTGTTCCTGTTCATTATGGGCGCCACCATACCCTACGCACTGATCTCAAAATTGGAAAAGGGCACGCCTAGAGCGGCGTTATATAAGAAGGTAATCACGCGATTCGCGATCCTCTTCGTCTTTGGGCTTATCTATAACCAGAAGTGGATCACGGATTGGGCGCATCCCCGCGTGGGAAGCGTCCTTGGGCAGATTGCTTTTGGCTATCTGTTCGCGTCTCTCATCGCCCTTCATAGCGCGAAGCTGCGGTCGATCCTCCTTTGGCTGGCCGGCGTTCTGGGTGTAAATGCTATGATCCAGTTTCTTGTTCCGGTTCCGGGATTTGGCGCCGGAGTGTTTACGCCGCAAGGGTCAGTGAACTACTATGTGGATCGATTGTTCATGCCGGGCAGCTTTCTGTATTACATCACGCCGGACGGCACCACCTATAATCTCGACCAAATCAGGCCCTCCAATGCGTTCCCGATGTATGGCGTGGAAGGATTTGTGGATTGGTTTTCCGTGATTATCATCGTGTTGATGGGTGTCAGCGCCGGGATGATTCTGCGAAATCAAAAGCTCTCTCCGCAACGGCGGGTGGGCATTTTTCTCGTTACGGGACTGGGCTGCCTCCTGTCGGCGCTCATCCTGAAACCCTGGTACCCCATCATCAAGCTGCTCCAGACCGACACCTTCTATCTGTTTGCGGGAGGCATCTGCTTCATCCTCTTGGCCCTTTTCTATCTGGTTATCGACGTTTGGAAGTTCCAGAAATGGGGCTTCTTCTTCAAAGTCATCGGCATGAATGCGATTACGGTTTATCTGGGATTTCAATTGATCGATGTCGATCACACCTCGACCGTCCTGGTGGGCGGATTGGCGAAGTACCTGGGCGCGTATGGGCCGGTACTCATCAGTGTGGTCACGGTGGCATTAGTGTGGCTATCACTTTATGGCTTATATCGGAAGAAGATATTTTTAAGAGTGTAATGCGACCGAAGCCGCGCCTGATCGCGCGTACACAATCCTGATGGAATCGACCGACAACAAGACGTCAGCTTCACCGGGTGCATTCCAGTTGCGCCGCAAGCTGACGCTCGCCCATCTCATCCTTTACGGAATTGTCATCATCCAGCCGACCGCTCCAATGCCGCTCTTTGGAGTCGTATCGCAGGAAGCCCGCGGGCACGTGGTATTGCCCGTGCTGCTGGCGATGGTCGCCATGTTGCTCACGGCCACGAGCTACGGCAGAATGGCGCGCGTCTATCCCAGCGCCGGCTCGGCATATACCTATGTGGCGGCGGAGTTCGGGAACACCGTGGGCTATCTTACCGGATGGGTGATTTTGCTGGATTATCTGTTGAATCCCATTATTTGCACCATCTGGTGCAGCAAAGCGGCGGCAAATTTTTTGCCGATGATCCCCTTTCCCCTCTGGGCGCTCTCCTTCGCCTTGCTATTCACCATGCTGAACTTGCGCGGCATCGAGGCTTCCGCGCGCACCAACTTTTGGCTGGCCGGATTGATGAGCGCGGTCGTGGCTGGAATGCTATTCTGCATGTGCCGATACATCCTCCACAGCGGGCCGCACGACGCGGCATTCCTCACCCGGCCTTTCTACGATCCCTCGACCTTTGCGTGGAGCAGCATTTGGCAGGGGACGTCGGTTGCGGCCCTTACCTATATCGGGTTTGACAGCATATCGACTCTTTCCGAAGAGGCGATCAATCCCAAACGCGATATCCTTCTCGCGACCGTGCTGACCTGCCTCGTGACGGGCGTTCTTGCCAGCGCGGAAGTGTACGCCGCCCAGCTTGTTTGGCCGCATTCCATGCCCTTTCCCGATATCGACACCGCCTATGTGTTCGTCGCCGGGAGGGCCGGCGGCATTGTCCTGTTCAATGTGGTGAATGCCACCTTGCTGATTGCCACCATGGGTTCGGGCATTGGAACGCAACTGGGCGCGGCCCGTCTTCTTTACGGGATGGGCCGTGACAACGCGCTGCCTCGGCGCTTCTTTGGGGCGATCAATCCGAAACGAGGCATTCCCGCCAACAACGTTATTTTTATCGGCGTTCTGGCTCTGGGTGGTTCGCTGGTCATGAGCTATCAACTGGGTGCGGAGTTGCTGAATTTCGGCGCCTTTCTTGCCTTCATGGGAGTGAACGCGGCTACGATTGCATACTACGTCGTGAAAGGTCGAGACCGGCGCTGGAGTTTCTTCGTCCTGCCGTTGGGTGGCTTCATCGTTTGCCTTTACACCTGGGCCAACCTGCGATGGACGGCCAAGCTCGCGGGTGGCATTTGGCTGTTCTTGGGAATCGTGTACGGCATCTATCGTTGGCGCTTTGCCAAAGCGGAAATGAAAACCGTAACTCAGGGTTAGCACAGAGGTTAAGTCTAATGTCCACGAGCACATCCGTAGCGCCCCCCGCGATACTGCCGGAAGGTCCCTCCGTGCCCCGCCCAGCGGCTGAGAGCGGAGAGGCGGTGCGCCGCGCGGAGACCAAGGCGCGCTTCCTGCCCCTCGATGCCTATCGCGGACTGATCATGATTCTGTTGGTATCCGATGGTTTTGGTTTCGCGCAACTTCCCGACCGCGGCGTCTACCACTACATCGCCGAGCAATTCGAGCATCGGCCGTGGGGCGGCGCGGCCTTCTACGATCTCATCATGCCGGCCTTTCTGTTCATGGTGGGAGTCGCGATGCCGTATGCCTTCGCGCGGCGCGGGAACAGCGAGGCCAACCGGCACGCCACTACGCGCCACGTGCTGATCCGCTGTCTGCGCCTGGTGGTCATCAGCCAGATCATGCTCTCGATTGAACTTGGCCACCCGCACCTTCAGTTCCACAACACGCTAACCCAGGTTGCGGCGACCTACCTGATCTGCTACTTCCTGATGCGCCTGAAAATGCGGGAACAGATTATGGCCGTCGTCGCGCTGCTAGCGCTTCATTCCTCCATCTATCTGTTGTTTCCCGGCCCCGCCGGAGCCTGGGCGCAGGTCACCAATGCCGGAGCGCGCCTCGACCGCTGGCTGATGGGTGCGAATTACCCCTGGCCGGCTGTAAACATCAATTTCCTTGCGGAAACTCCCGGCGTGCTGTTTGGAGTGTGGGCCGGGAACCTGCTGCGCGGCAGCCGCCCGCGCCCGCAGCAACTGAAGATCCTGGCGCTCGGTATGCTTGGCGCATTCGCCGCGGGATTGGCCTTGTCTCCACGGGTCCCGATCAACAAATGGCTTTGGACCGCGTCTTTCACGCTCTACACCACGGGTTGGGTCATCCTCGGGCTGATTGCTTTTGTCCTGCTGGTGGAATATGCCGGCATTCGCAAACCGATGTTCCCCCTGGTGGTGGTCGGCATGAACTCACTGTTCATCTACTGCCTGCATGAGCTATTCGCGGAGTGGATTAACCATTCGATTGGGGTGTTTAGCGGCGGGTACAAATTCCTGGGCATCTTCGGGCCGGTCGCGCAATCCTGCTCTGTGCTGCTGGTGATCTGGCTCATCGCTTATTGGATGTATCGCCGCGGGATTTTTGTGAAGGTCTGAATTGCGCTCCGCCTTTTCAGCCCGGCTCGTGTTAGCACCGGCCTGAAAGGGGACCAATTTCGCCGCACTTCGTCCGCAGGAGCACACGCAGAATTTGGCGCCTCGGTGATTTCCCGCAGATGACGATCAAACGGCAAGAGAAATCGTCGCGGGTCAGTTTGTGCGCTACTTCCGATGATTCGCCGGGTGCGGGTAAACATCAGGCCCTTCGACTGGATCGATCTCTACGCGCGGATAATCATCCTTGTGAGCGGGCTCGCGTCAACTTCCGAGTAGGGCGTCAACCGCCCGGAATGTTTAAATGTTAGCGGGCTGGCCGATAAACTAGCGAAAAGGGGTAGCGCGGACCACCGCTTTTGTGGTCCGCGTCTTTTCTTGCCCGAGATGGAGGGATCAAATTCGTGCGCGCGGATCGGCGGGCATTCTCAACCGGTCGACCGAATTTTTCCCGCCGCTTGGGCGGGCGCACCACGATAAAGAAATATCGATCGGAAAGAATAGGACGCCGGAGTTTCGAAACCGCGACAGAATACGGCACGGTGGAGATCATTTCTACGGAAAAGACGCGGACCGCAAAAGCGGCGGTCCGCGCTACCTGCTCCGTGAGCGCTACCTGCTCCGTGAGCCCCAGCAAATTCGCCGCGCGCGCGCCCGAGATCTGTTCTCGGCTTCCCGTCTTCGCTGCCAGCACCGCAGCCACATCATCGGGGTTCGGAGCGAGAACGCCAAGCTTTTTGTGAACGCGGGGATAATCATAAAGACCTTGGGCGAGGCGGCGGATAGTCTTGTCTTGTGTCAACCGCGCTAACGCGCGATCAACCGCTGCTACAAAACTGTCTGCGGATGCACAACCGTGATACCGGTATGCCCCCCTCCGGCAATGTCTGTAGCAAGCGCGGACCTGCGGTTCACGATTCCGCAGCTTTTCAGCCTTGTGCCCCGCGGGGCGGGCGCGTAGATAATCGCGGTGTGACGCCGGCGCCTGCCGTTTCGGTGCGACCGGTTTGGCTTGGTAACGATCGCGCACCCCTGGCCATTGATGGGCGCACGCGGATTTGAAAATGCAAGGCTCGATTCCGGATCAAAAGCCACGGACCTAAACCGCAGGTCCGCGCTACTTGCTCAGCGAAGATTTTCCGCCCATCCGCGACCTGCCTCCCGATCCGGTCGATCTCTGATGCGCTACCTGCTATATGCTCACATCATTTTAAGCAAGAAGCGCAGCGAATCCTGCCTGCTGAAAGTGATGATCGGCGGTAAGAGCCTCGGTGATACCACGTTGTCTCTTCTCCCGCGTCGCGATGCCGGAGCTGCTGCGACCGCCCCGTCGACCCCGGGCGATGAACCGACGAATGCGTCCTCCGACGCTGGATTCATGCCTCCAACCCAGCCCGACGCGGCTCACGCGATGGGCACCGCGGACGCAGGCGTCCCCCCGGCGACGGTCACGTCGAGCGACGGCTTCTCCGCCTCGCGGACCGCGTGCATCAACGAGATCAACCGGCTGCGCGCGACGCAGTCTCTGCCGCCCTACACTCTCGTGAACACCCCGGCCGTCGACACGTGCGTCGATGAGCAGGCGACCTATGACGAG
>JBKQVI010000095.1:0-30858 GCA_052139985.1 Terriglobia bacterium
CAAGTCAAGGACAAATATCACTCATATTCGTCACTATTTTGCCCTTGTGAGGACCGATTGCTCAAAACAAAGACCTTGCATCCCGAAACCGCCGAAAACCCGCCGGAGAACGTGGAAGTTAGGTTAGACGGCTCTTTGACCGCAGGCAATAGTCCGAAAATCAAGTAACTCCTAAATCGCTCGATCGCGTTACTCAGCCAATCTCGGCTGCCACTCGAAATGTAAGCTCGTGTCGAAGCTCTTGGGGAGGTCAGCGAATTGCGGACGCCATACTTTGCGGATGTTGGGTCCGTCCGGATCGGGATACCCGAAGCGCAGATCATACAAGTCGTACAACCGCTGAAAGAATCTCGAGAAGTGTACAGGGCTAACAGGGGGCGGGTAGGCGTCCCAGATGACAGGACCAGCGGGCGTGCTACGATAGACCAAAAGCCCAACCGCCTCATAGCGCATCCCCGGATCAGTGATGGTGCTTCTTCCGCCCAGGGCGAGGAGCACATCATGGTATCGCCGGATGGCAGGCAACGGCTGATCGTTGTTATCAAAGGATGCGTCCGGCACGTTGCCAACTTCTGATACCTTGGCAAACTTGATCAGGTGTAGAAACCCAAAGACCAAACCTGGGTACATCAGGTGGACGTTTGTGCATTCGCCTAATGCTTCTTCCATGCGGTTCGTGAGATTGCGAAACGCGTTGCCGGTGCTCTTGCCTGAGATAGCCAATGCCGGCCCCAGGCTTGGAACCAAAACGGTGACATCGACGTCCTTATATTTGATCCCACCGAGCACTCGATGCTCTGACATGTCTTCAGCCTCGGGTGATACACGCAGCCGGTAATCGGAGTTATTCACTTTGTCGCCGGAGAAGCCCTGCCGGGGAATAACCCACTCGGGAGGGAACCCACCTTCAAGGATCAGGCGCGTTGCGCAGTAGGAATGGAGAGCGCGGATATGCTTTTGAGACTGAGTCTTCGCGCCGGCACAGAGATCCTTTAGGGCGCCACTGAGGGTGACGATTCGAGGTTTCTGAGTCATCTGTGCATTCGCCATTTCTGCATCTCAGCAGCCCCTTCCCGGAGAGCAGCGCATTCCGATGCGCTAAGGCCCAACCCGCGGCGGAGGACGTTGCGGTCTGCCAAGTCAGTCGCTGGTTCCTCATTCTTGGCGCGAATCAGCGCGTCCAGGCCCGACAATAAACGCGGCAAGTCACGACGATCTGGGAGGGCAACCAAGACCTTCCCGGCTTCAGTTGGCTCCAGCTTTAACATTCCACCCCCCATGGGGTGCCCTTCTAGCTCGCAACTGAGTTTGGTCAGCGAAGAATACCACCCGCCAATGAAGGGCTCGGCACGCTCCCCCTTCTCGAACCGGACCAAGTGCAACGTGTTGGGAGCAACCAACTCCGGCCGATTTCCCACCAGCCTCGGGGTCTGCCCAGACATGTAGGAAAGAAAGGCGTTGGCAACCCTCACGTGAGGCACCGAGTACCAGGGCTCGCGGACGCGGCATTTGAACCTCTCTGAGACGCTCAACTGTTCCCCAAATTTCAGATACCCGCGCACGGAAGCAGGCAACTTAGCCTCGCCGATCGCGGGAATTGCCAGGAGGTAGACTTTCCGTCCTGCGTCGCGCAGCTCCGCCCAATCCGCTTCGCGCAGCAAAGCGCCGAACGAGCCGTCCATGGCAAGGAGTGCGGGCCTAAGGAAATCCGACGGAAGCTTCCATCGCTGGGACTCGGGGAGCGACACGTGAAAGAAGTCGTTACATCCCGTCACGTATCCGATGCCGACATCGGCAGCCGTGCCGATTCTCCGAACCTGACGGTTCTCCGAAAGCCCAAGATACAGGTCCCGCACCTTCGGGGCCAGGAGATAGTGAGTAAGCCTGGTCCGTCCACTCAGCACAGCCGCAATGTCTACGGGCTGTTCGAGGTAGCTCTGCTCCTCGGCTTCGTGAATGTCATTCAGGATAGCAATCGAAAACCAAGTGCACTCACTCTCATATCCATCACAAAGCAGCACACCGGTATCCTCGCTGAGATCCGGGAAGAGCTTTTTGCGGAAGATGGAAAGCTGAATGCGCCCGAACTTGCTCGCGATGAACCTAAGCACTTCTCTAGCGTATTGGGCGTGCGTCAATTCGACCGGAACGACCATGCCCAAGCGGCCGCCCTTTTTCAGAAAGCCCGCAGCATGAACGATAAACGGGGCCCAAGACGAGGATAACTGCGGAAGGTGTACACCGGCTTCTCTCGCGCGCGCAAGGGCGGATAACCGGCTTTCACCGTTAAAGCTCTGGTACCGGATAAAGGGTGGATTTCCGACTACAGCGTCAAAGCGCGGTGTTTCGTTCGGCTTGATGGAGAAAAAATTCGTATTGATGAGCTTGCAGTGCGGGACTCGCTCATCGACTGCTGCGAGTGCTTCTCCGTCAACGTCGACGCCCCATATATGGGGATTGCCGTTCCCATTCTTGGCAAGGCATTCGGATGCCGACTGCAAGAAAACTCCGCCGCCACAACTCGGGTCAAGCAGCGTGTTTCCACGACTTCGAACCGCCCAGTTGACAATCCACCGGGCCACCGGTTCTCCAGTGTAAAACGCTCCCAAACTTTTCTGGTATGTCGCGGTTGCCATGTTTAGCGTATAAGCGTGCGGCTATTGCGAACGATCATCACGTATCAGACCGCATTGCAGGCGCCGCGTCAAGTCAGATCTGATATCAGAGGCACACATCACCTACGACACAGATCAAACGGCCGCCGGGAACCAGCGCGCGGAAACAGTGCGCCCAAACCTTGTCGAGCTCGGTCAGGAACTCATCGTAATCGTCGATGTGCCCCATCTGCCCTTCGGAATCCCGGTATTCTTTTAAGGTCCAGTACGGCGGCGAAGTGAGCACAAGGTGGACACTCGCCGGCGCCAGTTCGCTCATCGTGCGAGCATCTCCAAGGTTGAGCGTGTGGGATGTCGGAATCTTCTGGACCGCCGCCTCAATCAGTCGAGTAAGCCGCGGGTCCCTGGCAATTCGCGGAATGTCGGTCTGAGGGTTTTCGAGAGGTAACAGGTCACCGGGAATAAACTTAGTGACGTCTACGTCCGCGCCAACGTGCGGAATGGGCGCGATTTCCGGTTTGTTCCAATCGGGCGATAGGCTCATAGAGCAACCATACGATTATAGCGAAAATCTCGCACGTAGGACCGCTATAAGACCCCACTTCCCGCTCCGCCGTCAAGTTCGATCTGGTGGGGTTAGACGGACGTCGGCGCACGCTGGACGAAAAGGAGTCTCTTGCGTCCTGTCCCCGCCAGTCTGCCATCGGTTGGCCGTTCTGTCGCCAAACCGTAGACGCGCCCTGCGTTGTCGGCTCCCGGGCGCCAGGGTCGGCCGACATCGATGCAGAATCCGCACGGACCTCTTCGAGGCCCCCCATAGACGTATCTCTGAGTGCACCTTGGTATCGGACGCAGAGCCGGTAGCCACGGCCACCAGCGCAAATACGAATCACTCCGGAACCATTCCGATTGCCCCCAGCCAAGTCCCCACCAACCGAGGCCATGCCGTCACCGGCAGCTTCGTGCGCCGCAGGCCAAACGCATGCCCGCCTTGCGCATACAGATGCATCTCCACGGGCACCCCAGCCTTCTTCAGGGCAGCGTAGTAACTCAGCGAGTCCTCTACGCGGTCTACGTGGTCATCCTCATTCTGCAGCAAAAACGTGGGCGGCGTCTGGCGGGTGATATGAGTACGAATGTCCGGATTCAATCCAAAACTATTATCGGCAAGCGACAGATGCCCCGGATAAATGGCCACCGCAAAATCCGGGCGGCAGCTTTCTTTGTCGGCCGCATCTAGCGCCGGGTACAAACGATGCGCAAAATGCGTGCTCATCGCTGCCACCATATGCCCGCCTGCCGAAAACCCCAGCACTCCGATCTTGCGAGGATCGATATGCCACTCCGCGGCGTGAAAGCGCACCAGTCCCACCGTTCTCTGCGCATCTTCTAACGCCATCGGTGAGTCCGGACACGATCCGGATTTCGGAAAGAGTCCCTCACCCGGCACGCGGTACTTCAACAGCACACACGTGATCCCCTTGGACGTCAGCCAGTCGCAGACCTCCGTGCCTTCAAGATCGATGGCTAGAATCTGATAGCCCCCGCCGGGAAACACGACCACCGCAGCGCCTGTATTCTTCTCCTTCGGCGCATAGACCGTCATCGTAGGACGCGAGACGCGGCCCACATAAACCCAAGGCCTGCCGGCAACCAGAGACTCCTTTCCGGTTGTCGTTACGACCTCCGGTCCCGCGGCAGGCTGCGCATCGGGCGCCGCCCCCGGCCATATCGGCACTTGCGTGTGCCCCAGCGATGGCTGCCAGCCAGGCGTCTGCGCGTTCAGACCGCCAAACGCAAACAAAACACACAACGCGGAAATCAGAGGCTTCATCACAATCCCCACAGTTTATCCGGAATTTCCTTTTTCGAGGGTGGCGTATACATTGCTTTATATGTATGTCCCAGCGTCGCGCGACATCGGCGGCGTCTACCGTAATGCGGAACGGCCGCATCCATTCAAACCAATGTATGCGCTACCCAACGGGGAATTGATAGTTAGCTCTTTGAAGCGGTGCCGCAGGGCTGACTGAAGAAGCTCTTGAACTGGCCGATGACGTTATCCAGTTCTGCCGGTGGCAGGTGCACCAGAAGCACCCCGCCAAAGATTCTCTCCCAGAAGCCCCCAACAGTAATGACCCTTCCCAGTAGGGGAGACAAAGCGGGGGATTCAATTTGAACTTTCGGCAGGATCCAGGAGACGGTCTTCAACCCGGAAGGAGTCACAACACGTACGAAGCGAAGCGTCCCGTCGGTTTGCGGATCGGTTTCAACTATGTCGTGATAGCTTGCCTCACCCAAAACCGAACTCGCCTCCAATCGATACAAATTCGGAACCAGCGGCGTAACCAGTAATCGCTCGCTGCTACCATCTTCAAAGGTCATCCGTACTTCCCAAATTTGGTCATCAGAATTCACGGAGTTCTCCATAGACCTCTTCGCAGCCCCCTGCCTAAATGCCGCTTTGATTGCACCTTGGTTGCCGAAAGCAGAGAAGGAGCGCCCAATGGAACGGCAGGAATGGCCCCTATGACTTTCGCCAGTCCGTCACCCACGCCAGACCAGCAGTAAGAAACTGAGGATCGAAGCCGCGCAACTACGGCCGGATGACCACTTCCTGCGGACCGGAAGGCAGTCTGAATTTCGAGCCGCGTTCGTCATTCAACTTCAAGGTGGCGGGAACGTCCAGGTTGGCGATTTCGATCCTTCTTGTCCACGAGCCGTTGGTCCAGTAATCCGCCTTCGCGTACAAGGCATCACCGATGATCGAGTAGCTTCTGACCTCTTCCTGATGCCCGTCGCGAAACACCAGCACGGCCGTGGGAAGCTCGCGAGGGGGCTCGGCAACAGCGCTACCGCTCGGTACAGTCGCGTGCAGGTGAGCCTGTTCCCCGCCCTGCGGCGGTTCCGGCTGCATGGCGGTGGCTGATTCCGCGTAACCCGTGACTTGAACCCAATGATCCCCTTGCCTCTCGAGTAGCATGGGGTGGATTTCCCTCGGCGGCTCGGCCGGAACGTACTGGGCAGCACTCTCCCACCGCGGCGGCTCGGTCATACCCGGTTCGTAATCCGGGTAGTCATAGTAGTCGCCCGGGAACGGCAAGTAGGCCCATCCCACTCCCCATTCCGATCCATAGCCGCGCCCCCGGCCCCGAAACGAACGGTATAGCGGATGCGCCGGGCGGTATGCACCACTCCCACCCCTTGCCCATGAGCCGCCGGACGCCGCTCGGCCCCCACCCGGGGCGGGCTTGGCTCCCACGCCCCGTTGTGCGCGTGCGGGCAATGCAAAAGCCAATGCTCCTAGCAAAACAATGGGAAGTACGATGGTGAAACGATGCTTCATACCCTGACCTTCATCCGCCCACATAGGTCCAGGCAGTTTCCAACGATGACTAAACGTAGTTCGAATAAGAGGCAAAGTCAAGGCGGAAGCTTCGCCCCACGGACGTAGTGTGGGCGTCTCGCCCGCTGGAGCGTGGGCATCCTGCCCGCGCCTCCCCGGCGGGAGCGGGACGCTCCCGTGACCGCGGGCGGGACGCCCACGCTACCGCTCGTGGCATGGCCATCTTGGCCATGACTGAACACGGGCAGGATGCCCGTGCGCCTCCGCTTCTCTACTCCTGTGTCGTGCACCAGCTTCGCCAACCAACGATTGCCCGGCCGATTGATTCCTGCGATAATTTTTCCTTACGAAAGCTTCATTTGAAAGGGTAACTAATGAATACATCCGGTGGGGAATCGATTCCGGCGGCGCCCGTGCAACGGATTCTTGCCGCGGCGAAATTTGCCGCTGAAAAGCACGCCGCGCAGAAGCGCAAAGGGGCTGCGGCGGAACCTTACGTCAACCACTTGATCGAAGTCGCGGAGTTGATCGCCGGCAGCAGCGAGGTGCTGGATACGAACCTTGTCATCGCCGGCTTGCTTCACGACACGATCGAGGACACAGGCACCACCGCGGACGAACTCGAACAAGTGTTTGGAAGCGATATCGCCGCGCTTGTGGTCGAGATGACGGACGACAAATCGCTGCCCAAAGACGTCCGCAAGGGCTTGCAAGTCGAGAGCGCTCCGCATAAGTCAGCGCGCGCTCAAGTCATCAAACTGGCGGACAAGATCTCGAACCTGCGTTCCCTGTTGGCAAGCCCGCCTGCATCGTGGAGCGAGGAGCGCAAGCGGGAATACTTCCTATGGGCCCGTCGGGTTGTGGACGCTCTCAGCGCGCCGAATCCCGTTTTGAAGGCCGAATTCGAGAGAACCTATGCACAGTTCAAGGGGTAAGCGACTCCCAGCGGAGCAGTAGACCGTACGCGCGCTCGATTCCCGAGAGGCATTCCCACCCTCGCCCTTCACAGATCGACCGCAAAATCCTGCGAAACAAATTCCACCAAACCCTGCTATGCTCCCGAGAAGGATATTATGACCGCAAAGATAAACCATTCCTATGTCATCTTCCTGGCCGCGACGGCGGCGCTGGGAGGGCTGCTCTTCGGGTTTGATATCGCCATCATCACCGGGGCCGGTCCATTCATCACGGAGTATTTCAAGCTCAATGACCTGAGTCTTGGCTGGGCGTTCAGTTCCCTTCTCTTCGGCTGCGTCATCGGTTCGGTGGTCGCGGGCAGGATCACGGATTTCTACGGACGCCGGCGAATCCTGATTTGGGTGGCGTTGCTTTTTGCCGTGACCTCGGTAGCCTCCGGGGGGGCATCCAGCTTCACCTTTTTCATTGCCGCGCGATTCATCGGCGGGCTTGCGGTGGGCGGCGCCTCCATCCTTTCGCCGATGTATGTGGCGGAAGTCTCTCCGCCCACGATGCGCGGACGCATGGGCACGCTCTACCAATTATCGATCGTGCTGGGTGTCCTGATGTCGTACGGCATTAACTATTTTCTGCGGAATGCCGGCGCCTCGAACTGGCGCTGGATGTTCATCACCGGCGTCATCCCTTCGCTGCTCTTCTTTGTTCTCCTGCTGCGCGCGCCCGAAACTCCGCGCTACTTGTTTATGGCGGGCCGATCGAAAGAAGCGTTCACCATCCTCGAACGCATCGCGGGGCGCGAAACCGCGGAATTTGAAATCTCGGAAATGCGGGCGAGCATCGCCGGTAAAAGCACAACATGGCGCGCTCTGTGGCAGCCAGGAATCCGCCGCGCCGTAACGGTCGGATTCTTCCTTGCCATCCTGATTCACGTGTCGGG
The DNA here is from genome assembly GCA_052139985.1 of Terriglobia bacterium. Classification (GTDB taxonomy): domain Bacteria; phylum Acidobacteriota; class Terriglobia; order UBA7540; family UBA7540; genus Bog-366. The sequence continues at coordinate 7,817 of JBKQVI010000095.1, forward strand.
CATCAACACGATCATCGACTACGCTCCGGCGATCTTCAAGTCGGCGGGTTGGAAGATTGACGCGGCCCTGTTCTCCACCTTCATTGTCGGGCTCACGAACTTTGCCTTCACGCTGGTTTCATTCTGGGTAATCGACCGCTACGGCCGCAAGCCGCTCTACATAACGGGCTCGCTCGGAATGGCAGCCGCGTTGGTCCTCCTGGCGGTGACGGTGGTGACCGGTCGATTCCACGGCGCGACGGTATTAGTGCTGATCCTCGCTTACCTGGCGTTCTTTGCCTCCTGCATCGGACCCGTCTTCTGGACGCTGGTCCCGGAGATTTTCCCCAACTACATCCGCGGCACCGCGATGACCGTGCCCGTGCTGACCCAATGGGTCGCCAATGCCGTGGTCGTGCTCTTCTTTCCCCTGGCATTTCATCAGATCGGCAAGGCCATTACCTTCGGATTCCTCGCGGCAATGGCCCTGGCGCAAGCAATCTTTACCTGGTTTTTTGTGCCGGAAACGAAGAACAAGCCCTTGGAGGAGATCGAAGAGTTCTGGAAGGCAGCCGCGCGTTCTGAACCTGGTGTGGACTTGGGGATTAGGAATGCAGGTGTGAAACCCTGAGCGCGTAACGTGGCAAAATCGCAACTGTAGGGGCACCCCGAGGGCGTAGCGCAGACCTGCTGTTCAAGGTCTGCGGCTCTTCAGGCGGCCTTGCCCAACTGCCGCGGACCTAAAGAGCAGGTCCGCGCCACTTCCGCTGGCGGCGCCCGTCCGCTCGTCAGGATTGCGCCATGACGTTGCGGATGTAGGCCAAATTCTTGCGCATATCAGCGTCTAGATCTTTCGAAGGCGCATCGGTCTCCAGGTTCGCAAAACCCGTGAACCCGATATCGTGAATGGCCTGCATGATGGGAGCAAACTTGATATCGCCTTCCCCAAGGTAGTGAGGATTATCCTTCAAATGGATTTGGCAAATCCGGTCCTTCCCAAGCCAACGGATTTCTTTCACCACGTCGAACCCTGCTTTCGTCGAGTTCCCCACGTCGTAATAAACCAGCACGCTCGCGGAGCGTGACCGCTCCATGATGCGCACGTTGTCCTCCGCGGAGATCGTGTCCTCGAGGCCCAGGATGACTCCCGCCTTGCCGGCTTCCGGCCCCAGTTCCCGTAGCGCGTCGCCAACGTGGTCCATCTCGTCCTTCGTCTGGAGAGCCCAGCGGCCAAAGAAGGGCAGCAGCAGCACCTTCGTATGCAAGGCCTTGGTGAGCCGAATCGAGTCGTGGACCCAATTGACAGCCAGAGGGTCGCTCTTCAATCCATTGTCATGCAGCTTATCGACGCACGTCCCATCGATGGGAAGCTTGTACTGTCGGGAAAGGCTGAGGTAGCGGGCAATGACCTCCGGATTGTCCGTGGGCATCTTCCCGTCAACGAGCTTTCGCCCGAACGACATTTGCACCCCATCGAATCCAAGCTTGGCGGCCAGCGGCACCGCCTCCGGGTTGGCACCCAGGTTCAGGTTCCAATCCGTCACTCCAATGCGGAGCTTCCCTTCTTTGGCGATACCTATTTGCGTGCACAAACCGGCAACGACAGCAGAACCGAGAAATCTACGGCGAGTAATTTCGAACATCGGAACCCTCCTCAATCATGGCGATGCGAACCGAGCAACCCTCAAAATCTCAATTCGCGCATCCTAAGCCGCAGCAGTATACACCCCATCGGCGCCCCGTGCCGGTCGAAACAGCAGCATATCCAGGCTAAACGTCACTCGCATGGCTTCAACGGGCTGGGACCACAGGGGCCGATAAATCGAATGCAGGACATCGCGGACGGCCGCGGCGTCGAGATCGGCCGTTGTGGTGGAGCGGCGCTGATCGACGAGCGTAAAGTCGCGCGCAAAGGTCTCGACGGTTCGAGCCACGCGGTCGCGGCCTTTGCCGCGCAATTCGATGAGGTCGTCAGGACCAGGAATGGCGACGACAAGGCGTCCATCGTCGCGCAGGACGCGGCGGAATTCGGCCGGGTTCATCCGCCCGGTGATCGAGAGGATGAGGGTGAATGAGCGGTCCGCGTAGGGCACAACGCGGTCGGCATTGGCCACCACCCATTCGCATTCGGGGTAGCGCCGCGCGGCGGCATCAATGGCTGGAATCGAAATGTCGATTCCATGCGCGTCGAGTTTGTGCTGGCGCGCCAGGGTTCCGAGATAAAACCCATCACCACAGCCGGCATCGAGAACAACCTCGCGGGCCGAGGCAGCGACGGTCTCCGAAATAGCGCGCAATAGAGGTTCGCTCACTCCCAGATCATGCAATCGCCGTCGCCCGGCGAGCGCCGCCGCGGTGTCTCCAGGCTGCCTGGATCTCCGTTCCTGCGGCTGAAGCAGGTTGATATACCCGCTCCGCGCGACATCGAAGGAGTGGCCACGCGCACAGAGCAGTCGCCGTTCCTCGCGGACCAGAGCCAGATGGCAGCCTCGAACAGGACAAAGGAGCATGTGGAAAGTATATCTGAGTGGCCTCGGGAGTACCAAGCGTGTTGCGCGGAAAAGACGCACCGCAGAGGCACAGAGATCACAGAGAAGAACGTTCCTTCCGAGCGTCGGCATTAGGTTCGTTAGTTTTCGACTCTAAGTTTCTGTCCGTCTTTCTCTGTGTCTCCGTGTCTCAGAGGTGAAGCCTTTTCTTGGGGTCGCGGCAAGCGACCATCGCGCGGCGGGTATCAGCGATTCGGCTCCGGAACGGAGAGCAACCCATAGACGTCCAACTCATCCTTGGCGCCGACGTAGACGTGGCCGCTGACGACCGTGGGAATGTTGAAGCGAAGCCCGACGCCGGCGCGGTCGCGGTCGGGATTCATTTCGCTGTTATACAGTTCGTGGGTGAGGTCGGAGGCATCGAAGGCGTAAAGCCCCGCGCGCCGCTCGTCGGGATCGCTCCAGTGCTTGGAGGTTAGCGCCCAGACGATTGCATTTTTCGTACCGTTGGCAGAGACGGTGGGAGTGGAGCCAGGATCGGGGAATCTTCTGCTCCCCCGCGCCGGCTCCGTCGAGAGTCGCCCATTCACCACGGCAAAGTCTTTCGGTACATCGGCGGCAAAGAAGTAGAAAACGTGTCCGTTCCAGTAAGCGGCAGCTCCAAAATTCTCATCCGGCCCGCCTGGCAACGTCTGCACGATCTGACTGTCACTCCCGTCCTGGTGTTTTCCCAAATTGTCACGGTCGAGCACGTAGAGCGTGCCGCCTTTGCCGGACACCACGAGGAGATGCGGATGCGGGCCCGGCTGGTCAGGAAGCAGCAGAACCCCTCCCGAGCCGAGGTCTTTGTCCTTCGCTTCCAGTTCCTTTTCATTGAAGGGTGCGAAGTAGTCGCGCGCCAGCAATTGGCGTCCGGCGAGCGAGAGTTTGATCACACTGTCGCCATAGTCGCGCCCACCCGAGCTGACATTGAACGTTCCGTTGCCGGTGGCGAAAAAGACGTTGCCGTGTTTGTCCGCCCCCGGCCCCGTATCCCCCGCCCAAATTCCGCTGTCGCCGGTATCGGGAGAGGTGTTGAATGTCGCAACTTGCCGGAGCGTGTGCGCGTCGTAAGCCATCACCCAGCCGTGGTAGGGCCCCGCGTCGCACGACGAAGCCCAACTGAGGTAGACGTTTCCGTTAACCAGCAGCAGCGAGCTGCGCGGGTTCTCGCGCAAGGGGTCAAATTCAAGCTGGCCGTGGGAACTGCCGTCACCCTCGGCCTTCATGGACGCGCGAATCTCGATGGGCCCGCCAAACTTCTCGACGCCGGTGGCTATGGCTAGCGCATGCAAACGCTGCACGTGCCGCTTTCCGAACACCCCGGACTTTTCTTTGGTTCGAGCAAGAACGTACAGCGTTCCGCTTTGCATATCGATGACGGGAGTGGAAGTTATCCCAATTTCCGGTTGAATGAAGGGGCAACCAACGTCGCGGACCGGGACCGCCGTGATCCCCTTCCCGGCATTCAGAAAATTGACCTGCCAAAGCGGCTCCTGAGGCCGACCCTCGGCGTCGAAAGCATAGACGCTATCGTGTTCCGTGGCCACGAAAACGACGTTGTGTGTGCCTTTTCCAGGGATTTCCAGCGCTGGCACATACAATGGCTGAGCGTAAATCGCGCCGTCAACGCGCAGTGAAAACAGCTTTCCGAATTGGCTGGCATTCACGTTTTGGGGGGTCAGCAAGGCTTCGCGCAGGTTGCAGCCCGACCGCGAATTGTCATACTGGGAGGTTAGCACCTGAGCGCGCGCGGACTGCGGCAACTCGGCGGCCAGAAACAACACAAGAATGGCGAGGAGTATCCATCGTTCGCGTTGCGCACAACCGTCAGAGCCCATCGTCGTCTCCTCTTTCACCACGTTCCCCGTTAGCAGCGTCGGCAAAGTGGCGACTCAGTTTGAGGCAGTAGCGGCTTTATGCCTCCACATGGCGAGGGTAACTCGTCGCTGCGAAGTCACACGCAGTTCTAGACCATCGAATTTTCTCATGGCCGGTGCATGGGCGGCAAGTTCCGTCGCCGGACGGTATGGTCACGTCAAAGTCCCACAACTGTAAGATAACGGGATCATGGCGACCTGGGCGAATTTGGAGTGCGGCAGCTTGCTGCCGCTTTTGGCGCGCCTGCTCGCTGGCGCGCTCTGGGCGGGCAGCAAGCTCCCGCACTCCATATCGAGACGACTTTGACGTACCCCTGGCGCAGTGCCCTTCCTCTAACCCTAGGCGCCTCGCCTATGCTAAATTATCAAATGCTACACGGGCGTCGACGAATCGGTTTTCCGGGCGCCAAGTTTCTGCGAAGAAGTCTTTAGGAGGTACGGAAATGAACGAGTCTCCGGAAGCCAGCCAGCCGCCTGTGACTTCGGCGAGGGCGTCGTTGCGAGCAGTCGAGCGCCGACGCAGCGAGCGGCTGCTGATCACAGTACCCATCCGCGTCGAGGGCGTAGACCGCAACGGTGAGAAGTTCACCGAAGATACCCGGACACTCGTCATCAATCGGGAAGGGGCGCGAATCTACTTGAAGCGGATTGTGCCGGCGGGCGGCATTTTGTTCTTAACCACAAAGGTGGGGCGCCGTAGCGGCACGTTTCGGGTCGTAGGCCCGACCCAACCGCTTTCCGGCGAGGGCGGCGAATGGGGCATCGAGTGCCAGGAATCAAATTGCAACGTTTGGGGCATAGGATTCCCTCCGCCGTCCGCGTTGGAGGGAGTCTGCGCGGCACTCATCGAGTGCCGGCGCTGTCATGATGCGAAGCTATGCCAGCTTTCCATGGTTGAGTATGAGGTGATGGGAACCTCCGGAATGCTGATGAAAGAGTGTGAGGTATGTGGGCGCCCAACGTCCTGGGGCTTTAAAGACCCATCCATGCCCATCTCCGGAAGTGACGCGTATGGCGCTCTTTCCAGTCCACAAAGCCCCGCTGAACAGCAGATCGGATCCGTTCAACGGAAGCATGATCGGGTCGCGCTGCAACTGCCGATCCGCGTACGAAGTTTCGTGGGCACGGAAGAGTTCGCGCGGAGCGAAAATATTTCCCGCGGCGGGTTGTGCTTTATCACGGACCGCGATTATGAGGTCGGCGAGGTCGTCCTCGTGACGTGTCCTTTTGAAAAAGATGGCTTCAACATCGAGGTCCGCGGCCAGGTGGTCCGTCGCCAGGAAATGCAAGGCTGCACCAGCAAGATCTATGGTGTTAGTTATGAGCGGTAGGTAGAGCAGGTGTCAGGTATCAGGTGTCGGGTGTCAGCAGAACGGAGGTGCTAGATTTTGGGTGCTGGGTGCTAGTGAAACCCCACCCCGTGATACTTAACGCTTGACGCCTAAGACGTGGAACCTGCCATCCGGTTCCTCACACCTAATAGCTGCCCGTGGCACCTCTGTTCTCCTGACACCTGACACCTGATACCTGACACCTTCTCCTCCTTAAGCTTGTCCCCAGAAATCCGATAAGCTAAAGTGGCGGCCCACTTGCTCAAATTGGCACAGTGGCCGGCTGGGGGTTCACCGTGGATTTCGCCATGACGACCGGGGGGTTGCTGGTTCATTCGTGCGACGATTGGCCCTGTGCGGCATGCCGCCCTAGCGAAATCTCGGAAAGTCGGGCATATTGCCTATGCCTGAATTGCGCCTATGGCCTTGTGGCGGCGGCAAGTGCAGGTGAGCAAGGCGCGCGAGCCTTGCTTGACGAAATCTCCGACGCCTTAAGTTTGCTGGAAGCGCAACAGCCGGAGCCGCACATGCCGGCCAACTAAGTTCCCGGGAGCCTGTCGGAGATAGATTTTTACGTATTTAGAATCAACAACTTAGCGGAACACCCGTACCTGTAAGTTGTTGATCCTTCGTCGAAGGAGTTCTATCTCCGAGAGGCTTCTAGGGTTCCCTTTAAGGTACTGGCAAACATTCCCCAGGAAGGGTAACATCTACCCATTGAGGGTTCCGCGCAACGCTGGAGGACACGTTCATGGCACAATTTAAGACCCGACGGAGCTGCCGAGTGGCCTTGTCGGTACCGATCCGCGTTTTCGGAGTTGATTATCGTGGCGTGGATTTTACCGAAGAGGCCTCTACCATCATCGTGAACGTGCATGGCGCTAAAATCCGAATGAGCCATCAACTGCTGCCCGATGCGGAAATCCGCGTGATCAGCCACCCCACGGGGGAGGATGCGGTTTTTCGTGTCGTGTCCAAATTGCAGAGTCCCGAACTTGAATATACTTACTGGGGCGTCGAAAACCTGGAGCCGGCGAGAAACTTCTGGGGAGCGGACATTCCAGAATTACAGATGGGAGACCAAGTCCGGACGCAAGTGCTCCTCGAATGCCCCAATTGCTCCGCCCGCGAGTCCGTGGAAGCAGATTCTACCCTCTTGGTAGGACTTGAGGCACTGGGCGGAGTGCACCGCATCTGCGATGCCTGCAATGCCGCCGGACTGTGGAAGCTTCCGATGTCTCAAGCCGCTTAGAAGAATTGCAATCGACTCGCCACGGCTCGTCAAAGCCGTACCCCAAAAGGACTCCACCACAGAGTACAGAGACCACAGAGAAACGCGCACGGAAACTAAGGGTCGAAAATTAATGACCCGCGATCCCCCAGGCTCGGATGAAGAGCTCTTGTCGGTACTACTAATCCGGGGATTCTTCGTGACGCGGAAAGATTTCGTGCCCCGGGCGTCCCGCCCGTCCTCGAGCATGGCCGGGACGGCCATGGCACGGCTTTGGTTGCGGCTACGTCTGACAGTGATCCCTGTGCTTCTGAGTCGCTACACGCGGAGAAGTTCGCTCTTGGATCTACAGAGCACGCTTTTCGCGAACGGTTCACTGCTCGCGATAGCCTAATATTTCCGCCACAACGCCGCGAAGGACGCGCCCTTTTTCCGGCGCATTCTTGTCAACCCGCGAAGCGTACTCGATGCGCTGGATCATCAGCCGGTACTTTTGGAATTCGCATTCCTCCGGCAGCATCAGGTTGTCGCTGCTATTGATCTCCCCGAAGTGAATTTCGTGAGCGTCCGCGCGAATTTCGGGATCGACGGCTCGCGCCGCGATCTTGCCATCCTGGTAGATGGCGTCGTGCTCGTAACTGGCCGTTCGCCCCGCAGGGGCCGTTTCCAATGCGACTGCTTTGGTTACTTCGTTCACTGTTTGCAACTCCTTTACCGTCCAAATGTTCCCATCAATTCTGCCTGGGCCAGCACATGACCCTTCATCGCCAAATCGAGATCCTTGCGATGGACCGGGGCGCGCACCTCCAAGGTGGTGTCCAGGGCATACAGCCGGAAAAAATACCGGTGAGGTCTACCCGGCGGAGGGCACGGCCCGCCATAACCAGTCTGAGGGAAGTCGTTGACGCCCTGCTTACCGCCCCCCGGAATGCTGTCGCCCGCAGACAGGTGTTCCGGCAACTGCCGTGCCGAAGGCGGCAGGTTGTACACCACCCAATGCACCCACGTTCCGCCCGGAGCGTCCGGGTCGTCCACAATCAGCACAAAGCTCGTGGTGCGCGGCGGCGGTTGGGTCCAGAAGAGAGCAGGCGAAGCGTTTTCCGCGCTGCACGTAAACTTCGCCGGAATCGTGCCGCCCGCATGGAAGGCCGTGGTTTTCAATTCCAGGGTTGCGGCAGTCGCTTTCGCAATTGAAATGCTCCCTGCCACAATGAGGAGCATAACAATGGGGAATATTTTAGCCATCCGCAGAAAGTGCTCAGTAACGGGTGAGTCCCGGCGTGGGGCGGCGCCTCGGAGTAGCTGTCTCATAGCCTCTCGGGAAAACTGTATCGACCAACGAGGCATGGCGGCGCCCTCGGGATGTTTAGCGCCCCGAGAAGATGAAGGACTCGAGCATGTCGGCCCGCGCCTTCTCGTCGGAAGCGATGACCCGCAACAAATCCTGAACTGAAATCATGCCGCGATAAGTTTCCGTTTCATCGACAACCGCCAGGTGGTAGATGCCGTGTTTCTCCATCAGCCGCACACACTCATCCAGATGCGTGGCGGGCGGAACGGTGATGAGGTGCGAACTCATCACTTCCGAAACCCGCATCCACGACGGGCATTTGTTCTCCGCCGCTACCTTGTCAGAAATATCGCTCTGGGAAACAACCCCCGCCAGCTTCCCGCCAGGCGCGAGCACGCCCACTGATCGCACCTGCTTTTCGCGCAAATAGCGCGCCGCATCGTAGACGGTCACGTCTTCCGTGACGGAATAAACTTCACTGCGAGATTGGATTAAGTCTGCTACCTTCATGTGAGCCCCCCCCACATGCCTGAATATAGGGACATTTTAAGCGGGAATTCCTGGAACCGCAATAGGATTTCGGTAATATTGTCAGTAGGGGGGCTACACGACTGTCCAGATCAGCGAGGAATCATGGATTCATTGGGGCTTCGCCCCTTGCTCTGCGAAAAGGCTTCGCCTCTTCGCAGAGCAACCGGCAAAGCCGCAGGTCGATGCTCGATGCGAACCTCTTATTTTGGCCAACACTAACCCACGAACCCATTCTCCGCCAACCAATGACCCGGGCTTCGTTTCGCCTCAACCGAAGGCGTAGGCTTGCGTGCCGGTACATCTATTTCAGGAAGACGATATTCGCTGGTGTGCCGATGGGCGTGTAATGCCCGGTAAAGCTCAACGCCCCAGACTGGCGATTGACGCGGAAAGTGGTGATGGCGTCGGCGCGCTGATTGCACGAGTAGAGGAAATTCCCCGTCGGATCGATGTTGAAGCTGCGCGGGTAATCGCCGCGGGTCCACTCTTCTCCGCCAAAGGTGAGCGTGCCCGTTGCGCTGATGGGAAACCACGCGATGCTGTCGTGCAGCCGGTTGGCGGCGTAGAGGATTTTCCCGTCCGCGGCGATCATGACTTCGGAAGTAAAATTCGTGCCCACAAAACCCTTGGGCAGGCTGGAGAGGGTTTGCTTTTCCTTCAGCCTTCCCTGCCTCGCGTCATAGTCGAACACCACGAGCGTCGAGCCTTCTTCTTGAAGTGAATAGAACCATTGGCCGTTCGGATGAAACACAAAGTGGCGCGGACCATCTCCCGGCGGCAGCACAACCGAATCCGGATCGTTGGGCGTGAGCTTGCCCTTCTCCGCGTCGAACTTCCAGATGAAAATCCGGTCCAGCCCCAAATCGCTGGCAAACACGAAGCGCCCTGCCGCATCCGCCTGGATCATGTGCGCGTGCGGTTTGTCGTGCCCGCTGATGGCAAAGCTTCCGACGGGCGCGCTTTGCGCGCGCTCCGGGCCCACCGTGCCCTGATCGTGAACAACATCCGTGGCCGCACCAAGGTTGCCGCTTGCGAGGATCGGCAGCACTGCCACCGTCCCTCCGGCATAGTTGGCCACCAACACATATTTCCCGGAGGGGTGAACGCTCAAATGCGCGGGGCCGACGCCCTCCGAACTAACCGTGTTGAGCAGGGTCAAGTGTCCGGAAGCACGATTGACTGCGTAGGAGCTGACCGAGCCGGATGTTCCGCCATCGTAAGTGGCGACTTCATTCGCCGAATACAGATGCTCGCCCGATGGGGCAAGGGCCAGGCAAGCGGGATTTGCATCACTGGCGATAAGCTCAAGTTGGGTTAGCACCCCGTTGGCGGGATTCATCTCCGCGACGTAAATGCCCTGGCCGCGACCCTTTGCTCCCTCTGGGCCTTGCGGTGAGCTGTAGGTACCGACGCACGCCAGAAGGCGGCGCGGCGCGGGTTTGGAGGAACCTTGGCCCGCCCCGGCGAACGCCGCAGGTACGACTGCGGCGCCCGCGGCCGCGCGCAGGAATCCGCGCCGAGACGTGTGACCCCAAGGATTGATCGACGATTCGAGCTTATTCGACGACATAGAAGTTCTCCTCTAGTGATACTCAAATCTGCGTGGAGCCAACTGCAAAATACCCCAAGAAGCCGGCGTAGCTGGCGTCATCACTAAGCCCATCGCACCAGCGATCGGAGAATCGGGACGTGGGGTAAATTCATAAGCCCCGGTAGGGGCGACATCATTATTATCGCGCTGCGCCGAGCCGATGCGATATCGCCCCTACCGGGGCTCAGACTTGATTCCGAATAATCCCACGGCTTGCGCCGTGGGCTAGAAGATGTCGCCGCTTCCGCAGCTGAGGACGGAGCAGGCGCATTACCTACCCTCGGCCGCGCGAGCCCGCAACGGGGCCCGCGCCGCCTGGTAATGGTATCTGCGTCGTCGCTGTATTCGTCGTGGGAGGCTAACCGGTGAGGTATGGGAAGGACCTTCCTTGGCAGTAGTAGACAGCGAAGGCTTACGACTTCTTTTCTTCCGCGGGCTTCTTCTCTTCTTCTTTCTTGTCGGAAGAACTTTCCATGCTGCCACGCATGGCGTCCTTGAACTCTTTAATGCCTTTTCCCAAACCCTTGCCGAGCTCCGGCAGCTTGCCAGGCCCGAACAGGATCAAGACGATCAACAGAATGAAAAACAGATGAGTCGGTTGTAACAACCCTTCCATTCGTTACTCTCCTTCCCGCTCGGCGCAGCCCCCTACTTCTTGTCGGAGGTACCTTCCATGCTGCCGCGCATAGCGTCCTTGAATTCTTTAATGCCTTTACCCAAACCCTTACCCAGTTCCGGCAACTTGCCCGGGCCGAACAGGATCAAGACGATCAGCAATATGAAAAACAGATGAGTCGGTTGCAATAAACCTTCCATGATTATTCTCCTCCCCGCTCGGCTTGGTTGCCGACGGAACACTCAAGCGCATTATAGCCCATGCGGGCACAGAACCCAATCACGATTCGCGTGACGGGAAAATCATATTGCCCGGAGTCTTGTGCTCGGCTTGACAGTTCTTCCGGTAAAGGGCTGCATAACTGTCCGTAATGTAGTCCCGGCGCGAATAGCCAAGCTGGCGCGCCACCTCGTCAATCCAGCGCTGCGGGCCTTCTAATTCCAGGAAATTGCCGATGGGCGTTTCGTCGAACACCACGTGCGGCGCCTCTGCCACATCGCGCTTTCCGCGCGGAGCGTAAATCGTGCGGAACTTCTCGTAGCTGAACACTTCGCGCAGGCCCAGGAGCAGCAGAATCTCGCCCAGCCGGTGGCCGTCTTCCACGTGGGTTTCAATCTCCCGCCGAATTTTGTAGTCGCGGGACCGCAGCGGCGCGCCCTTGTAGGTCAGCAAGCCCTGGTCCCCGGCAAAACGCAGACGAATGAGGCAGCGCGACTTACGCAGCCGCTGATCGGGAAAATCATACAGGTCGTTGCTTTCGAAATGGCGGGCCAGAACCGGCCGGAATCCCAATTCCGCGAGGCGCCGGCGAGTTTCCTTGGCGTCGGCGACCGCCAGCTTGATTTCGGTTTCGTGGCGATGTTTCATGCCGGAGGGCGCGCGATCTTACGATTCCCGATCCAAAATGAAGTCCGGGAGGGAAAGCAAGGCATCTTTGTAAGGCGAGTTCGGATAGCCTTCCAGAAAAGTCCGGGCTTTGTCGGAATAATCCTGGGCTTTTTCCCGAGCCGCCTGGAGCGTGCCGTAGTGGTCAATCAGGTCGAGAATCTCCCCAAACTGCAAGGAATCGAATCCGCCCTCTTCCAATACGCGTGAAACCTGGTGCGCTTCTTCCGGGGTACACCGCTGAAGGAGGTAGATCAGGGGCAACGTCATCTTGCCCTCGCGAACGTCATTGCCGATGGGCTTGCCCAGTACTTCCTCGGAAGAGGTGAAGTCCAGCACGTCGTCAATCAGTTGAAAGGCCAAGCCGAGGTTGATGCCGTAGAGGCCCAGTTGCGTCTCCTCTTCCTCGCTCTTTCCACCTAGCAGGGCCCCCAGCCGCAGGCACGCGGAAAACAGGCAGGCCGTCTTGCGGTAGGCCAGCTCCAGGTATTCGTCTTCGGAAACAGTAGGCCTTCGCACGCACGTCAGTTGGAGCAACTCGCCTTCCACCATGACCTGCGTGAGCCGAATAAGGACGTCTAGAATCCGGAAATTCCTTTCGTTCAGAGCGATATTGAAGGCCTGCATGTAAAGCCAGTCACCCGCCAGGACGCTCATTTGGTTGCCCCAGCGAGAGTTTGTCGAGGGCCTTCCGCGGCGAGTGTCGGCTTGATCTATAACGTCGTCGTGAACGAGAGTGGCGGTGTGAATCATTTCCACCACCGCGCCCAAGCGGACGGCAGCCATGCCTTCATAGCCGCACAACTTCGCCGCCAGCAACACCAAGGCCGGGCGCAGCCTTTTTCCCCCGCCCTCTTGCAAGTACTGGCCGATTTCGGTAATCGGACGGACGTCCGACGCAGTCTGAATGCCGAACTCTTCCTCCACCCGGAGGAGATCCGGACGGATGAGTTCCAAAACTTCTTTGATGGTTGAATACTTGACGGACGCCAAACGCCAATTCTCCCTCGCCCTGTCTGCGGGCCGAATCCAAATCAATTTTGGTGGACAGACCGAAGCGCGATCCCACGAATTATGATAGTCCCATAAAAACCCCAGCAAGGGAAGGGACAACTGCGCGGGACATGTGCGGGCTCGCCACCAAGGCACAAAGGCGCCAGGAAAATACAAGGCAATAGGAGTGCGTTTTATCGATGCCCCTAATGGCTTGGTGTCTTGGTGGTTCACCGCCGTTTCAGATCTTCAAGAACAGCTTCCGCCGGTACATCCAGAACAACACCAGCCAATAACAAGAAAGTACGGCGGCGCCCTCAAGGAACGGTTCAAGGCCGTTGCCGAGGAACGCGAAGAAGTGAGGGCCGAGGTTGGTGTGAAATGTACTAATAATGAATTCCTCCATGAAATGCGCGATGCAGTATGCGGCGATGGAATTCATGCCGATGACCACCAGCGGAAACGCCCAGCCTTTGTGTTGTTTCACCTCGATTACCCAGCAGAACGCCGCCAAAAACAGGAAAGCCACGCCGCCACTGAACAGAGTCCAACTCGGCGTCCAAATGCGCTTCACTACGGGGCAGATATGTGTGAAGTGGAAAAAGAGGCCGAGAGCAATTCCTGTCGCGCCGGCAATGAGCAGCTTCTTCATGGGAATCTTAGGAGCGGCCTCGCGAAGCCAGCGTCCGGCGATCAATCCCAGAATCATGGTCCCCAGCGTCGGGATGAAGCTCAGGGTGAGATATCCGCCCTCGTTAAATACCCACGGCGTTGCACGGGGGAATAGGTTGAGGAACCACCGATCAAAAGCAATCCCCAAATTGTAGTTCTTGTTCCAGTGCGCCGCAAAGCCGGTGTAGGCGTGTTGCGCATTCCACGCTGCGGAAACACCCACGGATTGCCAATCGAAGTTCGGCCCGGCCACGGGGTAGAGCGCCCACGCCAGCCAGTAACCCGTCAGGATCACACCCAGCGCAGCCCACGCCCAGCGCGGCGGCCGGAAGCCCAGCAAGAAGAGGAAAGGATATCCGAATCCGATCTGCGTCAGCGTGTCTTCCATGGTGAAGTTGGTTTGCGAGTGGCCCATGGAGCGGAGAAAGATTCCCAAAGCCGCCAGCAGGAAGGCGCGCCACACGGCGTGCCCAAATAGCTTCCAGAAGGTTCCACCCCTGGCGATGCGGCTGGCAATCGAGTAAGGCAACGCCACTCCGACGAGAAATGAAAACGAGGGCTGAATCATGTCGTGGAGCGAGCATCCCGCCCATTCCACGTGGGTCTGGTTATACGCCAGGATATGCCAGATCCAGTTTCCGGGATAAGCCAGCGCCACCTGGGATAATCGCAGCACCTCAGCCATCATCAGGAACATGACGAGGCCGCGATAGGCGTCCACCGCCACGTTGCGCGCTACCGCCGTGCGGGAAGGGATCTGTATGGGGGGAAGGGTCACAACCTCCTGTACGGTGCTCATCGGCCACCTCCTATACAGCGAACATTACCACATGAAAGGTCAAAGAACCTATGCGAAATACAAACGCAACAATTTGGAGCGCGACCCACTCATCCAGCCAGGGCGCCTTCCAGATCCGCGATCAAGTCGCTAACATCCTCAAGGCCCACGGAAATGCGAATCAGGTCCGGCGTAATCCCCATTTGCAATTGAACGTCGCGCGGCACGGAGGCATGAGTCATCGTGGTCGGGTGCTCAATCAATGACTCCACTCCGCCGAGTGACTCCGCCAGCGTGAAGATTCTACAACTCGCCAGAAGGTGATTCACGGCTGCGTCGCCGCCACGCACGCGGAAGGAAAACGTCCCACCCGAACCCCGTGTCTGACGCAGCGCCAATTCGTGCTGAGGATGGCTTTCGAGTCCGGGATGGAGCACCGCCGAAACCTTGGGGTGCTTTTCCAGCCAGCGCGCGATGGCAAGCGCGTTCCTGTTGTGCTCCTCCATGCGGACGGCCAGGGTCTTAACCCCGCGGAGAACCAGGAAGCAATCCTGCGGACCCGCGCAGGTGCCCATGGCATTCTGAAGGTAGCCGATCTTCTCCGCCAGCGCAGGGTCTTTCACCACCAGCGCCCCCCCCACCACGTCGGAATGTCCGTTGATGTATTTGGTTGTCGAATGCGAAACGATGTCCGCGCCCAACTCCAGCGGGCTTTGGAAATATGGTGAAAGGAAAGTGTTGTCACAGATCGCGAGCGCCCCAAACTCATGCGCAAGGTCCGATACCGCGCGGATGTCCACAAGATTCATCAGCGGATTCGTGGGCGATTCGATCCAAACCGCCTTGGGCCCGGCGGCTAGCGCGGCCCGCAGCTTGGCGGTATTGCGCAGATCTACATACTGGGCGCGAATCTGCTTGGAGGCAAAAACCGACTCGAACAGCCGATATGTACCCCCATAAAGGTCGTCGTGGACAACGATGTTATCACCCGATGAAAACATCATCAGCACGGTAGCTTCCGCGGCCATGCCCGTGGCAAAAGCAAACCCCGCCGTTCCACCCTCCAACTGGGCCAGGCAGGATTCCAGCGTCTTCCGGGTGGGATTGCCGCTGCGAGAATAGTCAAACGGGCCCGGCTGGCCCACGCCGCGGAATGCAAAAGTCGAAGTCTGGTAAATGGGCGGCATGACCGCGCCAAAATGTTCCTGGGGGTTGTGTCCAGCGTGGATTGCAAGTGTCTTGAAATTCATGAGTCCTCGGATGAAATGGGGCTACCCTCAACGCAGCACGAATGGCAATCGGCGTCATACCCAATACCACCGAACGGCTTTGCGAGGTTCGTTATTCTGAAGCAAGGAACGACCACTTTTCAGAATAGGTACCCGCTTCAATGCTGTCAATCTCTCACTTCGCCAGCATCCCTAGCCCGCGAAGCCAATTAATGAGCAGCGTTGGCCATTCGCCTAAGGCGGGATCACCCAAAGCTAAACCCACGCCGTGCGGACCCTTTTGGAAAATGTGCATTTCCGCGGGCACGTGCGCCTTCTGCAGCGCCAAATAGAATGCCACGCTGTTTTCTACCGGAACGACAGTGTCCTCACTGGTGCTTAACAAGAACGTAGGAGGCGTCTGCGGCGTCACCTGCATATCGTTGGACAGATTTTCGAGGAGCTTTGGATCAGGTGAGTCACCCAACAAATTCGCGGCAGAGCCGCGATGGCTGTAAGGAGCCTTGAAGGAAATCACGGGGTAGCCAAGAATCGCGAAATCCGGCCGGGAGCTTACGCGGTCGATCGGATCAGCCGCGTTGGGGTTTCCGCTATCGAAATGAGTTTCGACCGTGGAAGTCAGGTGGCCGCCCGCCGAGAACCCGATCATTCCGATATGGTCGGGTTTCACACCGTACTCAGCGGCGCGGGTTCGCACCAGGCGAATGGCGCGTTGCGCGTCCCCCAATTCGATGGGATGGTGATAGCGGGGTCCCAGGCGGTACTTCAGCACGAACGCTGTTATTCCCGCGGCATTGAGCCAGTTCGCGACCTGCCGGCCCTCATGATTTGCAGCCAGGACGGAATAGCCTCCTCCCGGCGCAACGATGACCGCAGTGGGAACGCCCTCCCGCGCTGGGTAGTAAGTCAGTGTGGGGATGTCACTATCTTCATGCCCCAGTGCGCCCGGAGCGCCATTTTCCCACAGCGGGAAAGTCTGGACTTCCTGTGACAGCCCAGGGTTCGAGTGCCTCGCGGCGGACTGTTGAGAAAAGGCCAGAGGAATGGCCGGTGAAATCAGACACGCACATAGAATGACGCGTAAGAAGCTTTTCATAGAGTCTCCATTAACTCGGCCCAGGTGAACCTGCGGACCTTGCACCGTCGCAAGCGTTTGCACGTGTGGGTCCGGCAAAGAAAAGAAGCGTAGCGCGGATCTGTTTTGTAGGTCCGCGGTTTTCCCCCGCCGATCAGGGACGACCCGCGGACCTACAAAACAGGTCCGCGCTACAGCCGCTCCGTCCGCAAAGCGCTGTTTCGGTGCCGTCCCACCCCACGCGTTCATTTGCTCAGGTCCGCGCCGGAGGCGGGGGGAATCTGCAGCACCTTTTCGGTAGTGATCTCGGCGGGCGCGGCGATCAGGGCCAGCCGATCGATATCAAATCGCTTGTAGAGATCCAGACAAAAGAGCTCCGGCGCGTCCTGAAACGCCACGGGCTTTTCCAACAGAAAGCCCAAGCTGGATATCCCCTCGTGAACCACAACCTTTGCGAACAGGTTCGGCTCGAGCGCCGCGGCGATCAGTCCCGCCACCTGACTGCGCATTCCCGTGATTTCCAGCCTCACGTTCGCAACGCCGCCGCGCTGTTGCGCCCATCGGGACACCGCAATCAACTGGGCTGCCCGCAGGCCGACGGGACGGTCGCCTGTTCCGTGCAAGATCTCCGTGTAGTCTTCCGCAGCCGGATTTTTTCCCCAGGAATCACCGGTAAACAGAAGGTCAAGGGCCAAGACCTGCTCGCCCCGATCGACTCTATCCGCCACTTCCCCACCCGCCGCTTTCTTTCCCGCATCGTTGAGAATTACGTTAACGGGCGCGTGGTCGCCGATGCCGATGGCCCTTAGCCAAATGCCATTCACGGTGAGCCCATTGCTCAGCAGGAAAAGAAACGATTTGGTTTCCACTCCCAGGTGCTTGGTCATCGAAACGGCTTGCGCGTCGTTGAGCTTGACAGGCTTGTAGCGTACCACTTCGGCCAGCGCTTTTCTCTCGGCATTTGCCCAGGCTGCTCGCTCCCCAGTTTCTGAGGGAGCGGGCGCACGCTGGACTTCGCTGGCCAACTTGCGCGCCAAGCCAAGAATCGTCAGGTTATCTTTGGGGAGGCCCACCACCAGTTCATCGTACGATTTCAGCTCCGGCCCTACCGGAATCTCCCGATCCGAGGGTGGAAGCCCGAAAACCTTAGTGAAGAAATGGTAGGAAGTTTCACGATTGTCCTGCTGATAGTTGTGGGTGCCGGGATCGCGGTTCTCATGCCACGCCAAGGCATCTTCTTTCCCGTAGAGCTTGTAAATCGGCAGGATCGCGTCAAATATCTCCGGCTTCACCATCGCCGCGCGAAAACAGCAACTGTCTTCGCCATTGTAGGCGAGCTGCACCGGCCGAGGCGCCATCATGGCTATGAATTGCGGGTAGTCCTGTCCGGCAAGCAAATCCGTTCCCGACTGTTCGACGTCACCCAGGTCTCCAAACTCCTTCACCTCGACCCGCGCGCGGGTGGACGAAAAACCTGCCACCGGCATGGCCATCCTGACGCGCTCATCCAAAGAGCTGAGCATGATGGTCTGCCAACCTCCGCCCGAGAGCCCCGTGACCGCCAAACGGTTTCGATCCACGTTCGGATGGTTATACAGATAATCCAACCCGCGCCGCATTTCCAGGAAGAACAGCCCCAGCTCATTGGAGCCGACCAAGTCCAGATGCGCTCCATTCCAATGGGTGTTCTCCGGCTGGTGCAGCTCACCACACCCAAGCCACTCGATATTCAGCGCCATGATCCCGCGCTTGGCGTAATTGATGCAGCGCTTCTGCTTGTACTCGGCGGCCTTGCCCAGGAGCGGTTCATGCCCGTTCACATTCAAAACAGCGGGGACCTTGCCTTCCAAGTGATCCGGCTCATATAGGATCGCCACAGAGAAGAAACCGGGGACAATCTCATACCGCAGCTTGCGCAATTTGTAGCCATTGCCGGTCTCGATCACCGCGACCTCTTCGAACTTGGGCGCTGAGTTCACCCAATCGGCGGGCCAACCGTGGAACACAACATCGCGGAGCGTGTGTTGCCGAATTCGGTTGGCTTCTGCCGTCCACGCCTCGCTACTCTGAGGATTTGGAGGCGGAGCGATACGACTCAGAATGTACTGCCGAACTTGAAACGCCGAAACCGCCGGCGCTAGATTTTCGCCACCCAGAATGTCGTTCAGCGTCTCGGGCTCGGCCTGGCCGAACGCCGTCGCCGTGGCCAGCAAAACCACCATTGCCAGGAAGATAAACCTGGACGCTCGACTCGAAACCATATGGACCTCTCTCTCCGGGAATCCTGAAAGTGGAACCGGTGCGCCGCAGACTAACACTTTTCTGCACCTTCTTTCAAAGTTTAATGAGGTGCGCAGGACACGAGTGAGCGCCGCGATCCCCGAAATGTAGTGTGGGCGTCTCGCCCGCTGTCTCGGGAGCGTCCCGCTCCCGCAAATTGCGCGGGCAGGATGCGCAAGGTACAGCCGATTCCACTCGCGGCGTGTGCGGCCTCATCCCTTGACGCTTTCCTTCCAAAGCGATACCGTAAATCTTCGTCATGTCGACCAACCCAACCTCTCCTCTCGGTGCTTTGCGAATCCTCGAAAGAGTAGCCCCCAGCGCTCCCAGCCTCACCGACTTGCCGCGGGAACTGACGCGCGTTCTGGAGGGACTGGTGTTGCCGGTGGGCACACTGCGCGACAAGCGCATCGCTGTAGCAGTCGGTAGCCGTGGCATCGCCAGCATTGATGCTCTGGCCAAAGAGCTTTGCAACTGGCTCAGGAGTCACGGCGCGCGGCCATTTGTCTTCCCCGCGATGGGCAGCCACGGGGGCGCGACGGCGGAAGGCCAGAGAAAGGTCCTCGAGCACTATGGCGTCACGCCGACTCTTCTCGGTGTCGACGTGCTTTCTTCCATGGAAACTGTTTCTCTGGGGGCGACCCCTGAGGGCTTTAAGGTCTTCATGGACCGCCTTGCTTGGGAGTCCGACGGCGTGGTGTTGCTGAACCGGGTCAAACCCCACACGGACTTTTCCGGCAAGATTGAGAGCGGGCTGCTCAAGATGATCGCGGTCGGCATGGGGAAAGCCGACGGCGCACTCGAGTGTCACCACTGGAGTTGGAAGTTTGGATTCGAAACGGCTATTCGTGCGATGTCCGCGAAAGTGCTGGCGAGCGGAAAAATTCTGATTGGCGTTGCCGTGATCGAAAACGAATTTCATCAGGTGGCGGCTGTGCGTGCCGCCGACGCCGCGGGAATCGTCGCTATGGAGGAATTGTGTCTCGAAAGCGCGCGGCAGGCGGTGGCGCGGATTCCCTTCCCCAAGCTCGATCTTCTGATCGTCGATGAATTGGGCAAGAACATCAGCGGG
This sequence comes from Terriglobia bacterium, assembly GCA_052139985.1. Classification (GTDB taxonomy): domain Bacteria; phylum Acidobacteriota; class Terriglobia; order UBA7540; family UBA7540; genus Bog-366. The sequence continues at coordinate 27,779 of JBKQVI010000095.1, forward strand.
ACGGGTCTCGACACGAAAATCGTCGGCCGCGGCATCGAGCTTCATCCGGGCGAGGCACCGCAGATTCGTCTGATCTATGTCCGGGATCTTACCGCAGAAAGCGGCGGCAACGCCCTGGGTGTGGGACTGGCGGACGCAATCCACGAACGCCTCTATCGCAAGATCGACTTACAAAAGATGTATGCCAACGCTCGAACCTCGATGAATCCTCCCATGCCGCGCATTCCCATTTTCTGGCCCTCCGACCACCAAGCGCTCTCCTGGCTTCTGGGCGCGCTGGGCAGTCCTGAACCCGCCGAGCAGCGCGTTGCCTGGATTCGGAATACGCTGAACCTCAACCACATCGCCGTCTCCGAGCTTCTAGCCCGCGACGCAGCGGCTCTCCCCGGCTGGCGGCTTCTTCCCGAGCCATTCCCTCCCACCCTTGACGAGGCTGGCAATTTCGCTTCATCCCCGATCTAGACACGGCAACGCGCAGGATCCGACGTCGCAGCGCAGAGTAATCAACAATGAGAATCGGAGAATTGCAGCGCGCGTTTGCTCATGGTATTGTCACGCCTTTGATTAGACTTCGGGCACTTGCCGAAGCCGTCTTCTTCAATCTCGGGAGGTTTTCGTGAGAGCCAAGTACACGCTGGCGTCTGCTATTGCACTGATTATCGCGGTCGCATGTGTGTCGAGCGCACGCGGTGCCGACATTTCCAAACCCACCGTCGATCTCTCGATTTACAGACATGTGAGTTCCGTGATCTGGATCGTGAAGGATCTCGACCCCGTTGTCGATTACTGGGAAAGGCTCGGGCTGAAAAATGTTCACCGGACAGAGGTCACGGATTTCACCGGCCTCGTATACCGAGGCAAACCCGCTCCGACCACGGCCAGATCGGCGTTCGGCCACGTCGGCAGCGTATTCATCGAGTGGATACAGCCCGTGACTGGAAATAATCTATATACCGAATTCCTGAAAAGGCACGGTGACGGCATCATGGCTCTCGGGTACGCCGTCAAAAGCGACCAGGAACTGGAACGACAGATTCGGCACTTCCAGTCGAAAGGCGTGCAGGTCGCGCAGCGTACGCAATGGAAGGGAACGAATGGCTCCGGCCACGGCACCTACCTCGATACTGCGGCGAAGGGCGGCGGGATCGATATCGCCGTTTACCACGATCCTGACGGCGCCGCTCCGGCCGAGCCAAGCACGGAACAAAACGACTATCCCTTAAACAAATTCAACCACTACGCCTTTGTGGTCCGCGATGTCCGGCAGGTGGGCGAGTACTGGCGTAACCTCGGCTTCGGCGGCATGCAAATCGATCACAACATCAGTGTCAACCGCATGTACCGTCGTCAGCCGGGAAAATTCGAAATGGATCTCGGCTGGGAGCGCTTCGGAAGTGCGCCTTTTGAGTGGATTCAATCGACGCAAGGCCCGAATGTCTACGAGGAGTATCTGAAGAAGCACGGCGAAGGGTTCCACCACGTGGGAGTGGACGTTGACGACATGGACGCCACCGCAAAGACCTTCGAGGGCAAGGGCGCGCCGCGTTCCCAATGGGGCGGGTGGGACACCCCGAAGGCCAAGGGCCAATTCGCTTACCTTGATACGGACTCTCACGGAGGGGTCACTCTCGAACTCATTTGGAACCAGCCGATGCCCAAGTGAAGTGTCCGACTCCGCACCCGAGCGCGTCCTGCCCGAGTCATTAAATGAGGACAACCCATGGCCACAGCGACGATCGAAAAGAGGGAGACGATTGAGCCCACGATCCTTGTGAACGACGTTTCCACCTTTCACGCCGACCATATGCCTTACGGAGGAGTTAAGAAAAGTGGCATTGGAGGCGAGGGTCCGCATTTCGCTGTGGAAGAGATGACCGAGCTAAAACTGATCTGTTGGCGGGGGTAGTCCGAAGATCATGCGGACACCATCCGCTGAGTGGATTGCTCCACTATGAAAAAGAGTTTGGCAGGATTGCACCGATTGGGTATACTGCCTATGCGGGGTGGAGCAGTCTGGTAGCTCGTTGGGCTCATAACCCAAAGGTCGCTGGTTCAAATCCAGCCCCCGCAACCAAAGCCATCATAGAATTACGGTTCATCAGCAAGAACCTTTGAGTACAACTTGGGGCTGGAAACAGCCCCATTTTGCTTTCAGGGCTTTAAAAGCAACCTTGCAACCTTGCTTCATGCTCCATAACCGAATCCACACTAATCCCCATCCTTCTCAACCTCAGTCCCTCGAAGCCGTCCACCAGCGCTCACAAACTCCGATCATTACCTCGCTGCAGCGACCAGATTCCTGTTCTTCCTTCATCAGGGCCTCCGTGGCAGCATCGTCCACATCCCACAGCGCCCCACCACACTCTTCGCGCTCGCGAGCAGAAATGCTTCCGCGAGTCCGTCGCTACCTTCTTCACCTTCGATCTTTCCCGTGGCCGTGTCGCAAGCTGAGAGGGTTACCAAGTCCGCTGATAAGGAAAGCTGGACAATCTCACGAAGTTGAAGCAGGCCCTCATCATTCGAATTGGCATCTCGTCCGAGAATGAGTGCTGCCCTGTCCGGGAACTGTGGGTCGGGCAGTCCGTGGACGGCAAAGGGGAGGACTTTGAAATTGACCAAGGGCTCCGACTCCCGTCCTTTCATCAACTCATCCGGAAATTCGCGTAACTTGCTTGTTTTCATCAACTCATTGGGAGCACTTTCTTTGCCCCTTTGTTTTCAATAAGCTAGTGGGAGCACTCCTCATTTTTAACATCTTTTTTGTTTTTGGCCCTTTATTTTCAATAACTTATTGGGAGCACTTTTAACCAATTTATTATGTTATAGTTAGCGCAAATTCTTCGGACCTTGATCAACATGTTGGTGAACCGCCACGATGAGGGGCTTCGCAAATCGACAATCGGCAATCGAAAATCAGCCGCAGGCTGGAATCTTCCATCCTTTTGGAGCTGACAGCTTACAGCGACAGCCCACAGTTGGCGGCCAACTACGTTCAGCGGTCATCGCTCCGCCTACTGCCTTCCGCCCTTTCCGTCCCTCGGATCCTGACGCCGGAATTTTGCCCTGCTGACTTCGTCGCT